>NZ_JBQEPD010000003.1:65172-177645 GCF_052045675.1 Brucella sp. 22210
TAACCTGAAGGCCGCAGGTTCAAATCCTGCCCCCGCAACCAAACAGTCAAACAACCATTCCAAAAAGCCCGCTAACAAAGCGGGCTTTTGGCGTTTAAGGGGCGCGAGAAGACGCAGAGGGCTCAACGCAGCGTCCCTCACGCAAAACAATCCCCAAACTTGGAAATAGCCAGACCACAACAAATACAGAAAAGCCCCAGCGCATGAGAACCGGGGCTGGTGGTGCTTAATGTTGGCGATGACAGAGGAGGGCCCCACCCAGTGGTCAGGTCCCAGCCTCAGCCATACAGAATGCCCGTCGCCGAAAAAGATCCAGGCGCGGGTGCCTATGCTTTGTCTGTGTAAGACGACTTATAGTGCTAATGCGCCTATTTAGAAACTGTATTCATTAGCCGGCTTTATACTCGAATCTTCCTGCGATCCTGCGCGTATCTCATGTGAGATTTGCATCGAACAGAACTTGGGACCACACATGGAGCAGAAATGAGCGTCCTTGTGAGCCTCCTTGGGCAAGGTTTCGTCGTGATAAGAACGTGCGGTCTCTGGATCCAGTGAAAGATTGAACTGATCTTCCCAACGGAATTCGAACCGAGCCCGCGATAGCGCATCATCACGAATACGCGCTGCCGGGTGCCCTTTTGCGAGGTCTGCGGCATGAGCGGCTATCTTATAGGTGACGACACCGATTTTAACATCGTCGCGATTGGGCAAGCCAAGATGCTCCTTCGGGGTAACGTAGCAAAGCATGGCGGTGCCGAACCAGCCGATCATCGCTGCACCAATTCCCGAGGTTATATGGTCATAACCGGGTGCGATATCAGTGGTCAGCGGTCCGAGCGTATAGAATGGCGCCTCTCCGCATGTGTGTAATTGCTTGTCCATGTTCTCTTTGATCTTGTGCATCGGAACGTGGCCCGGCCCTTCTATCATTACCTGGCAATCCTTGGACCAGGCTATCTGGGTCAGTTCTCCTAGCGTCTCCAGTTCGGCAAATTGTGCCGCGTCATTGGCATCTGCGATTGATCCCGGACGCAGACCGTCGCCAAGGGAGAATGAGACATCGTAAGCCCGACAGATATCGCAAATTTCTTCGAAATGTTCGTAGAGAAAACTCTCTTTGTGATGGTGTAGGCACCACTTCGCCATGATCGAACCGCCGCGTGAAACGATGCCGGTTACGCGATTGGCGGTGAGGTGGATATAAGAAAGCCGCACGCCAGCGTGTATGGTAAAATAATCAACGCCTTGTTCGGCCTGTTCGATCAATGTGTCGCGATAGATCTGCCAGTTCAGATCTTCGGCGATACCATTGACCTTCTCCAGAGCCTGATAGAGCGGTACCGTACCGATTGGAACTGGCGAGTTCCGGATGATCCATTCTCGAATATTATGAATGTTTCGCCCGGTTGAAAGGTCCATGACCGTATCGGCACCCCAACGGATCGCCCATACCATCTTTTCAACTTCCTCGCCCATAGAGGATGTTACGGCAGAATTACCGATATTAGCGTTGATCTTAACCAGAAAGTTCCGCCCGATGATCATCGGTTCGGATTCAGGATGGTTGATATTGGCAGGAAGAATAGCGCGTCCCTCTGCAATCTCCTGGCGAACGAATTCCGGTGTTACATAGTCGGGAATGTTGGCGCCGAAACCTTGCCCGTCACGCGGCAATTCATGCTGGACAGCTTGTCGCCCAAGGTTTTCGCGGATGGCGACGAATTCCATTTCGGGCGTGATGATCCCTGCACGTGCATAAGCAAGCTGGGTAACCGCCTTGCCATCCCTTGCTTTCAACGGTGCATTTTGAAAAGGGAATTCCGGTGTCAGTCGTTCACCTGTCGCAAAGCCGTTATCTGCGGGTTGAACCGAGCGCCCTTCATAGGTTTCAACATCGCCACGCCCGCTGATCCAGCTTTCGCGCAGTCGGGGCAAACCTGTTTCGATATTGATCGTTGTGTGATCGTCGGTGTAGGGGCCAGACGGGTCATAGACCGTAACAGGTGGCAGCCCTGAACTGGGATGCAGCGCAATTTCTCGCATCGGGACGCGGATATCCGGATAAAGCGTTCCCGGTTTGCTTAGTTTTCGTGAGGCGGGGAGAGGGCCAGTGGTAACAGTCGGGGCTGTGTTGCCAGTAATGATAGACATGGTTGAGGCTCCAAGATGTGATGTTGGAGACCCAGTTCCAGTGTTGGAAGGATGAAAAAACGCCATCAGGAAGCATCCAGTTGACGCTCGCCTTCCAGCATTTGCACCGTCCCTACGCCAGTATGAACTGGATCAGGTTCAACGGGTCACTGCGCACGCTAGCAGTATCTCAGCCCCTTGCCGGGACACCCCTGGTGAATGCTTAAAATTATGCACGGGCAGTTTTGGTCGTCAAGACCGGTTGGCTGCGCGCGTGTTTCTATTCCTGCCATAGACATAAAACAAAGCGGTGAAGCTTGGCTTCTCTTTTTCCATTTGGCATCATCACTGATGCGGCTTTTAAAAAATCCGAAGTGTTTTAGTTCACCAGATCGCGGCCTTTGGTTTCCGGCGTGGTGATCATCACATAGATCGCGGGTATGGCCATCAATGTGGCGTAGATCGCGACCGCAAAGGGTGTACCGAATATCTCGAGCAGCCACGTGCCGATGATCGGGGCCAGCGCTCCACCCAACACCGTGGCGACAGAATAGGATGTCGACATGGCCGTGTAGCGAACGCGTGCCGGGAAGAGTTCGGTGAAATAGGCCGACATGCCACCCACGATAATGCCGTGGAAGGAGAGCGTCAGCACGGTTGCCCAGGTGAGCGTCGCGGTGTCTGCGCCGGGAGGCAGGCTGAAAAGCCAGAACCCTGCGCCGATACCACCCACAAGACCCACCAGCGTAACGGCCTTGCGTCCGATACGGTCTGCTGTGGCACCGGCAGCCAGAATGACGGCGACTTCGGCAATGGAGCCAATGAACAGAGCGCCAAGGGCAGCTTCACGCGGGACTTTCAGGAACACGGTCGCCAATACGACGAAGAATGTGGAGAAGAGGTAGAAGAGCGCGCTTTCGCCAGCCTTGACGAACAGGACGCGCAGCATGTTTGCGCCCTGGGTCGTAATCGCTTCGCGCAACGGGGCTTTGACGGCTTCGGTCTTCTGCTCCTGGAGATGGATAAAGGCTGGCGATTCCTCGACCTTGCGCCGGACCCATAGACCGAGACCGATCAGCAGAATGGAGGCGATAAAGGGAATACGCCAGGCCCATTCTACAAAAGCGTCCGATCCGAAATGACCGATGACCAAACCGATAACGGCGGTCGCAAGTACATTGCCAGCCGGTCCGCCGATCATGGGAAAGCCGGTCCAGAGACCGCGCTGCTTTGCCGGAAGGCTTTCGGCGATCAGCACCAGCGCGCCAGTGGATTCGCCGCCGATGGCAAAACCTTGCAGCAGGCGCATCAGGAGAAGCAGAAGCGGAGCGAACACGCCAATCTGCTGATAGGTGGGGAGCAGGCCCATGGCGACAGTCGCGCCGCCCATCAGGAAAAGACTGATGACGAGTGCGCGCTTGCGCCCGATCCTGTCACCCAGAACACCGAAGAACCAGCCGCCAGCAGGACGGGCAATGAAGCCGACGGCCTGCGTGGACAAGGCGGCAATCAAGCCGGTGATCGGATCGACCACAGGGAAAAACGCTGTGTTGAAAACAAGTGCGGCGCAAAAAGCGAAAACCGCGAAGTCATACCACTCGATAATCGTGCCCGTGCTGGCCGCGAAAAGAAGCCGTATTGATGATTTTTGTGTCTGCGCGGCATCCATTGTGCCCGCCGGTGCTGATGTGTTCAAGGGTGCTCCTCCGCTGCCCAGCATTTGAATACCGGTTCCTCGCTACCGGCACCTTATAATCGTATCATTTGCAACGATGTCAAGTTCATTGCAATAGCAACGTTACATATGCAATGAAATAGTCACGATCAGATTCCGGGGATTACAATCTGCAGGAGGGGCGAGGATCAATTCAAAAGGCTGTTCGAATGGACAGGATAACCGCGGTGTACGGGTACTTTTCATTGGGGCGTAATCTTATCAGCCCGCGTTTCACTCCGATTAGATCTCGCTCTTGAAAAAGCCTTTGAAATTGTCTGTTCAATCCGGGAAAATAATTGAAATGAAAAGACTTTGTGAGGGGCATGCAATGCGCATGGAGACGTTCTTTCCCTATCGGCTCGCGATTGTCGCGGAAGCGTTCTCCCGGCAGCTGGTTGCTGTTTATGGTCACGAATATGGGCTGATGCGTGAGGAATGGCGTCTGCTGTTTCTGCTTGCGGAAGCAGGCTCCATCGATTCCGTGCGGCTTGCCCAGCGCACCTCTCTCGACAAGGTGCAGGTCAGCCGCGCCGCCAGCCGTCTGGAAGAGAAAGGCTTGATTATCCGGACCATATCCGAAGAAGACCGGCGTTTGCGGCATTATGCGGTCACGAATGCGGGACAAGCCCTGTTTCAAAAGGCTTTCGGCGAAGTCGATGCAAAAGCCAACGCCATATTGAGCGCAATGTCCGAGCAGGACCGCCAAGCTCTGGAAACGGGCATTGCTGCTCTGCACAAGGCGGTCAAGCAGGTGACTGAAGCCGGGTAAGGTCGGCGATTATCGCGAAGGATGCGCGCTGGAGAGGCGGGTCAGCCCTTCGAGAAAATGTTTGGCATCGGGGCCCAGATCTTTAAGTATCTCCGCCTGAAACTCGTCGGCGATTTTGCCAAGGCGATGCATCAGCTCTTCCCCTTGAGGGGTGAGCGCGAGTACAATCAATCGACGGTCAACATTGTTATCCGATTTATGCAGCAGTCCGGCGCTTTCAAGGCGCGTTGCTGCCCGGCTGACAATCGACTTGTCCAGATTGACGCGGGTATTGATGTCCCGGATGCTGACTTCGCCACTTCGATAGAGATGCGCCAAGACGCGCCATTCGGGGATGGTCAGCCCCGCTTCAGCGGCATAGCGTTTTGCAAAGCGCTCGCTGATCCGCGCGGCCACCACGCTTAGCCGATAGGGCAGGAAACCGTCGAGTTCGAATGCCATGCATGTCTCCTTTTTTCAGGAAAGGAGCAGAGTTTCATTGCAAATACAACGGAAAAACACGTGTCACGCAAGAAGCATTGACTTCGTTGCATTCGCAACGTTATTATCGTTGTTGGAGCAACGAATTTGCCGGGAGGATTAATCATGACCGCTCACGCAATCCCGCAGGGCATGGTCCGCGCATCGGTGACGACTGGAACGGTCGAGGGCTATATGCCCGGTTTCGGCAACGACTTTGAAACCGAAGCGCTGCCGGGTGCATTGCCGCAAGGTCAGAATTCACCACAGAAATGCAATTACGGGCTCTATGCCGAGCAACTGTCCGGCACCGCTTTCACCGCGCCGCGTGGTCAAAACGAGCGGACCTGGTGCTATCGCATTCGCCCGTCGGTCCATCATACGGGCCGATTCCAGCTGATCGACGTGCCGTACTGGAAGACTGCGCCCAATCTGCCGGTCGGCGATCCGCAGCGGCGCAATATCACCAGTCTCGGCCAGTATCGCTGGGACCCTATCCCGCTGCCGGGGCCGGATGAGGATCTGACGTGGATCACCGGCATGCGCACCATGACCACGGCGGGCGATGTCAATATCCAGATCGGCATGGCAAGCCATGTCTATCTGATCACCCGTTCGATGCAGGACGAGTATTTTTACTCCGCCGATAGCGAATTGCTGGTCGTGCCGCAGGAAGGACGGCTGCGCTTTTGCACGGAGCTTGGCATCATCGATCTTGAGCCGAAGGAAATTGCCATTATTCCGCGCGGTCTCGTTTATCGCGTCGAAGTGCTTGAGGGACCGTGCCGCGGCTTTGTCTGCGAGAATTATGGTCAGAAATTCGATATGCCCGGCCGTGGTCCTATCGGCGCGAACTGCCTTGCCAATCCGCGCGATTTCAAATCCCCCGTTGCGGCCTATGAAGACAAACAGGCGCGCTCGCGTGTTGTCATCAAATGGTGCGGCCAGTTTCATGAGAGCTGGATTGACCATTCGCCGCTCGATATCGTGGCGTGGCACGGCAATTACTGCGCCTATAAATATGACCTCCGCACCTACTCGCCGGTTGGCGCCATTCTGTTCGACCATCCCGATCCGTCGATTTTCACGGTGCTGACCGCGCCGTCGGGTCAGGAAGGAACGGCCAATATCGACTTCGTGCTGTTCCGCGAACGCTGGCTGGTGGCGGAACATTCCTTCCGTCCGCCATGGTATCACAAGAACATCATGTCAGAGCTGATGGGCAATATTTATGGCGTCTACGATGCCAAGCCGCAGGGTTTTGCGCCGGGCGGCATCAGCCTGCACAATTGCATGTTGCCGCACGGACCCGACCGCGACGCATTTGAAGGCGCGTCGAATGCGGAGCTGCGTCCGGAAAAGCTCGATAATACCATGAGCTTCATGTTCGAGACCCGCTTCCCGCAGCATCTGACGGAATTCGCCGCGCGCGAGGCTCCGATGCAGCAGGAATATATCGAAGTGTGGGACCATCTCGAAAAGAAGTTCAACGGCACGCCCGGCGTGAAGTGATGTCAATCAACCGGGTGTCATGGGCCCTATGCGCTGGCACTCCTAGAATATGAATCTGAAGCGAGGAGACGGACATTGGCTTTGATCCGGTCCTGGGTAGAGAGCGCCAATCATGCGGATTGCCCCTTTCCCCTGAACAATCTGCCCTATGGTGTGTTTTCGGTAGGCGGAAACGCACCGCGTTGCGGCGTCGCCATCGGCGATATGATACTCGATCTCGACAAATGCGAAGCGGCTGGCCTCATCGATGCTAACGGCACTTTTGCTGAAGCGCAGCTCAATGGTTTCATGGCATTGGGCCGCGCCAAATGGGACGAAGTACGCGCAACGCTGATGAAGCTGTTGCGCGAGGGCGGCGATACGAGCTTGCCCCTGGTATCGATGGCTGATGCGCGGATGCATCTGCCGATCCGCGTAACGGAGTTTACTGATTTTTATGCGTCGAAAAACCATGCCTTCAATGTGGGCGTGTTGTTTCGCGGGCCGGAAAATGCGCTGCCGCCGCAATGGACCCATATGCCGATCGGCTATAATGGGCGCGCCTCCTCCGTTGTGGTGACCGGCACGCCGATCCGTCGCCCGATGGGCCAAACCAGAGGTGAACAGGGGCCGGTGTGGGATCGCTGCAAAAGGCTTGATCTGGAACTGGAGCTTGGAGCCATTGTCGGCATCGACAGTGCGATGGGCGAACGCATCAGCGTCGAGCAGGCGGAAGATATGATCTTCGGCTATGTGCTGCTCAATGACTGGTCGGCACGCGATGTTCAGGCATGGGAGTACCAGCCGCTGGGGCCTTTCCAGTCGAAGGCGCTGGGAACAACAATCGGTGCATGGGTTGTGACGCAGGCCGCACTTGAACCGTTCCGCAGCGAAGGCGCAGAGCGCGTCAATCCGCTTTTGCCATATCTGCATGAAGACCGTCCCGGCTTCTACGATCTTGCTATCGGCTGGACCATGAACGGCCAGCAGATGGCTGAGACGAACTACAATGTCATGTATTATTCGAGCGCGCAGCAGCTTGCGCATCATACCGAAACCGGTTGCCCGATGCGGGTTGGCGATCTGCTTGGTTCCGGCACGATTTCCGGGCCGAGCCTCGATCAGACCGGCGCTCTTCTGGAAATGACGCAGAACGGCAAGAACCCCGTTACGGTGAATGGCGAAAGCCGCACATTCATCGAGGATGGCGATGAGGTTGGCCTGTTTGCGGAAGCGAGAGGCGATGGCTATCGCATCGGTTTTGGGCCCTGTATCGGCCAAATTCTTCCGGCGCAGCCATGACGGTGACTTTATATGATTACTGGCGCTCCTCCTCGGCCTATCGCGTGCGTCTCGCACTGGCCTTGAAGGGGATTGCCTATGAGCGTGTGCCGGTGGACCTGACGGCAGGTGCGCAGTTGTCGCCCGAGCATCTGGCGCTGCATCCGCAGGGGCTTGTGCCCGTTCTCAAAATCGACGGGCTGGTGCTGGTCCAGTCGCTGGCGATTATCGAATATCTGGACGAAACGCGGCCTGATCCGGCCTTGCTGCCGCGTGATGCAGCGGGAAGGGCGCATGTCCGTGCATTGGCTGAAGCCATTGCCTGCGAAATCCATCCGGTTTCCAACCTTCGGGTTTTGGCACAGGTAGAAGCGTTGGCGGGCAAGGAAGCCCGCGCGGCATGGAACAGCGACAATATCCGCCGTGGTCTGGAAGCGTTTGAAAAGCTGCTCGACCATCCGGGGTTTGAAGGTCGCTTCTGCCATAGCGACATGCCTGGCATGGCCGATTGCGTGCTTGTTCCCCAGCTTTACAATGCCAGCCGCTGGGGCGTCGAATGGCAGCATCTTCCGCGTATTGCGGCTGTGGCAAAGGCCTGCGCGGCGTTACCGGCCTTTGCGGCCGCGGCTCCAGAACAGTTCCAGCCAGCATAGACAGCCTGAATAGACAGGCAGATAAATCCCGGCACATGTGCCGGGATTTTTGCTTTGGGCGTCAGCTCCTTGCTGCCGTGACATTGATTGTGACGGCAATCGTCTTGGACACCCATTCGGCAGCCGGGTCTGAGAACATGCCGAGATTAAGTGCTGCGCGATCAAGCTCGATGCTGCCTTCCACTGCCGCAATGTCGCCTTCGGGCTTGTAGGTGAAGGGTAGAACGACCGGCACGGCCTTGTTCTTGATCGTCAGGATAGCGTCGGCTTCATAGCGCTCGCCGCCAAGGGATCGGAAGCTCTTGGTCTCGAAACGCGCATCGGGAAAGCGACGGGCATTGAACCATTCGCCGTTCTTGAGCGAACTTTCCTGCGTGGCGTCGCCGGTTGTCGCCGAGCCGGTATTGACCGTGATGACGGCTTTCGAACCGGCGAGATTGTCCGGATCGAAGCGAATATCGCCGCTCCATTGGCTGAATTGTCCGGCAAAGTTTTTGCCCGCATGCGTGCCGGCAAAGCGGATGGCAGATGCAGCCGGGTCAATGGCCCAGGCCGTGGCATTCGCTTCGGCGCTTGGTGCAGCGGCTGGTGCGGGAGACGCAGGTGCTTGCGGCGCTACGTTGACGGATTCCGCTGCCGCGACGGTAAGCTGCGCAGGTGCCGGGGTGGTCGGCAGATGCATGGCGTAGCTTGCGAGCCCGATCATGACGACGAAAGCGATGCCGAGGCCACGCGGCAGCATGGCTCTGCCCGGGAGCACTGCGTCGCCATGGTCCTTGCTGCGCAGGAAGGGCAGCATCTGGGCCAGTACGCCGTCGCGATCGATCAGCTGGTGCTTCAGCGCGGCGGCAACGTGCAGAACAATGAGAGCGGCACCCCCATAGGCCATATAGGCATGAGCCCCCATGGCACCAAAGGCAATGTCGCGCATGCCGTCCATGGCCGGAATAGCCGGAACGTCGAACAGGCCGAACCACGATGTGGCCACCATCAGCGGGCGATCCGTGCTGATAGCCCAGCCGGTTGAGACATAGGCCCAGCCGGTCAGCGGAATGGCCAGCAGGAGGGCATAAAAGGCAATGTGGGTCGCCCGCGCCAACATGCGTTCCCAGCCCTTCATGTCGGAAGGCAGTGCCGGAACCGAATGTGTCAGACGCCAGATCACGCGAAACAGGGTCAAGGCCAGAATGGCAAAGCCGATGGACTTGTGGAGCTGAAACAGCTGATAGGCGAGCTGCTGCGTGTCGGGATTGTTGATGGCCCTGACCATCCACCAGCCCATAGGGATCATGGAGATGACGAGAATGGCTATGGCCCAATGCAGCAGGATGGCCACTGTGCTGTAGCGTTTGGCCGTGGCCTGTCCGCGGCTATTGGGTGTTGAGGGCGATGATAGGTTGGGAGCTTGGGGATGAGTGTTCATTGTCATCCTGACGGGTCGAGGCCGAATGTCGCCAATGCGGTTTCGGACAAGGATTTCGTGATTGAAATGGCGAAACCCACCGGCACGGCTTGGGAGGAGGCGCAGCCGGTGGGGCATTCGATTTAGTCAATCAAGCGTAGGTTAGCTTGCTTCCTGAATGAACTCACCGTCGAAGCGGATGGTGATGTCCGGACCCACGGGGCCGAGCGCCTGACCGAATTCGGTGCGGTTGAAGGTTCCTTCTGCGGCGAAGCCGAGTGCGGGAACGCCAGCATAGGGATGGCTGTCGATTGCGCCAATGAGCGTCGCCTTCAGCGTCACGGGCTTGGTCACGCCCAGAAATGTCAGGTCGCCGACAATGTCAGCCGTCGTGTCGCCGGTCGAGGTGACCTTGGTCGACTTGAACGTGATTGTCGGATGGGCGTCACTGTTCAGGAAGTTCGGTGAACGGCTGACGTCTTCATCCCAGGTTGCAAAGCCGGAATCGGCATGGGTGGCCTTGTAGTCCGCCGGATAGGCGGTGGCGACGGAGGTGGGGTCGATGGTCACTTCGATCGAGGAGTTTTCAATCTTCGCGGGGTCGAGCTGCAGCGTGGCATCGAGCTTGTCGAAGCGGGCCGTATAGTTGGAAATCTGGTTATGCTTCAGGGACCACAGCAGGGCCGCATGTGTCGGATCAAGCTTGTAGGTGCCAGCTGGCGCTGTTGCTTCGGTTGCCGTCGCCTCACTTGCCGTCGTTTGTGCGAAGGACACACCTGATGTTGCGCCGAGCATTCCCAGAGCGATGACTGCAGAGAAAATGCGCTGCCCGTTCATTTTCATAACCAAAATTCCTTTCTGTGTTGATTGGCTTTCGGATTATGGAAAAACGAAGCACACACGTTGAAATGAATTAATGTTGAGAAATATCCTCTTGAAATTACCAGCCATCGAAACGGTTCATTTGAGGGATATCTCAGCGAGTCAATCTGGCTAGGATATTAGAAAATTATTTTACAGAATGTCTTCATATGGTATCGATTTCTAAATAATGCAGCGCCGTTTTCCGTGGTTAAAACGAAAAAGCAGTTTTATCGAATTTTGTTTTGGAGCCGCTTCCTGCACTTTCGAGCAGGATAGCGAAGCACTGCTCTATCCGACCAGCGATGCGCTTAGCAGAAGTGCGCCGGTGAGTGCGATAAAGAGGGCGGCGCAGACTTCCACTGCTGCCTTCAACCGGCCCGACATGGCGTTGCTGCCTGCAAAGCGCAGTGCAACATTTTTGGCCGTGACGGCCAGTGTGGCGAGCACCGCCACGGTGATAAATGTCCCGAAGGCCATGGCGAAGACCGAGAGCAGTCCGCCCATCATCAAGCCGTTAAGCAGCGCGAAGGTCAGCACGATCAGCGCGCCGGAACATGGACGGAGGCCGACCGAGAAAATGGCCGACCAGGCGGTCGTCCAGTTGAAATCGTCGCCAAGCGTCGAAGGGTCGGCAATATGGGCATTGCCGCAGGCAGCGCAGACATCGCTTTCACCAATGAAGACATGGTCTGTTGCAGCTGCTGCCGCCGCAGCGGGCTTGTAGTTGAGTTTGACCGCGCTGCCGCCTGCTGCCGCGCGCGTCGTCTGCGAGATGCTGCCTTGCCAGGCAGGGCCGCTCGCCATGGCCGGTTGCGGTGTGCCCGCGAAAAGGGCTGCGGCGGGGCTCGCTTCGGGGGCAGCGTCTTTGGATTTGCGGAACAGAAGCGGCAGCTTGCGGGCCAGGAGCCACAGGCCGAAGAACAGCACCAGCGCAAAGCTGGTGATCTCCATATAGCGGGCGGTCTGGTTCATCGAAATGCCGGTGCCGCGCAGCACCAGCCATGCAAGGCCGACCACGACAATTGCCATAATGGCTTGTAGCAGCGACGAGATGAAGGACAGGAAAATGCCGCGTCGCAACGCCGTTTCATTGGCGATCATATAGGAGGAGATCACCGCCTTGCCGTGACCCGGACCAGCCGCATGGAAGATGCCGTAGATGAAGGAAAGACCGATCAGAATGGAAGCCTGCCACGGGTCTTCGCGCATGGCTTTCAGCGCGGTGGTCATGGCGAGATAGAACGAGCGCTGCTGCTCGTTCATCCAGAGAATGATATGCGCAAACGGTCCGGTTGGAGTCATGGCCACTTCATTCGCACCGATGCCAAGAGATGATTGCGCAAACGCCTGCGCAGCCATGATCATCAGGCAAGAGGTGAGTATGAGCGTCGCCGTTCTCTTCATCTGCTCGTCTATCCTTTCGCTGCGCACTCGATTTCAAGACGGGTGGCAAAAATCTTCGACATATTGGTGCCTGCCGGGTCGTTGAAGAAGGCCTCGGTCAGCGTCGCCTGATTTTGCGCAATAGCCTGATCGGGATCAGGTCGCACCACGGTCGATTTACAGCCCTTGGGCATTCCTTTGACGACCAGATCCTTGTCGCTCACATAGTCGATGGCGGTATAGAAGGTCGGGTCATAAATGCCGAAACTGACCTTGTGGCCGGGTTGCACCTTGAGCGGCTTGGCAGGCTTGCTCGTGAAGACGATCAGCAGGCGATTGTCGGTAAAGTCGGCGGCAAGATCGTTGGGCCTTGCCATTGCGACATCCTTGCCGTCCTCCAGAACGCTCTGGAAATATTTGAACTCCGCAATGGACTCATTGATGACATGGCCGAGATCAATCAGTTCTTTATGATCGAGCTTCAGATCGCCATTCTTGTCGAATTCCATCAGCACGGTCGACGAAAAGACATCGTCGAAGCGCCAGACATGGGCAAGCTGCTGAACCGTTCCGTCGGGCGCAATGGTCAGTTCGAGACGCGCTTCGGCAAAGACATGCGGGTGGGCAAGCGCAACCGTCGGCACAAGGCCAGCCGCTAAAAATGCAGCTGTGGTGGTCCGGGCGAACCGGCCTTTGAACCGTGATGACGAAACCTGCATATAGTCTTTCCGTGAGAGTTATCTAATGCTCAAAGCCGAAGACGGCGAAAGTGGGACGCTTACCCCAAAAACGACGATAGTTTTATGAAGTCTGGGGCTTTGTGGACGTGTTCTGCTCGCGGTCCTTGAACCACTGGGTCAGAAAATCCACAAGCGCGCGGATTTTAGCCGGCAGATAGCGGCGATGCGGATAGACCGCATAGATACCGCCATCCTTGACGATGAACTCGTCCAGACAGGCGACCAGCCTGCCGTGCTCGATTTCCTCTTCTGCGATGAACACCGGCAGCATGCTGAAGCCAAGGCCCGCCAGCGCAGCATTCTTGGTGGCAACCGGGCTGTTGACCTCGATGGGGCCATTGACCGGCACAGTCATCATCGAGCCGTCCGTGTTGCGGAAGTGCCAGTTGTTGCGCGAGCGGGCATTGGTGTCGATGATGCAGGGTCGGTCGGTCAGGTCTTCCGGGCGTTCCGGTTTGCCGACGCGGGCAATCAATTCCGGTGCGCCGCACAGAATGGAATGGAAGGGCGAAAGCCTCTTTGCAATCAGCGAAGAATCCTGCAGGCGCGTGATGCGGATTGCGAGGTCAAAGCCTTCTTCGACCAGATCGACGAAACGGTCGTCCAGCCGCACGTCGAGCACGATCTCAGGATGAGCAAGGCAGAAATCAATCAGCGACTGGCCGATCACCGCATCGGCAAAGGTGCGCGGCGCGGACAGTTTTATACGCCCGCGCGCGTCGGAACTGGTCTCGCTGACAGCATCCTGAAGTGCGTCGATCTCGCGGATGATTTCCACGGCGCGATGATAATAGGTGTGGCCCGCTTCGGTCAGCGAGAACTGACGCGTGGTGCGGTTGAGAAGGCGTGCGCCCAGCTCGTCTTCCAGCTCGCGCACATATTTGGACAGAAGAGCCTTGGAGCGCCCGATTTTTCGCGCTGCGGCGGAAAATCCTTCCGCCTCGACCACGTCGATAAAGGCGCGCATACGTGTCAGCGTGTCCATCTGTTCTAGCCCTGCGTTTCAAGGATGGTTTTGCCAAGCGCGATCAGCGCCCGATCGCTGCCACGTGGTCCGATGAGAGAAATGCCGAAGGGCGCGCCGTCAACACGACCGAGCGGCAGAGTGATCTGTGGCAGGCCTGAGAGCACCGAAAGACAGAGCAGACGCAAGGCCTGTTCCCGATAGGCCTGCAAATCTTCGAACGGCAGGTTGGCCATTGGCGCCGCGCCCGGAACGGTGGGGAGTGCGAGCACGGCATGATCGCCGATGATCGCTTCAAGCTCCTGCGTGAAACGTGCCCGTCGTGTCCGCTGCTGCGCCAGTGTGTCGGGCGTGATCTGCGATCCGAAAACGAAGCGGTCGGCTACGCCCGGTCCAAGCTGACGCTCGCCAGACGATATCCATGCGCCGTGGGTGGCCCATGCTTCGGCCCCCTGTATCTGCCGGAAGGTGAGATAAAGCTCGTCGATGGACAAGGTCGGCTGGCTTGCCGCCTTCAGGCCGGAGAAATGCGGGCGGATCGCCCCGAACATGGCACGATAGGCGTCGGTTTCATCCTGTCCGAGCAGCAGCTGCTCCAGAACCGGCATATAAAGCAATTGCGTCAGCTGAAATGACCCGCTGTCTTCACCCAGCAGGACCGCGCCCACTTTTTCATAAAGCGCGATGTCACGTGCAAACCAGCCGATCGTATCAAGCGACGGCGCAAGCGGCATGATGCCTTCAAGGGGAATGCGGCCATGGGTGGTGCGCAGGCCGACAAGGCCGCAGAAGCTAGCAGGCGCGCGGATGGAGCCGCCCGTATCGGAGCCGAGAGCAATATCCGCTATCCCGGCGGCGACCGCTGCCGCCGAACCGGATGACGATCCGCCGGTCACGCGATCCGGCGCGGCAGGATTGATCGGGTGAGGGTAATGCGAGTTTTGCCCCATCAGCGAAAAGGCAAGTTCGTCCGTCTGTGCCTTGCCAATCACTTCAGCGCCAGCCGCCAGAAGCTTTTCGACCGCGGGCGCGGATTTTTCAGCGGGTACTGATTCGGCCAGAATCTGCGGATTGCCGCATCCGGTGACCATTCCGGCCAGATCATAAATGTCCTTGACCGCCAGCCGCTCGCCGAAAAGCGGGCCATTTTCCGCGTGGGGAAGGGGATTTTCGGGCTTCGCGATGATCGCATTGAAGGGATCGAAGGTGGTCATTGTTCACCGCTTGAGGCAGAAATCTGCCATTATGCTGAATAGAAAGTGAAAATTTCCGGTGGAATGTTTCACTATTGCTGAACAATGGCAAGCAGGCAGCCCCGCTGAAACAGCGGAAAAATAATTTCGTTTCGACAAACATTTGTCATTGAATGGTCACGGCTTTGCGCTTATATCGCCCTTGCCCAAAGTCGCACGTGCCTGTGGGTGTCCGCCGATCCTCGAATGGTGAGGAATTCGGTACGGTACCTGGACCTAACCGCTCCAGTCGATCTGTTGGCCAACCGCCAGATCGAGGACATCTTGAAGCAACGACGGTGCGGGCCTTTCTAGTGTCTTTCGGCTGTCCAAAAGCCGAAATTACTGAAGAGGCACACCTTCATTGCCGGTAGTGCGGATGCGGTTCTCCAATTCCAATCCAAGGCAGACAAAGCGGAGTAACGCGGGTTTAGCGTTGTTCCATCGCCGCATGTTCTTTCGTGTGATATCAGCGCCTCCAAAGGCTGACTTCGCGGCGAGGGTCTCATGCACCTTTGTCTCTTAGAGAATTTCCATTCCCGCAAGATAGGGATGGTCCTCTAAGTATTTGTTTTTATGTGCAGTTTGCAGAAAAGGCAGCAACTTTTCGCGATTGTGCACCAAAAACGGCCCGGTTAGGGTCGCCGCAGGAGAACGACCATGGCTACACAGCGCATCATTGATTTCCTCAATACCCGTCGTCCGGACGGTCCCTGCCTCGTCGTCGATACCGATGTCGTTCGCGAGAACTATCACAGCTTTGAGAAGGCATTGCCCTATTCCCGCATTTTCTATGCGGTGAAGGCCAATCCTGCGCCGGAAATCCTGCGCCTGCTCGCTTCGCTCGGTTCCTGCTTCGATACGGCTTCGGTTGCCGAAATCGAAATGGCGCTGGAAGCCGGTGCGACGCCGAGCCGTATTTCCTACGGCAACACCATCAAGAAGGAGCGCGATATTGCGCGCGCTTTCGAGCTGGGCATCCGTCTTTATGCAGTCGACTCCGTGGAAGAAGTCGAGAAGGTCGCGCGCGCCGCTCCTGGCAGCCGCGTCTTCTGCCGCGTTCTGACCGACGGTGAAGGCGCCGAATGGCCGCTGTCGCGCAAGTTCGGCTGCGTGCCTGCAATGGCCGTCGACGTGCTGCGCCATGCCAAGGTGTTCGGCCTCGACTCTTATGGCGTATCGTTCCATGTCGGCTCGCAGCAGACGGACCTCTCCGCCTGGGACCGCGCGCTTGGCGATGCGGCATCGGTGTTCCGCACCCTTGCCGATGAAGGCATCGTGCTGCGCATGGTCAATATGGGCGGCGGTTTCCCGACTCGTTACCTCAAGGACGTGCCGACCGCTCAGGCCTACGGCATGGCGATCTTCGACGCGCTGTCCAAGCATTTCGGCAACCGTATCCCGGAAACCATCATTGAACCGGGCCGCGGCATGGTCGGCAATGCAGGCGTGATCAAGACCGAAGTGGTTCTGGTCTCCCGCAAGGCGGACAACGACAATGTGCGCTGGGTCTATCTCGACATTGGCAAGTTCGGCGGTCTCGCCGAAACCATGGACGAGGCGATCCGCTATCAGATCGTGACCCCGCATGACGGTAGCGAAACCGAGCCTTGCGTGCTGGCTGGCCCGACCTGCGACAGTGCGGATGTTCTTTACGAAAAGACGCCGTATCCGCTGCCGGTCTCGCTGACCATCGGTGACGAAATCCTCATCGAAGGCACGGGCGCTTACACCACCACCTATTCGGCGGTGGCGTTCAACGGCTTCGAACCGCTCCGATCCTACGTCATCTGATCTTTCAGGTACGGTATGATCCCGAAAAGTGGGAACCGGTTTTCGGATAAGATCATACCGTCAGAGACCTGAATGATCCTCTCAATCTGTCCGGTGCCGCAAGGCACTGGACGGGGTGTGCTGCTGCCGCTTTGCGGGGATAGATGTGATGAATGCAATTCTCGATTTTCAGGACAATGACGCCGCTGGCTTCGTGCAGGGCTTTGCCCCCGTTGCTGCGCCTGCTTTTGCAATAGCAGGCGAGACGGTGGAGCACGTGCTGGCGCGTGAAGCGCTGCTCGACCGCGCCATGGGCGAAGGCCGTCGCAGAAAGTCTTCGGAAAAGCTGCGGCGCGGTCGTCTGCCCGCCGCAGGGCTGGCCTTTGCTGCCGAGAGCGCCGATGGCGTTCTCTCCGGCACTGTTCGCCTGTGGAATGTTCAGGCTGGTATCGATGCCTTCGGCTTTCCGGTTGCCGCGCTGCTGCTTGGGCCGCTCGCTGTCGATCCCTCGGCTGCCGGTACCGGTATCGGTTCGGCCCTGATGCGTCACGCGATTGCTGAGGCAACCATGCTTGGCCATGGCGCGATCCTGCTGGTCGGCGATCCGGAATATTACGAGCGTTTCGGCTTCACGGCAGAAAAGACCGGCGAACTGGCCATGCCCGGCCCTTATGAAAAGCGGCGTTTTCTGGCGCTTGAACTGAAGCCGGGTCACCTTGACGGCGCCCACGGCGTTCTGCGCGCGAGCGGTCGCAAGGTGCCGCGCGCCGAGATTGCGCGCACTGCCTAAGATTATCTTGCCCGAACTATCTTGAAAGGCGCAGCAGCCGTCCGAAGTTGCGGACGGCTGTAATGGCCAGCCCCGCCAGTAAACCGGCGATCAATCCTGCAATCACGATCAGCTTGCGCGATGTGCCCGAAGGATCGAGCGGCGGGCGGGCTTCCGAAAGCACACGGATATTGACCGTGTTGAGGCCTTCCTGTTCGCCGGTTTCACGCGAACGCAGGAGGAATGCTTCATAGACGGAGCGGCGGGCTGCCGCTTCGCGTTCCAGTTCGCGCAGCTTGACCAGATCGCTATTATTATTGGCCTGTTGCGCTTTCAGTTGCGCCAGACGAGCCGACAATTCCTTTTCCTGCTGAACCGAACGCTGAACCTCGACCTGAAGCGAGGAACGCACGCGGCGCAGCTCGGCGTCGATATCGCCGAGGATCGTACCTGCCTGCGATTGCGCCTGGATCAATTGCGGATGGCGCGGCCCAAGCTGTGAGGACATGCCGTTTGCGGCCTGTCTTGCCTGCGCATATTGCGCGCGCAAGGCGGTCAGTGTGTTGGACCGGAACTCTTCCGGCAATGTACCGGCAACCACATTGTCCGACGTGGCGCTGTTCATCACCTCGATACGCGCTTGCAACCGCATCGTCTCGGCGCGCTGGTTGGAAAGCTGTTCGTTAAGGCGGCCAAGGTCACTGTCGCTGATAAGTTTGCCGTCGACATCCACGAGGTCATGCGCGGCGCGGAAATCCGCCGCTGCTGTTTCCGCCTGCTCGACGCTTGCGCGCAGGCTGGCAAGCCGGGTGGACAATTCTTCCGATGTGCGACGGGTCGCATCGGATTGCATCGATACAAGCTCGTTTTGAAACACCGTGCTGATCGTATTGGCCAAGGAAGCCGATTTTTGCGGATCGCGAGTCTTGACCGAAATCGAATAGATGAAGGTCTTGGCATCGCGGTCGATCTTCATCGCCTTGTAGAGATTGTAGAGAACCCGCGTTTCCAGCGCCTGACTGTCGCTCGTCTTCTTGGCTGACAGCATGTCGCGGATCTGCGCAAAGAAACCGGCTACGCCGGTCGGGACCAGCGTTCCATTGAATTCCGGATCTTGCGTGAGCTTGGTCTGGTCGATCACCTTCAAAAGCACGCTGCTGGAACCCACGATGCGCGCCTGACTTTCCGCCACAGCCAGCGAAGCGTCAGTCGGCAACTGGCCGGGGGTCAGTTCGGTGCCAACGGTTTTGATGTTGCGCGGATCGACCAGAACATCGGTCGTCGCGACATACATGGTCGGCACGGAAAGCGCGATCAGCACACCGGCGATGCCGCCGAGAACGGTCGTGACAAGCAGAAGCTTGCGCGATCCCTTGATCACATCGATTGCCGCATAAGGGTCGATCAGCGGGCGCCAGCTATTGTCATCGGCGTGATCCATATCCGGCGTTTTTGCCGTGTGATCTGTGGAGGCAGGCGCTTCTGCCAATGGTTGCGCAGTTTCGGGCATCGGTTGAGGCGAGGGCTGGTCCTCGACCAGTTCGTGCCTGCGTCGCTCACGCGCGACAAGCTTGCGGTCAAGCTCGGTTTCGATGGCCGCAAGACGCTCTTGCAAGGCGGTGAGTTCTTCGTCGGTCAGCCGTTCGGGGCTCAGATCGTGGGTGCGACCGAATTCCTCGCGCTCCTCTTTCGAAGCGGGTGGAGTCCATGGGGGCGTCTGAGAGGGTGTCTGAGGCGGCGTTTGGGCCGATGCCGCGGAGGTCGGTGTCCGGCTCAAGCCAGCGGGCGCGTCGGAGAATGAGAGAAGGGGTTTCCCGCTCTCCTCTTTATGACGCTTATCATCGCTACTCATTGCCTGAAATATCCGAACTCTGAAAACCCGTTTGGGTTGTGATTGTAAGTCCCTACGGGAAAAAAATGGTTAATGGTATAGAAATTGTCCCCGTGCAAAATGCTACCGGTTAACCATTCCAGATTTACGCCGGGTTTTGCGCTGGCTTTTCGCTTCGGCCCGTGAAACATGCCAGATTGTGAGCGATGCAACGAAGACAAAGGCTCGTTGGTGATAGCGAAAGCATTTCAGAAATTTGACCGCCTGAAATCTGGCCTCAAGTCCGGCATGCTCAGGGATTATCTCTCACTCGTCTCCGGTTCAGTCGGGCGGCTTGTGGTGTCGCTGGTCTATTTCATCGCGCTCGCCAACACGCTGCCGACTGGCGATTTCGGTATTTTCGCGACGGCATCGGGCACCGGCGTCATGCTGTCCCGCATCGTGTCGCTGGGCTTTACCTCGCCGCTCTATCGCATCTCCACAGTCAAGCCGCATCTGCTCGGAACCTATAGCGCCGGATATCTCATGGCGGCGGTGGCATCGCTGCCGCTGTTCGCCGTCTGCTCGTGGCTGGTCTATCTGGTGTTCTTCAGCCGGGATATCACACTCCTGCCCTTCGCCATCATCATCGTGGCGGAAGCCCTGTTCTGGCGCTCGGCGGAAGTTATCATCATCGTCAATAACGGCCTCAACCGGTTTGGCATTTCGGCGGGCCTCGTCATTTTCGGTACGGTCACGCGGGCGGTTGCAGCGGTGCTGTTCACCTGGATGGCGACGGTACACGATGTTGCCCATTGGGCATGGTGGTATCTCGCGGCCAATGCCGTGGCGCTTGCTGTGTCGATCTATTTCTATCCGCGCAGGAAAATCCGTTTTCGGCCCAAACTCTATATCCGCCGTTTCGCGGATTCGATTGCCGTCGCCGGGGCGGAACTGCTCTTTTATGTGCAAAGCGAGCTGGACAAATTGCTGGTGCTCAGCGTCGGCGGGCCGGAAATTGCCGGGCTTTATGCTATCGTCATGCGGCTGGTCGACCTGACGGCACTGCCGGTGCGCTCCTTCAATATGATGCTGGTGCAAAAACTGATGCGCAAGCCCGACATGCTGTCGAGCCTGCGTCTTCGTGCGGGACTGGAAGCGGCGGTGTTCGCCGTTTCGGTGGGCGGCCTTGCGGCGCTTGCGATTTTCCTCTGGGTATTTCCCAATGCGCTCGGCGCCAATGTGGCGGCGATTGTCAGCCTGCTGCCGCTGGTCTTGCTGGTGCCGGGGTTCCGCAATCTCATCGAGTATCAGACCGAGCTTCTCTATGCGCGCGGCCAGTCGGGCCTGCGCACGCTCAGCCTCGTCATCATGACGGCGGCCAAGGCCTTGTTTGTCTGGCTGCTGCTGAGGCATTCCGGTGGCGGCAATGACTGGATTGCAGGCCTCAATCTCGTATTCGGCGCGCTCTATATTCTGTCGCTGGTTTTCACCTATACGAGCCTGCGGCTACCCGCCAAACGCATCTGAAAGCCTAAACTCAAGCGCCGATGATGCGGCGAATATCATTGACCGAAAGACCGAGGAAAGACTGCATGCCGATGGCAACCTGATAGGGCTCCATCTCGGCAATGAATGTGCGGAATTCGTCTTCGGTTGGTGGCGGTGCAAACCATTGCATGCGGCACAGATCATGGGTGTCGCTAAAGTGGCCCGCGCCATGGAGTATGTCATCGACATAACGGCCATAGAGGAAGCATTCCGAAAAACTGCGGATTGTCCCTAAAGCTGCCACCCAGTTGCGACCCGTATGGCTTTCGATGCGCTCGCACATGGACAGCATCGTGTCGCGTCGCCAGGAAACGAGCTGGCCGATATAATCGTTGAGTGCGTTCTTGCGGTCCTTGATGCCAAGCAGCTTTTCCGCATTGGCCGACCAGACCGGATGCAGGGGCCATTCAGGCTTGGCCAGCGCATCGGGACGCACGAAGAGGCGCATTTTGCCGCCCTGCCAGAGATTGCGGCAGTCGAAAGTGCGCAGGAAGGCGGTGTCGGAATCGGTATAGAGAAAGCCGTCTTCCCCCGTCACATTCGCCAGAGCAATGCGGCGCAATTGCTGTACATGCCAGCCGCGCAGCGGCTTGGCTTTCAGCGACAGCCAGATGCGGCGCTTGCCGAAGGAGGTTGGATCGGGAAAGACATGCAGCCAGGATGGCAGCAATTCCCGCTCGTCAATGATGATGCGGTGCGGCCCAGCCAGCTGCTGGAATAGTGCGACATCGCGCGGTTCGACGAGGATATAATGCGTGGTGAACCCGCAGACATGTTCATCCACGGTTTCGCACAGCAATTTGCAGCGCTCGAAATCCTTGTCGTAGCTTGCCGTGACAATTGCCGTCTTCATCGACCATCCCGCATCAAATATCCCGAAAGTCCGCTCAGCATGACCCGCCACAGGAAAAGCGGGTTGCCGACCAGATAGCGTCCCGCCAGTCGTGCTGGCTCGCGCATCAGCCGATAGGCCCATTCAAGCCGCATCTGGCGCACCCATTGTGGCGCGCGTTCGGTTGCGCCCGCCTGAAAATCGAACAAGGCCCCAACCGCGCAGGCCATGGTGCAATGCGCTTTGGTGATATGTGTCTGGATGAAGAGTTCCTGCAACGGCACGCCCATTGCGACCAGCAGGATATCCGGCCTGTCGCCTGCAAGCCGGTCGAGGATTGCGGCCATCTGGTCGGGTGCGAAAAAACCATCCGCATAGACCCGGTAGTCATGCTGCGGCGCAAACGCATGAAACGCCTCCGCGGCCTTTTCGGGAATGCCGGGCCGTCCACCGATCAGTCCGATACGCAGCGGGCGTTTGATATGGCCGAGCAGGCGCGGCACGAAATCCGTTCCGTTGAGATTGGCGGGGAATTTCTGCCCATAGGCAATCTTGCTGGCTATATCGACGCCAACGCCGTCGGGCAGCACGAGAAAACTCTGCAAAGCCTGCTTATAGGTCGCATCGGCATGCGCAACATTGGCGCAATGGGCGTTGAGCCATGCCACGCGCTGGAACTGTCCGTCTTCAAGCGTCTTGTCGAAAAAGTCGAGCGCTTCGTTCCAGTCGAAACAGGCGACATCGATGCCAAGAATATTGCGGGACGGACGGGGGCTTTGTTCCAGCATCATTGCGCTCCCGCCGCGCGCTTCGTGGTCCGACGAAGCGCATCCAGTCCGCGTGTGAGCGCCTGATCCATGCCGTCGATCTGTGAGCGGGTAAAGGCCTTGCCGTCCAGCATCTGGCGGTCACCTGCGCGGGCCTGCGCGATGCGCATTTTGATCGCCGCGGCAAATTCCGCTGGCGCGTCAGCAATAGTGCAGTTTTCGGGAAT
Source organism: Brucella sp. 22210 (assembly GCF_052045675.1). Classification (NCBI taxonomy): domain Bacteria; kingdom Pseudomonadati; phylum Pseudomonadota; class Alphaproteobacteria; order Hyphomicrobiales; family Brucellaceae; genus Brucella; species Brucella sp. 22210. The sequence goes on from NZ_JBQEPD010000003.1 coordinate 87,987, forward strand.
GCGCGCGATGCCGCGCACGGAATGCGGCGTGGCGACGCTTGGCATACCAAGCTCGAAGGTTTCAATGGTCTTCAGCTGAACGCCGGTGCCTGCGCGGCTGATCAGCGGCACGACGGCGCAACTTTCAACAAAGGCGGTGGCGTCCGATACTTTGCCGACGAAGTTTACAGCCGGCCAGGCGGCAATCAAGTCGGCTGGTGTGCTGCCGGCAATCGCGATGGATATATCCGATGGCAGCAGCGGCTTGACCTCTCTGAGGAACCATTCAAGGCCAATCCGGTTTGGATGCCATGTCCAGGTGCCGATCAAAGCGAGGTCATACTTGATATCGCGGCTGGCGGATTTGCGCCTGGCTGGCATGACCAGCGGGAAGGTCGCGGCTTTTTCCGGGGAGAGGCCTAGCGCTGGCGCATCGTCCTCGGCAAAGGTGAAGACGAAGGCTGCATTGTCACAAAGCCGCTTTTCCAGCCGCTTGAGAATGCGGGCTTCGCGGGAGAAGAGAAGCTTCTGGATAATGCCCTTGGCGTCTTCGGCGTTTTCGCGTGCCGAGCGGTGTTCCACATTATGCGCAACAAAAAGCGACGGCTTGTCACGAAATACGGCTTCGAACGCGCCGGGAAGGGCCACGCCGTTCAGCACATAGGCGTCAAAATCGCCGCAAGCCGCAATCGCTTCATGCAGTTTCATCGGCGGAATGACGCGCAGCTTGGCGGAGGAAACCGTCAGTCCGGTGAGGAAGGATTTGACAACCCAGCCGATTTTCTGCGTGGCGCTTGCACCTTCGGTGCGCACTTCCACTTCGCCCAGCACCACGACATCCGCGTCGGCGGCAGCCTTGCGTCCCGGCCATGTGAAGCCGATGACGGTGACATGTGCGCCAGCCCGGCGCAGCCCGTTGATGACAGCGGCATTGGCGACTTCATATCCAGTCGAAGCATCTTCGTGGGGCACGAGGGATGTCACGAAAACGAGACGCAACGGTTGCAATTCGACTCCTGCGGATATGCCGTATTTCTATGCCTTGATTCATAGCGGCGCGGTGTAAATGATCCTTAAACGCTCGCCTGATAAATAGGGCTTGAAATCAATTTATTGAATCGTGTTGAGTGCTGTTTTTCAGTACAACCGCACCAATTGAAGAATTGATGTGGCATAGAGCAGTTTACGTGTCAAAATTAGGGCATTTCCGACAAAAGGACCGATTGGTTTTGCATCGGATGATAGGGCGGCGGTTGAAAATATAATGGACAACAGGACGCCGAAGCTTCCCAATCACATTCAAGTCATTACTCAAACACCCCATTTGAATTTTACGAATGTCGAGGTGGTGGTGACGCTACCGACTTTTCGCCGTCCCGAGCATCTTCTGCGAACGCTGGAGAGCCTGAAGGCGCAGGTGACCGACCGGCAATTCGCGATCATCGTTGTCGAAAACGAGGCGGAGGAACAAGCGGGCGCCAAGGTTGCGGCACCGCTGTTTGCAGCTGGAACCTATCGCGGTCTGGTGATCGTTGAAACGCAGCGTGGCAATTGCAACGCCTATAATGCTGCCTGGCTGACGGCGCTCGGTTATTTCCCGAACATGAAACATGTTCTGGTGATCGACGATGACGAACTGGCCGATCCGTCATGGCTGGAAAACATGATGGCGGCAGCAGAACGCTATTCCGTCGATCTGGTGGGCGGTCCACAGGTGCCGGTCTTCGACCGCCCGGGGTCTGAGGCGTGGGCGCGTCATCCGGTGTTCCTGCCGACCTATCAGCGCAGCGGCCCGGTGCCCACGCTTTATTCATCGGGCAATCTCGCCGTCGCACGGCCAGTGCTGGAAGCGGCGGGCTTTCCGTTTCTCGATCCGATGTTCAATTTCACGGGCGGCGGCGACTCCGATTTTATCAGTCGTTCCGTCGCCAAGGGTTTCAGGACAGGCTGGTGCGCGGAAGCGCCGGTGCATGAAACGGTCCCGGCGCGGCGACTGGAAGGCGACTGGATCCGGGCGCGCGGTTTGCGCAACGGCATGATTTCAACCATGATGGAGCGGCGCAAGCGCAAGGACCAACCGTTGGGTGCAGCGCGGGTATTTGTCAAAAGTGCGCTTCTGCTCGGCTTCTCGCCGGTCAAGGCCTTGTACAAGGCGGTTCAGGCGCGGTGGGTTTCCGTGGGCGCCTATTATATCCATGTCGGATTGGGCCGGGTCATGGCGCATTTTGGGTATGAGAATGAGCAGTATCGCAACCCGGACAAAAACTGACAGCCGCGCCCCCGGCGCTGCTGCGGCTGGAGTTGCGGAAGCGCACCGGGCGCAGATGCGTAAGATCGCGCTCGTTGTCGCCATTGTCGTCATGTGCATTTTGATGATTTCGTTTCGCCCTTTCATGGCCGAACCGGAAACCGACGGCGGCGGCAGCGGCGATATCATCAACCAGCTTGGTTTCAGTCTTTTGGGCGTTGGGGTCATTGCGGCCCTTGCTACGTTGACCGACCCGCGAAAGGTGGCGCGGATTGTCGGCTTCGGCTGGTCGCTGATGTTTCTTCTGTTGTTCGCGTCGTTGATGCAGAGCGTCTATCCCGGCGTGGTGATGCGCGGCGCGGTTTTCACGATGATCGGCGTTTGCTGCGTTGTCGCGGTGCTGGCCTTGCCGCAGGATGGCGATGACTATGCGCGGCTGTTGATGACGGTGGCCTCCGTTGTGCTGGTCATTTCCTATGCCGGTGTGGTGCTGTTGCCGTCGCTTGGCACGCATGGGGCAGACCCGATCGAGCCACAGAATTCCTATCTCTGGCGCGGGGTGTTCAGCCATAAAAATGTCGCCGGTCCGGTCATGGCGGCTTTCGCTTTTTCGGGGCTCTATCTCTGGCGGCGGGGCTGGCGCGTCAGCGGCGCACTGATCGGCCTGTCGGCGCTGTTCTTCGTCTCGCAGACCGGGTCGAAAACCACCATGGCGCTCGTGCCGCTGGCCATGCTGCTGGTGATGGTGCCGGGTGCGCTCGGCCTGCGGTTTCTCACCGTCGCTGCCATCTTTTCCATTCAGTTTACGTTTGCCGTACTGACCTTCGGCTCGGTGCTGTTCGAACCGATCCGCTCCTTTGTCGAAAGCCTGGGCGTTGACGCCACTTTCACCGGGCGCGTGTCGATCTGGCAATTCGCCATCGAAAATCTACCGGGCCGATTATGGACCGGTTATGGCTATGAAAGTTTCTGGAAATCGCCAACGGCGCTGGAGGCGGCCAGGCCCTATTATCTCGGCTGGGACGTGCGCAACATGGTCCATGCCCATAATGGCTATCTCGATCTGGTGGTGGCCATGGGGCTTCCCGGACTGATATGTGGCGTGACGGTGATCATCGTAATGCCGCTGGTCAATTACATGCGGTGCAGGCCGCAGCGCGAGAACCTGCTTCTTGCAGATTATTTCCTGATGATCGTGTTCTTCTGCACGTTGAACGCGATGATGGAAAGTTTCTTTTTCCGGCGTGTTGATCCGGTCTGGCTGACCACCCTGTTCGGGATTTTCGGGCTGCGTCTGACATCCAGAATCAGCATACCGAAAAGGCTGGATTGATAATGCGCGCCGCCCCTATCGGAGATCATTCATGAATATTGCGATTGTCGGCACAGGTTTCGTTGCCGATTATTACATGACCACCTTGCGCAATTACCCCGAGCTTGTGCTGCGCGGCGTTTATGATCGGTCCCCGGAACGGCTCAAGGCGTTTGCAGCGCATTATGGCGCGCAGGTCTATGACAGTTTTGACGCCGTGGTGGCCGATCCGGACGTGCAGATCGTGGTCAATCTGACGACGCCGGAAAGCCACTACGATATTTCGCGGGCGGTATTGGCGGCGGGCAAGCATGTCTATTCCGAAAAGCCGCTTGCCATGAGTTTCGATGAGGCCAAGGCGCTGGTTGAATTTGCCGCCAGTCGCGGCCTGACATTGGCCGCAGCGCCTGCCAATGGTCTCAGCGATGCGCAACAGCTGGTCTCGTCCGCAATCGACGCTGTTGGCACGCCGCGCCTCGTCTATGCGCAGATGGAAGATGGTCCCGTTTTTCGCGACAAATGGTCGACATGGCGCTCGCAATCCGGCGCGGTCTGGCCCGGTCTACATGAATTTGAAATCGGCTGCACGCTCGAACATGCTGGCTATGCGCTGTCATGGCTGGTTTCGTTGTTTGGTCCGGTGGAAAGCGTCACGGCTTTCTCCGCAATCACCTTTCCCGACAAGGGGCCGGGCACAGAGCATCTTCAGATGGCTCCCGATTTTTCGGTCGGTTGCCTGCGTTTCAAGTCGGGCCTCGTGGCGCGACTGACATCGGGTCTTGCGATGCCGCGTGATCGCAGCCTGACGGTGGTGGGCGACAAGGGCTCGATCAGTGTCGATGATCTTTGGGACAATCGCTCCCCCGTGCGTCTTGAAAAGGCGGATGAAAAAACGCGGTTCTGGGCGCGGCTGTTCATCATTCTCGAAGTACGGATCGGCAAGTTTCTGTCGTGGAAGCCCGTCGCGGGCAAGAAGCTGCCCTATCCGAAGGGCAGCAAATCCGCTTTGCCATCCTATCCGTCGCAGATCAATTTTGCGCGCGGTATCGCCGATCAGGCACGCGCTATCGAAAAGGGCGAGACGGCGTTCTTCTCCGGCGATGTGGCACTGCACATCACCGAAATCGCGCTGGCGCTCAACAATGCTGGCGACAGTGCAGCCCCATACAGGATGAAGAGCAGTTTCTAATCCCTTGACACAATCCGATGCAGGATGTCAGCTACGGCTGTACTGTCCGCCAGCGGCATGACCGGACTTGAAATCGCACCGTTCACGACGGCATCGCGCACGGCAAGTGCCTGAAACTGAAGGCCGTTGCCGGAAAAGGCGTGGCTTTCGATTTTGCGGCCCGGCAGGGGCAGGCGGTTGATGATCTTGCTGATCAGGCCGGAGCCTTTGCCCGGACCGAAGGGCGACTTCAGTGCACCAGCGGAATAGACCGTCAGACGCTGGGCTTTCAGGAAAGGTCCGTGCAGCAGGAGCGCGCCCTTCGTTCCCGTGATCAGCATGCGATTGTCGCCATCCCGGTCGAAGCCGCAGGAAAGCCGGGCTTCTGCATCGGGCCAGAACAGTTCAATCTCCGTGCGCAGGTCGACGCCATTGTCCGCGCGCTTGCAGCGACCCTGCGAGCGCTCCGGCGCTCCCATGAAGAACAGCGCCAGCGAGACCGGATAGACGCCGAGGTCGAATGCCGCCCCGCCGCCAAGTTCGGGATCGAAGAAGCGGCTCTGTCGATCGTAGGCGCGAAGATAGGAGAGGTCTGCTTTGATGCGCGTGACCTTGCCGATAGTGCCGGTCTCAATATGCCGCTTCGCCGCCTGTATGGCAGGCAGAAACCGCGACCACATCGCTTCCATCACGAAAGTCCGGCTGATTTCGCTGGCTGCGGCAAGGCGCGCTGCCCCGGCTGCATCAAGCGCCAGCGGCTTTTCGGTCAGGCAGGGCTTGCCTGCGGCAATGACCTGCAAGGTCTGGGCGACATGCATGGCGCTGGGCGTCGCGACATAGACCGCATCGATATCCAGATCGGCAAGAAATGTACCCACTGCGTTGAAGGTCTTGTCGGCGCCGACACGGTTGCCGAAGGCTTCCGCAGCTTCCAGCGTGCGCGAGCACACGGCGGAAACGCGCATGCCGTCAATGGCCGCAATATCGGCGGCAAAGGCGCTGGCAATGGCGCCCGTTCCCCATATTCCCCAGCGGAACTCGTCTCGCGCGTTTTTCTGTCGCAATCTGCGCCTCGTCCTGCCTGCATTCACATAAATGTCTTATAACCTATGATAGCAGGCCAGAAGAGTTTTTTCCCTTCGAGAAATGCTCTCCAGAACAATAAGTGGCCCCTCATTAAAGGGTGGCCAATGCGATAGATGGGATGAGGATCATGGGTGCTGGATTTGTCGTGGCCGTTGCACGCGATGGCGAACATCGCTTTTCCAAGCAGCCCGTGCCGGAAATCCATATCCTGACCGGGCTCGGCGTCGAGGGCGATGCGCATCAGGGCACAACGGTGAAGCACCGCTCACGCGTGAAGGTGGACCCGACCCAGCCCAATCTGCGGCAGGTTCATCTCATTCAGGCCGAACTTTTCGACGAGCTGGCGGATAAAGGGTTTCACATTGCGCCTGCCGATCTTGGCGAGAATGTCACCACGCGCGGCGTTGATCTGCTGGGCCTGCCGAGGGACGCATTGCTGAAAATCGGCAAGGATGTGGTGTTGCAGGTGACAGGCCTGCGCAATCCGTGCCCGCAGATCGAAAACTTTCAGAAGGGTCTTCTCTCGGCAGTGCTCGACAAGACGCCCGATGGCGAAGTGATCCGCAAGACGGGCGTCATGACCATCGTTCTGTCCGGTGGGCATGTGCGGGCCGACGATCCGATTGAGGTCGAGTTGCCGCCTCTGCCGCATATCAAGCTGGAACGGGTTTAAAATCCCAGTCCTGTTGTTGCAGCCATTTGCAGAAGGCTGCAATGGCGGCAATCCGCAGATGCGCTTTCGGGAAGACAAGATAAAAGCCCGGCACTTTTGCTTCCGGCATGGTGGTCATGATCTCACGCCCGAAAGGCGCGACGAGACGCCCAAGCTTGAGGTCTTCCTCCGCGTCAGCGATGGAGAGCAGCCCGATGCCTAGGCCCGCCACGGTCGCGCGGCGCATGGTGGCGGCGTCCTGAAGGCGCATATTGCCTGCCGCCGGATCGAACGCGACGCCCATATGCGCCAGAACATCGGCCCATAGGTCGCCCGAAAGCACGGGATGCAGCAGCGTCATAGGAATAAGATCGGCGGGTGACGCGATCTGACGCGCCAGATCGGGCGTGCAGCAGATCACCTTCACGTCGCGGGTCAGCAGCCGGGTCTCATAGTTTTTCCAGCTCCCCTGAACATCGCCTCCAAAACCCCATTGTATGGCGACATCCACATCGTCGCGGGCAAAATCCGGCAGCTCCACCATGGTTGTCAGGCGCAGATCGGCGCCCGGCACAATATCGCGAAAGCCCCCCAGTTTTTCGAGCAGATAGCGTGTCGCAAAATAGGGGCTGGCATTGATGTTGATCCGGTCGCGCTGGCCGGTCTTGCTGATGCGGCGGATACCCTCGGCAAACTCGGCAAAGCCGGACTGGACATAGTGGCCGAGCAGAATGGCATTCTCGGTCGGTTCGACCGTGCGTCCCTTCCGCTCAAAGAGCTGAACGCCGGTCGTTTCTTCAAGCTGCTTGATCTGCTGGCTGACGGCTTGCGGGCTGACCAGAAGGTCGTCGGCGGCGCTGCGAAAACTGCGATGGCGCATTACCGCGTGAAACACACGCAGCGCGTTGAGAGGGGGCAGTCTGATTGTCCGCTCGCTCATATCGCTCCATCACAAATGCCGGCTGGTCATCTATTCGCTTTGTCCTGCGCCGAACCGCTTCGCGATTTTGCCGGAAACGCTATTTTCTATGTCATCGGCCCGAAGATCAGAACTGATTTCGGGCCGATGCTTCATTTTATTTCACTTGGCCGACACATAGCCCTTCGAAATATCTTCCGCGCGGGCTTGCGGGTCGCGGTTTTGCGGCTCGCCATAACCGCCGCCGCCCGGCAATTGCAGCACCAGCCTGCGTCCTGACGGGACATGCTGCCAGCCTTTCGGCTTCAGCTTGGTGCCGTCATCCAGCGCCACCACGCCCGGCGCGCCTTCGCCGCCGCCATTGCGGCCTCTGGCGCGATGGTGAACGCGGTCGAACATCGCCGAAAAATCAAATTTGTGGCCGGGAATGGCCTCGATTTCAATCGTCTGACCGAGGCCGCCGCGATATTCGCCGTCACCGCCGGAGTCAGGACGCAGTTCCTTGCGCCAGACGACAATTGGGCCGGTATGCTCGGTTGCCTCGATCGGCATGGTCATCACGCCGGACGGGAAAGCGGTCGCTGACAGGCCGTCAAGTTCGGGACGTGCGCCCATACCGCCGGAGTTGAACATCAGGATTTCGGCCTTGCGTCCGGCTTGACCCGCCACGGGACGCGCCGAAATGTGGATATTCCACAATGCGGCAGCGCCTTCGGCCAGAATCTGGCCGGGCAGGGCCTTGGCCAGCGCACCGAGAACGAGGTCTGGAACCATATGGCCGATGACGTGGCGCAGCGAAACCGGGGCCGGGCGCTCGGCATTGAGGATATTGACCGGCGAGGAGATCGTGAACAGTTCCAGCGAGGCCCAGTTGTTGGGAATATCCGGCGCGATCACGCATTTCAGGGCATAGCAGGCATAGGCCTTGGTGTAGATGATCGGGACATTGATGCCCCATGGGCTGACGGCATCGCTGCCCGCAAAATCGACATTGACCGTATCGCCTGCAATCTCGACCTTCGCCGCGAGGCTGATCGGCTTGTCGTAACCATCGGTGACAAGTTCGTTCGACCATTGGCCCTTCGGCAATGCGCGGATGCGATCCAGCGTTGCGGTGCGGGTGCGTGCAAAGATGAATTCGCCCAGCGTGTCGAGCGATGTCAGGCCGATTTCCTGCATCATGTCGATGAGGCGGTTATGGCCGACATCGTTACAGGCCGCGAGCGAATAGAAATCGCCGACAACCTGATTGGGCTCGCGCACATTGGCGCGCAGCATGCGCACCAGATCCTTGTTCACCGCGCCACGCTCGGCAAACTTCATGATCGGTATCTGGATGCCCTCTTCATAAACCGACTTGCCGTCGGCGCCGAAGCCGCGCCCGCCAACATCGACCACATGCGCCGTACAGGCAAAGAAGCCGACCAGCGTGTCGCCGAGGAAGGATGGCGACACCATGGTGATGTCGTGCAGATGACCGGTGCCTTTCCATGGATCATTGGTGACATAGGTGTCGCCGGGATACATCTCTTCGCGCGGGATTTCGGCCATGAAATGCAGCACGGCCTCAGCCATGGTGTTCACATGTCCAGGCGTGCCGGTCACGGCCTGCGCCAGCATGCGTCCCTGCGGGTCGAACACACCGGCGGACAGGTCGCCCGCCTCGCGAACCGAGGTGGAGAAGGCCGTGCGCAGAAGGGTGAGCGCCTGTTCCTCGACAACCGAGATCAGACGGTTCCACATGACCTGCATGCGGATTTCCTGTGTCGCGTCGCTCATGCTGCTGTTTCCTTGCGCAGGAGAAGAAGGGCGCCGTCATCCTGCATGACCACATCGAAGGGCGAGGTGACGACGGTGGAGGTTTCCCGTTCGACGATCACGGCCGGGCCGCTGACGCGCGCGCCGGGTGCAAGCGTGTGGCGTTCCACAATGGCGGTCGTCAGATTGGCGGCCTGTGCGGGGTCGAAGACGGCGCGGGTAACCGGCGTTTCCACGATCGCGCGACCGAAGGTCAGCGCATGGCGTTCCGGTGCGGGGCGTTCGTCCTGCGCCTTGACCGACCAGGTCACGATCTCGATTTCGAGACCATCCAGCCCGTCAATGGCGCGACCGAAGAAACGGGCATAGTTTTGCCGGAAGCTGTCGCGGATCAGTTCTGCGTCGGCTTCGGTAAAGCTGCGGTCGGGCAGCGTCACCGGGATTTCCCAACCCTGACCGACATAGCGCATGAAGGCGGTGATTTCACGCAGCACCTTACCGTTCGTACCTGCGCGGACAAAGCCTTCCGCCGTTGTCTTCAATTCATCCAGAAGCGTGTTGACGCTGGCAGCCTTGAAGTCCGACATGCGAACGATCTTCGAGGCCAACGCCTCATAGCCGAAAGGCGCCTTGAGGAAGCCGATGGCCGAGCCGACGCCTGCACCCGCAGGGATCAGACACTGGTCGATGCCGAGCTTTTCGCACAGGCGCGCCGCATGCAGCGGGGCAGCACCGCCAAAGGCGATCATGATATTGTCGGAAATGTTCTTGCCGTTTTCCACTGCGTGAACGCGGGCGGCATTGGCCATGTTCTCGTCCACCACTTCGCAGATACCGAAGGCGGCAGGCTCGACGGCAATGTTGAGTTTGTCTCCCACATCGCGCGCTACGGCTTTGGCGGCGTTTTCTACCGATAGGCGGATCGCGCCACCGGCAAAATTGTCCGGGTCGAGCTTGCCGAGCAGCAGATCGGCATCGGTGATGGCCGGGCGTTCGCCTCCGCGCTGATAGGAGGCCGGGCCGGGTTCGGAAGCTGCCGATTCCGGGCCAGTCTGGATGCGGCCCATGGCGTCTACCCATGCGATAGAGCCGCCGCCCGCGCCGATCTCGATCATCTCGATCACGGGAATGGAGATCGGCATGCCCGATCCTTTGCAGAAGCGATAGGTGCGGGCCACTTCGAACGTGCGGGCAGTCTTGGGAGCAAAATCTTCGATCAGGCAGATCTTGGCGGTCGTGCCGCCCATGTCGTAGCTTACCACTCTGTCGAGGCCAAAGCGCTGCGCCACATCGGCAGCAAAGATCGCGCCGCCTGCCGGTCCTGATTCAACGAGACGCACCGGGAATTCGGATGCGGTCTCTACGGTGATCAGCCCGCCGCCCGAGTGGATGAGGAAGACCGGGCACTTCGCGCCCATCTCCGCCAGACGCACCTGCAAGCGGGAGAGATAATCGGCCATCTGCGGACGCACATAGGCATTGGCGCATACGGTGTTAAAGCGCTCGAACTCGCGCATCTGCGGCGAGACTTCGGAGGAAATGGAAACCGGAACCGAAACCTTGCGCGCGATGATATCGCGGGCACGACGTTCATGATCCGGGTTCATGTAGGAGTGGATGAAGCCAATGGCCACAGCGCCGAAACCGCCCGCTGCAATGGTGTCGGCAATGGCTTCCAGCGCCGCTTCGTCGAGGGCCAGCAGTTCCTGCCCTTGCGCGCCGATGCGCCCTTTGACCGCAAAGCGATCCTCACGCGGGATTAGCGGCTTTGGCAGGCGCAGATTGAGATCATATTGCTCGAAGCGGCTTTCGGTTCGCATCTCGATGACATCGCGAAAGCCATCCGTCGTCACAAAGGCCGTGCGCGCGCCGCGCCGCTCGATCAGCGCATTGGTGGCCAGCGTGGTGCCATGAATGACAATGTCGAGATCGGCGGGGCTGATGCCCGCATCGCGGGTCACAATGGCAATGCCGTCGAGGATCGCCTGTTCGGGCGCGCTGTAATTGGTCAGAACCTTCGTGGAATAGAGCGCACCTTTGCATTCGAGCGCGATGTCGGTGAAGGTGCCGCCGATATCAGCGCCAAGGCGGATGGTCTGGCTCATGCTGGTTCCTTTTTAGAGCGCATTCCGAAAAGTGCGAAACGGTTTTCGGAAACGATGCGCGTTAAAATAAGCAGCTAAAGTGCTGATCTGATCCAATCAGACGGGCATTTTAGCGAGGGCTGCGGCGCGCATCTGGCTGAGCGTCTGGCGCGGTGTCAGCGCTTCGGGCGAAATGTTGAGATCGAGCACAGCGCCACTCCGCGATGCGCGGGCGCGGGCAAAAGCGGCAGGGAAGTCTTCCGTCCGCTCCACGCGCTCCGCGTGAAAGCCATAGGCCTTGGCAAGCGCCACGAAATCGGGGTTGTCCATCGTTGTGCCGGAAACACGACCCGGATAATTCCGCTCCTGATGGGCGCGGATCGTGCCATAGATACCGTTATTGAGGATGAGCACGATGGGTTGCGCGCCAGCCTGTTTGGCGGTCGCCAGTTCCTGACAGTTCATCTGGAAATCGCCGTCACCGGCAAAGCAGACAACCGTGCGCTCCGGAAAGGCCACTTTCGCGACAACCGCTGCTGGAAGACCGTAACCCATTGCGCCCGATTGCGGTGCGAGCAGGCGGCTCTTCTTGCCGAATTTGAAGAATTTGTTGGGCCAGACGGTGAAATTGCCGGCGCCATTGGTGAGAATAGCGTCTTCGGGCAGCACATCGCGGACATGCTCCATCGCCACCACCATATCGACCGGCGAAGGCTGCGAAGGCGCTGAAAAACTTGCCTCGAAAGTGGCGCGGGCATCCGCCCGCCACTCGCTCCAGTCGCCTTTGATTGGCTTCAAGGCCGTAACGAAAGCATTGGGGCCAGCCTGAATACCGAGCGTGGGCTGGTAGATCTTGCCGATCTCCCGGTCCGAACCGTGAACATGGATGAGCTTTTGCGCCGGAACCGGCACGGAAAGCAGCGTATAGCCATCCGTTGTCATTTCACCGAAGCGGACATTGATCGCGAGGATAAGGTCGGCATCGCGGATCAGCGCCTTGACATGCGGCAGCATGCCGACGCCTGCCTCGCCGACGAAGGCGGGCGAGAAATTGTCGAACTGGTCCTGATAGCGGAAGGCAGCGACAACCGGAATGTCGGAGACTTCAGCAAAGTTTTGCAGGGCGTCGCGTCCGGCCTCAGTCCAGTTGATGCCGCCCATCAGGATGACAGGTCGCTTTGCTGCGCCGAGCAAGGTCTGCACGTCGTCCAGAGCGGCGGCGGAAGGTGCGGCTTCGCTAATCTTTGCGGGGCCGGAAAGGGGGGCTGCATCTGTTGCCGAGGTCAGCATATCTTCCGGCAAGGCGATGACCACCGGGCCGGGGCGTCCCGTGGTCGCCGTCGTCCAGGCGCGGGCCAGAATTTCGGGAATACGGTCGATATCGTCGATCTCGGTCGCCCATTTGGCCATGGTGCCGAAGACGGCGCGGTAATCGATTTCCTGAAAGGCTTCACGGCCCTTCATATCGGTTCCGACCTGTCCGACAAAGATTAGCATCGGCACGGAATCCTGCGTGGCGGTGTGAATGCCGATGGAGGCGTTGGTGACGCCGGGGCCGCGTGTGACGAAGCAGAGGCCCGGTTCGCCGGTGAGCTTGCCCCAGGCTGCTGCCATAAAGGAAGCGCCGCCTTCGTTGCGGCAAAGCACGAAGTCGAGCGCGCCCTTGGTATCGTGCAATGCGTCGAGCACGGCAAGATAGCTTTCTCCCGGCACGCCGAAAGATTTTCTGGCTCCCAAAGCGACGAGGCTTTCGACGAGAAGCTGGCCTCCGTTACGCATCCCTGATTCCTTCCTGTGCGCCTTATCGGCGATCACCTTGTGAATGATCATGCCAGCCGGAGCGTTTTCACGAAATCAAGATAATCCGGCAATTGGCAAGTTTTACTTGTCTATCGGTAGGGCTATGGCGTGGGCTTTTCGCGCGCGCATAGCTGTTCGGTGCGCGGCTCTTGCGAGCCATGCCCGGTATGATGGTGATGAAACGACAAAGGCGACGCAGAGCGTCGCCTTCGCCTTAGTTTTCCTGAAACTTGACCATGGAGCCGCCGCCGGTCGCCTGATCGGTCGGGAAAACTTCGACGCGGGAAACATCGACAAAGACCGGCAGTTCGATCACCTGACCGATGATCTGGGCAATGTTTTCCGGCTGGATCGGGCGATAGCCATCGTAAAGCACGGCTTGTGCCTGATTGTCGGGGATCGATGTCCGGTAGAGTGCAGTCTGCACCCGGCCCGGTACGATTTCGCTGACGCGTACCGAAGTGCCCAGAAGATCGCAACGCAGATTGTCGCAAAACAGGCTCAAGCCAGCCTTGGGGGGGCCGTAAGCACCCATATTCGGATAAGGCGCCTGACCGCCGCTCGATCCGATATAGATGAGGTGGCCGCGCTTGCGCGCCACCATGCCGGGCAGAAAGGCGCGGGTCAGATGCATCGGCGCTTTCAGATTGATATCGACCATGGCGTCGATCTCGTCGGGGTCAATCTCGTGAAACAAGGCGCGGGTGGAAAGAATGCCCGCATTGTTGATCAGGATGTCGACCTCGACGCCAGAAAGCGCAGCCTCGATTGCCTTCGTGTCGCGCACATCGGCCTCAACCGTGAGCGCACCAGTTTCTGCGGCAAGGGCCGCCAGCGCCTGACTGTTGCGACCGACGGCGTAGACGGTCAGTCCTCGTTCGCGCAGTCGCGCGACGGTGGCCTTGCCGATGCCGCTCGTGGCGCCGGTGACAAGCGCAACGCGGTAGGGATCAGACATAGATATAGCCTCCGCTGACCACCACATTCTCACCGGTGGCATAGGTATTGCGACCGGAAGCCATCATGACGATCCACTGCGCCATTTCCACCGGCTCGGCGGCGCGTCCAAGCGCGCTTGCCTTGGCCAGTTCCGGCAGGAAGCCCAATTCCTTGGCGCGGTCGGTGGCAAAGCCCGCCGGTGCAACGGAATTGACCAGAATCTGGTCCTTGGCGCATTCCTGCGCGAAGGATTTGGTCAGGCTGACGACAGCCGCCTTTGTGGCTGCATAATGCGCGTTTTGCGGATGCGCCTTGAAGGCGTCGACCGAGGTGACATTGACAATGCGGCCCGTGACGTGAGGCACATCGACGAACTGTCGCATATGCAGAACGGCGGCCACCATCATGTGATAGGTGCCCTTGACGTTGATGGCGTTTTCCAGATCCCAGTCTTCATCCGTGATTTCAAGGATTGGCTTGCGCGGATAGATGGCTGCGCTGTTGACGAGCGCATGCACGCGGCCTAGCTTGCCGGCGACGTCGTTGAAGCCCTGATGGGCAGATTCGGCTCGCGAAATATCTGCGACCGAAGTCGCGACTTCAACGCCCAGTCCGCGCAAGGTTTCTGCGGAACTGGCGAGTAGTTCCGCATTGCGGTCTATGAGGCCGATTTTGGCCGCTCCGTTTTCCACCATCAGCTTTGCTGTCGTCAAACCCAGTCCCGAAGCGCCGCCGACAATGATAATGGTCTGATCTTTCACGTTCCGCCTCTTATTGGTCTTGCGTGGGAAGAATTGTATGTTATCACTTATATGCCAAGTTGAAGGCGATGCAAGAGGTTTTTTGAGTCCCACATGATTCCGTCCCTGATCAGGAAACAGCCCTTCAATGGCCTGACACTCGAACTCTCGCAACACCTGGCCCAGGCGGGCTTTCAAGGTGAAGTGGAGGTCGGTGACAGCTCGCGTACCGTCTATTCCACCGACAATTCCATCTATCAGGTGGAGCCGACCGGCATCGTGTTTCCCAAGGGAACCGACGACCTGAAAATCCTTGCCACGGTTCTGGAACAGCCTGCATTTCGTGACGTGGTGATTTCGCCGCGCGGCGGCGGTACCGGCACCAATGGCCAGTCCCTGACCTCCGGCATCGTGGTTGACTGCTCGCGCCATATGAACCGCATTCTGGAAATCGATACGGAACGGCGCGTGGCCCGCGTCCAATCCGGTGTGGTGAAGGATCAGCTCAACAAGGCATTGAAGCCTTATGGCCTGTTTTTCGCACCGGAGCTTTCCACCTCCAACCGCGCCACCATTGGCGGCATGGTCAGCACTGATGCATGCGGGCAGGGGTCGTGCCTTTATGGCAAGACCAGCAATCACATTCTGGGGCTGCAGGTCGTCCTGACCAATGGCGAGGAATTGTGGTCTCGCCCGCTCGACGGGCCAGCGCTGGCGCAAGCTCAGGCGAAGCCGGGCCGTGTCGGTGAGATTTATCGCGCCGTCGAACGCATCGCGACCGAGAAGCGGGCGCTGATCGACGAGATTTTCCCAAATCTCAACCGCTATATGACGGGCTATGATCTGAAGCATCTGTGGCGCGAGGATGGTCGCTTTGACCTCAACGCCATTCTGTGCGGGTCGGAAGGTACGCTGGCCATGATCGCGGAGATCGAGGTCAATCTTCTGCCGATCCCGGCGCATGCGCTGCTGATCAATATCCGCTACGACAGTTTCAATACGGCGCTGGAACATGCCCGCGCGCTGGTCGCGCTGAAGGTCGCTTCGGTTGAAACCATCGACGAGAAGGTGCTGGGGCTCGCCAAGAAGGATATTGTCTGGCCGGGCATTGCGCGGTTCTTCCCGGATGATGCCAGCAGCCCGACCAATGGCATCAATATTGTCGAGCTGGTGGCCGATGACGCAGATGAGCTTGAAAGCAAGTTCCGGCACGTTGTCGCTGCGCTCGATGCCGATCAGTCCGGCGGTGGCAAGCCTTACACTATTGCGCGCGATCCGAAGGATATCGAGGCAATCTGGACGATGCGCAAGCGCTCGGTCGGTCTGCTTGGCAATGTCGACGGGCCGGTGCGTCCGGTGCCTTTTGTGGAAGACACGGCGGTTCCGCCGGAAAACCTTGCCGCCTATATTCGCGAATTCCGGGCGCTTCTGGACGGGGAAGGCCTCAGCTACGGCATGTTCGGCCATGTTGATGCGGGCGTGCTGCATGTGCGCCCGGCGCTTGATCTGACGCGGACCGATCACGAGCCGCTGGTACGCAAGATCAGCGACGGCGTGGTTGCGCTGACCCGCAAATATGGCGGCGTGCTGTGGGGTGAACACGGCAAGGGCGTGCGTTCGGAATATGTACCCGAATTCTTCGGCGCGCTTTATCCGAGCCTGCAGGAAATCAAGGGTCTGTTCGACCCGCGCAACCGGCTCAATCCCGGCAAGATCGCGACGCCGTCTTCGCAAGCGTTGTTGAAGATTGATGAAGTGCCGCTGCGTGGCCAGTTCGACCGGATCATCGGCCTGGAAATCCGCGAGGCTTTCGACAACGCCGCCTATTGCAACGGTAATGGCGCCTGTTTCGATTTCGATGATGCCAGCCTGATGTGCCCGTCCTACAAGGCAACACGGGACCGTCGTTATTCACCGAAAGGCCGCGCTTCGCTGATGCGCGAATGGCTGCGACTGATGGCGGAGAGCGGAAAAGACCCGCGCAAGGAAGCCGGACAGGCCCGCAACGCCGGTGCCATTCGTACGCTGCCTGTGCGTCTGTGGAACTCTATCAACCCAGCCAATCGCAACGATTTCTCGCATGAAGTGCGCGAGGCGATGGATAGCTGCCTCGCCTGCAAAGCCTGCGCCGGGCAATGTCCGGTAAAGGTCAGCGTTCCGGCGTTCCGGGCCAAGTTCCTTGAGATCTACTACGGACGCTATGCCCGCCCGATCAAGGACATGATGGTGGCGAGCATCGAGAACACGCTGCCTTTGTTTGCACGGCTGAAGCCTGCGTACAATGCATGGGTACGCTCCGGTCTGGGTCGCGCTGCCATGCGCCGGGCCGGGCTGACGGCCTTGCCGGAAATGCCCGCTTTGTCGCTGACACGTGAAGCGCAGCGCATGGGCGTGGCTGTCGCAACGCCGGAGCGGATGCGGAAACTTTCGGATGCGCAGCGACAAGAGGCGGTTGTGTTCGTTCTGGATGCCTTCACGGCCCATTTCGATCCGGCTGTTGGGCTATCGGCTCTGCAACTCGCTCGCAAGATGGGCTTCACGCCCTATCTTGCCGCGCCCAACCAGAACGGCAAGGCGCTGCACGTCCACGGCTATCTGGGCGCCTTCGAGAAAACCGCGTCGAAGTCCGTCCGCTATCTCAACGAATTGGCGGAAATGGGCATTGCGCTGGTCGGTCTCGACCCGTCGATGACGCTGACCTATCGCAGCGAATATAAGGGTGTCGAGGCAGCGCGGATCAAGGCGCAGGTCAATCTGGTGCAGGAATGGCTGGAGGCCAATCGCGACCGTCTGCGCGGTCTCGACAATGCGGCGCAAGAAAAGCGTCTGCGTCTGCTGGGGCACTGCACGGAGCGCAGCAATGTTCCATCATCGATGAAGCAATGGAAATCCGTGTTTCAGCAGATCGGCGTGGAACTGGATGTACCGGAAACGGGCTGTTGCGGCATGGCGGGCACTTTCGGCCACGAGCTCCGCAATCGCCCGATTTCGGAAAAGCTGTTCGCTGCGAGCTGGAATGGTATTCTCGCATCGTCCGGTGAGAAGGATATAGTCATGGCCACCGGCTATTCTTGCCGTTCTCAGGTCAAGGCGATTGAACGCCGGTCCATCCGGCATCCTGTTCAGATACTCAATGAAATGGTACTGCCTCTATAGTTAGTCATCACGTGATTTATAAAATCAAATAACCAGCGCTGGAGTTAAATGTCGTGTCAATCATTACCCAACGCGGAAATCTGGCGGAAATTGTCGTCGCGGAACTGACGACCCGGATAGACTCGGGTCTCTATGGTCCGGGCGACAAGCTGCCGTCCAGCGCCCAGCTATGTGAAGAGTTTGGCGTCAGCAGAACCGTCATCCGCGAGGCGCTGACCTCGCTCAAGGTGGCAGGGCGTGTCACCACGCGGCAGGGTGCGGGCGTCTATGTCACCGACAAGGACGTGAAGGCGCTCAATTACGAGATCAGCCGGATCGACGATATTCGCTCCGCAATGCAGATTCTCGAATTGCGGCTTGGTGTGGAAATGCAGTCGGTGGCGCTTGCCGCCACCCGTCGCACACCCGAGGCGCTGGCGGAAATCGCCCGCGCTTACGATCATCTGGAAAATCTGGAAACCGATGATCCGGAAGTCGAGGCACGCGCCGATTTCGATTTCCACCTTGCAATTGCGCGGGCAACCCGCAATCCGCATTTCCCGAGTTTTCTGGAAGCGGTGATCGGCGAGATCAACTTCGATCTGCTGCTGAAGCACCGCCAGCCCGTGCGGGCTTCGCGGTCTTATCTCAAGAAGATCAACAAGGAACACGCGATGATCCTTGCCGCGATCACGCAGGGCGATGCAAAGGCGGCGCGCAATGCGCTGGTGGCGCATCTGGAGGAAAGCCTCAATCGTTATCGCTCCTTGCTGGAAGAACCAGCCAGCGATGCGCTGACGGACTGAGTAGCGGAAACAAAAAGAAAAGCCCGGAACCGGTGACGGTTTCGGGCTTTTTGATTGTGTCTGCAAGGCCGGTCAGATCACGGCATCCTCCAGGAATGGACGGTTAGCCGTCACGCGCTCAAAGCCGAAGGGCGAGAGGTCGAGCGTCTTGAACGCGCCATAGATGATCAGTTCGCTCAAGCCGCGTCCCATGGCTGGCGACTGCTGCAATCCGTGACCGGAAAACCCGTTGGCGAACAGGAAGTTCTTCACCTCGGTATGCGGTCCCAGAATGACATTGTGATCGAGCGTGCAATAGTCGTAATGGCCAGCCCATGAGTTGACGACCTTGATCGCCTCGAAAGCCGGAACGCGATTGGCCAAGGTCGGCCAGATTTCCTCGTCAAACTCGTCATGCATGACATCGAAATCGTTCGGGTCGACTTCCGGGTCGTGCTTGGGATAGGTGCCCATCAGATAGAACTTGCCTTCAGGCCGGAAGAACACGCCGCTTGGGTCGATGGTCAGGCCCACCTTGCCTTCCAGCGGTGTGCGGCAATCGACGACGAACAGCGAACGGCGGCGTGGTTCGACCGGAATGTCCAGCCCGGCCATGCGGGCGACTTTCTTGCCGTTGGTGCCGGACGTGTTGACCATCGTGCCGCAGGCAATCGTCTGCCCGCTTTTGGTGGTCACGGAAACAATGCGGTCGCCCTCACGGTTGACGGCCACCACCTCGTCCTCGATATATTCGACGCCGAGCGAGCGCGCCTTCTTGCGGAAACCCTGCATGAGCGCGGAACTGTCGAACCAGCCTTCGCCGCGTTCGCCGGTGCTGCCAAGCGTCAGCCCCTCAAGATTGAGCCAGGGAAAGCGCTGGCCAAGGCCATCCACATCCAACAGCGAAACTTCCGCGCCGCAGGAAACCTGCGTTTCATGATTGCGTCGCAGAACCTGATCGCCGCGGTCATCGGCGGCGAGGAACAGATAGCCTGCTTCGTGGAAGCCGATTTCCGGCGTGTCGTCATCGACGGCCACGTTTTCGCGGAAATTGCGGATGAATTCCGTGCCGAAGCGCGAAACCTGCACATTAATGGCATTGGAAAACTGATGGCGGATGGAGCTGGACGACAGCGCCGTTGCCGAGCGCTGATAGGTCCAGTCCTTTTCGATCACCAGTATGGTGCCGTTGAAATCGGGGTTGGTCGCCAGAAAATAGGCGGTCGCGCTGCCCACAACTGCGCCGCCGACAATGACGACATCATAGGAAGTCTTGGAAGCCTGCATTGTAAGCCTACTTGTTTTCGTCTTCGAAATGACCGGCGGCGCAGAAGCTGCCACCCTGAAACCGGACTGCCGGATCGTTGGGATCGCCCTGCGGCGTCTTGGCGAAAACCGCGTCGCGATAATCGTCGGCGCTGTCCTTGGCCTTGTAGCCGAGCACGGCAGCGGTGCGGTTGTCCCAGAAGGATTCGCTGTTGTTCGACATGCCATAGGCGACCATGAAGCCAACACGCGGTGCCGACAGGCACTTCTCGACCAGCTGGCGGCAGTCTTCGAAGGACAGCCAGGTGATCAGATGGCGACGGTCGGTCGGTTCCGGAAAGGAGGAGCCGATGCGGATGCAGACGGTTTCGATGCCGAACTTGTCGAAGTAATAGCGGGCCAGATTTTCCACGAAGGTTTTGGAGACGCCATAAAGGCTATCCGGTCGCGTCTGAACATTGCCGTCAATGGTATCCGTCCGCTCGTAATAGCCGATGGCATGGACGGAGCTTGCAAAGACAATGCGCTTCACGCCATGGCGGCGGGCTGCCTCGTAAATATTGTAGCCGCCGGAAATGTTGGAATCGAGGATGGTCTTCCAGGGCGCTTCCACCGACTGCCCGCCCATATGTATGATGGCGTCGCAGCCTTCGACAGCGCGCGAAACCGCGTCAAAGTCCGCGAGATCGGCGGGGAAGTCCTCTTCATGCGGCGCGAGATCCTGACACGGTTCCAGCGCCGACAAGCGTACGGTCTGGCCCAGCCGTGTTCCCGATTTGCGCAGCTCCGATCCGAGGCGACCGGCAGCACCGGTCAACAGCGTTCTTTGAAAGTGGGTCATGAAGAGGTCCTAATTAGCGAAGTTTTGCGAGGGCAACGGATGTGCGCTCGATGGCTGCGGTCAGGTTTTCCCGGGAGGTCGCAAAAGAGAGGCGGATATAAGGTTCAACGCCAAAAGCCGCGCCGGGCACAGTGGCGACCTTGCCTTCGGTCAGAAGATAGGAAGCGAGCATCGTATCATTCGCAATCAGAGTGCCGTCCGGCGTCACTTTACCGATATAGGCGGCGCATTTCGGGAAGAGATAGAATGCACCTTCCGGCGCGCGCACTTCAAGCCCCGCAATGGCGCCAAAGCCCTTTGTCACCAGTTCGCCACGCGCCTTGTATTCCGCAACCGCCTTCCGCACGAAATCCTGCGGGCCGTTGAGGGCGGCCGCGGCCGCAACCTGCGTGATGGAGGAGGGGCAGGTGGTGCTCTGCGATTGCAGCTTGTTGAGCACCTTGGTCAGTTCCTTCGGACCCGCCGCATAGCCGAGGCGCCAGCCGGTCATGGCATAGGCCTTGGAAACGCCGTTGATGATCAATGTGCGGTCGCGCAGATCGGGGCAGGCAATGGCGAATGACGTGAAGGGTGTGTCGCCGCAGACGATATGTTCGTAGATTTCATCCGACATGATCGCGACGCGCGGATGGCGTGCCAGCACTTCGCCCAGCGCCTTCAATTCATCCGCCGTATAGATCGCGCCGGTTGGATTGGACGGCGAGTTGAACAGAAACCAGCGGGTTTTCGGGGTGATTGCCGCTTCCAGCCGCTCCGGCGTGATCTTGAAATCGTCTTCCACACCGCAGGCGATCGCTTTCGGCAGGCCGCCATGCAGGATCACCAGATCGGTATAAGACACCCAGTAAGGAGCAGGAACGATCACTTCATCGCCCGGCTCCAGCGTGCCGAGAAAGGCGTTGAACAGGATCTGCTTTGCGCCATTACCGATCGAAATTTCGTCCAGCGCATAGTCGAGACCGTTCTCGCGCTTGAACTTATCGACAATGGCCTGGCGCAGCTCCGGCAGGCCGTCAGGTGCGGTATAGCGCGTGATGCCGCTGCTCATCGCGCCGATTGCCGCCTCGACAATATGCGACGGCGTATCAAAATCCGGCTCGCCGAGCGACAGGTCGAGGACGTTTTCGCCTCTGGCCCGCATGGCCTTGGCCGCCATCGAAACGGCCATCGACGGTGAGGATTTGATGGTCGCCGCGCGCCGGCTTTCGAACGCGATCATGTTCATGTCTGGGCTCCCTGGCCTGTGGTTCCTGGCGTGTCGCCGATCACGGCGTTTCTTTGTGCTGGGTCGTATGGAGGCGGGTGGAAGATCGGGCCGTCGGGGTCTGGAATTGATGCGTCTTGATGGTGTCGGGCCACGCTCATTCGTATTTCCACTTGACGATCTTTAAATACGTCACTTATCATATATGTGTCAACATGAAAACAAGCCGCAAAAACGGCGATTCAGCTGGCCGGCTTTTGTTTGGTGGAGGTAATAGGCAAGCAAAATCAGATGATTGGCGCGATGCGACCAGTCGCGAGGAAATGGTGAGGGCCGAAAGCGGCCAGAACCTTTCCAGTCAGAATATAAAGCGATTTTGCCCCGAAAATGCATGCAAGCAAAGAGTTGGAGCGGTTCGAACACTTCCATCGGAACAGAAATCGCTTCGATAAGAACAACGGTTAAAACCAGAGGGAAACTCCATGAAATCCATCGCAAGACTTCTCGCCGGATCGGCCATCGCGTCCGGTCTTCTGCTGTCGCAGGCCTTTGCCGCCGATACGATCAAGATCGGTGTCGCAGGCCCGATGACAGGCCCCAATGCGACATTCGGCGAACAGGTTTACAGCGGCGTTTCCGCTTATGTGAACGATGTGAACGCACACGGCGGCATCAATGGCAAGCAGATCGAACTGGTGAAGGGCGACGATGCCTGTGAACCGAAGCAGGCGATTGCCGTTGCCAACCGTTTTGTCGATCAGGACAAGGTTCAGGCGGTGATCGGCCACTTCTGCTCGTCGAGCACCATCCCCGCTTCTGAAATCTATAACGATGCGGGCATTCTGGAGATGGCTCCTGCATCCACCAATCCAACGGTGACCGAGCGTGGTCTTGAAACCGTGTTTCGCGGTTGCGGGCGCGACGATCAGCAGGCAGTCGTCGCCGGTTCGTTCATTCTTGACACGTTGAAGCGGGACAAGATCGCGCTGATCCACGACAAGGACACCTATGGTCAGGGCCTGGTCGATGCAGTCAAGAAGACCATCGAAGCACGCGGCATCAAGCCGGTTCTCTATGAAGGACTGACGCGCGGCGAACGCGACTTCAATGCGCTGGTGACCAAGATCAAGAGCTCCGGCGCAACGGCGGTTTATTTCGGCGGTCTGATTCCGGAAGGCGGCCCGCTGATCCGCCAGATCAAGGAACAGGGGCTGGATGTGATCGTGGTGAGCGGCGATTCCTTCGCGCAGACCGAGCTGATTGCGGCGGCTGGCGGCGCGGCCAATCTCAAGAACGTCTATTATTCGGCAACGCCGGACCCGCTGGCCGATCCGTCGACCAAGGGCGTTCAGGATGCGCTGAAGAAGGCGAATATCACGCCAGCCAACTACACGCTCTATGGCTATGCCAATGCGCAGGCCATCGTGGCTGCGTTGAAGGCGGGTGACGACATCAAGGCCCAGACCAACTGGCTGCGTAACAACACGGTTGATTCCGCCATTGGCAAGATCACGTGGGACGAGAAGGGCGACATCAAGGATTTCAAGTTCGTCTTCTATAATTTCGACGACAAGGGAACCCCAATTCTCGTCAATTAAGGCTCTACCAGCTCCAGCCAGACCCTGCGGTCTGGCTGGTTCCTCCTTGCCTGAACCGCATCCACAGCACGTCACGCTGTTCGGCTGGATGCGTCGGACCAAGAGTTCAGATCGCATGTCGCTCTGAATGCAAAAGGGGTTGCCATGGACTTCTATATTCTGGCCCAGCAGCTGATCAATGGGATCACGCTGGGCGCTATCTACGGACTGATCGCTGTCGGCTACACGATGGTCTACGGGGTCATCCGCATGATCAATTTCGCTCATGGCGACGTCTATATGGTGTCGGCCTATATTGCCGCGATCACGCTTGCGGTGCTGGGCTTCTTCGGCGTTCAGTCGGTTCCTTTCGCGCTGATCTCGATCCTGATCATCACCTGCGCCATCACGGCGGTCTACGGGTGGGTGATCGAGCGCGTGGCCTACAGGCCGTTGCGCGGCTCCACCAAACTGGCGCCGCTGATTTCGGCGATCGGCATATCGCTGATGCTGCAAAGCTATGTTCAGATTTCACAAGGCGCGCGCGATCAGGGCGTGCCGACGCTGATCCAGGGCGCTTTCCGGTTCGGCACCGAACAGCACTTCGCCCAGATCACCTATATGCAGACCGTGATCCTGCTGGCCTCATTGGTCGCCATGGGCATTCTGACCTATGTGATCGGCTATACGCGCATTGGCCGGGAGTGCCGCGCGACCCAGCAGAATATCCGCATTTCTGCGATCCTCGGCGTCAACACGGACCGCACCATCTCCACCGTCTTCGTGATCGGTGCAGCAACGGCTGCCGTCGGCGGCGTGCTGGTGACCTTCAACTATGGTTCGTTCAATTTCTTCATCGGCTTCGTGATGGGCATCAAGGCCTTCACGGCGGCAGTACTTGGCGGCATTGGCTCTCTGCCGGGCGCAGTGCTCGGCGGCATATTGCTTGGCCTCACCGAAGCACTGTTCGCCGGCTATGTCAGCACGGACTACAAGGACGTCTTTGCCTTTGCCTTGCTGATTGTTCTTCTGTTCTTCCGTCCTTACGGCCTGCTTGGTCGTCCGGAAATCCAGAAAGTCTGAGGGGGCCGGAAACCATGCTGAACGACCGTCTTCTCGCGCTTTTCAAGGAAGCGCTGCTGACTTTCACGATTTCGCTGATCCTGCTTGGGCCTATCTCCGGTCTCGTGCTGGACGGCTTTTCCTTCCGCAATGAGTTGATGCGGGCCGTCACGCTTGCTGCCATCGTCACAGCCGGACGGCTGATATTTTCGCTGATCGGCATGAGCCCGTTTGGCGCGAGGCTGAAAGCCCTTTTGTCCAGCAATAACGGCGGCGTCACGGTCAGGACCGGCAAGGAAAAATCCGCAGCCCCGCTGTTGGCGGTGATTTTTCTGGCAGGGCTGATGCTGCCATTCGTGGCCGACAAATATTTCCTCGGCATCGCCATTCTGGCGCTGATCTACTGCCTCCTGGGTCTGGGGCTGAACATCGTCGTCGGGCTGGCTGGCCTGCTCGATCTGGGCTTCGTGGCCTTCTATGCAGTGGGGGCCTATCTTCTGGCGCTCGGCTCGCAATATCTGGGGCTGGGCTTCTGGAGCGCGCTGGTCATCGCGCCGTTTCTCGCAGGCCTTTGCGGCATGATTCTCGGCTTTCCGGTGCTCAAGATGCATGGCGATTACCTCGCCATCGTGACACTGGGTTTCGGCGAGATCATTCGCCTTGTGCTCAACAACTGGCTGGACTTCACCGGAGGACCGAACGGCGCCCCCGCGCCCGCGCCCACGCTCTTCGGGTTGGAGTTCAGCCGGACCGCAAAGCAGGGCGGCACGCCGTTCCACGACTTCTTCGGCATCGCCTATAATTCCGATTACAAGTTCTGGTTTCTGTATTTCGTGCTGTTCCTCGTCGTCTGTGGGGTGATCTACACGGTGGAGCGCCTGCGCGTCATGCCGCTGGGGCGCATGTGGGAAGCGCTGCGCGAGGATGAGATTGCCTGCCGGTCGCTTGGCGTCAATCACGTCTTCATCAAGCTTTCCGCCTTCATGCTTGGCGCATCGACGGGCGGGATTGCAGGCGTGTTCTTCGCGGCGCATCAGGGCTTCGTGAACCCGACATCCTTCACCTTCTTCGAATCCGCGCTCATCCTCGCCATCGTGGTGCTGGGTGGTCTCGGCTCGACGGTGGGTGTCATTCTCGCCGCGCTGGTCCTGACCATCCTGCCGGAACTGCTGCGCGACTTCGCAGAATATCGCGTCTTCATTTTCGGCGTGCTGATGGTCGTCATGATGATCTGGAAGCCGCGCGGTCTGGTGCGGGTCACGCGCCCGGCGTTCTTCCCGTCGTCGGAGGCGGTGGTAACGGCGGGGCTTTCCTCCAAGCCGGATCAATTGACCATGGAGGCCAGCCGATGAACGCGCCTATCCTCGAAGTTCAAAATGTCACCATGCGGTTTGGCGGCATCGTCGCCAATCGCGGGGTCAATTTCTCGGTGGCGAAAGGCGGCATTACCGCGCTGATCGGTCCCAACGGCGCTGGCAAGACGACGATGTTCAACTGCATCACCGGCTTTTATCGCGCGAGCGAAGGCCGCATCGTGCTCAACGGTCCGGAAGGCCCGCGTGACATCGGCGCTTATATGGACAAGCCGATCACCGGCGGCTCCCATCAGGTGACGCGGGCGGGCATCGCCCGCACATTCCAGAACATCCGGCTGTTCAAGGAAATGTCGGTGGTGGAGAACCTGCTGGTTGCCCAGCATCTTGCCACCCGCAACGGGCTGTTGAGCGGCATCTTCAAAACATCGGCCTTCCGCAAGGCGGAAACCGAAGCGGTGGACCGCGCCTATTACTGGCTCGGCCAGATGAACCTGCTTGAAGACGCCAACCGGCTGGCTGGCGAACTTCCCTATGGCCGGCAGCGACGGCTGGAGATCGCCCGCGCCATGTGTACCGGGCCGCAGCTTATCTGTCTCGACGAACCGGCGGCGGGGCTGAATCCATCCGAAACGCATGAGCTTTCCCAGATCATCCAGCGGCTTTGCGCCGAACAGGAACTGACCGTGCTGGTGATCGAGCACGATATGGGGCTGGTGATGCGTATATCGAACCACATTGTCGTGCTGGATCACGGCGAGGTCATTGCCGATGGAACGCCTGAACAGGTGGCCAATGATCCGGCAGTGATCGCTGCCTATCTCGGTGTCAGCGAAGAAGAGGTGCAATCGTGAGCCAGGTGGCGGAACCAAACGGGCAGGGCGCAACCGACAAGCTTCTGGAGCTGGTGGATGTGCACGCGCATTATGGTGCGGTGGAAGCGCTGCGCTCGGTCAATGTGCATATTTCCAAGGGCGAGATTGTCAGCCTGATTGGCGCGAATGGCGCAGGCAAGACCACGCTGCTTTCGACAATCTTCGGCTCGCCGCGCGCGTCGAAAGGCAGGATCGTTCATCGTGGCGAGGACATTTCCCGGCTGGCGACCAACCGTATTTCCAGACGGGGCGTGGCGCTGGTGCCGGAAGGGCGGCAAATCTATCAGGAAATGTCGGTCGAGGAGAACATGATGATGGGCACCACGCCTGTCGGGATGGAGCATTTCGACGCCGACCGCGCGACCATGTTTGAATTGTTTCCCCGCCTCAAGGAGCGTCGCAATCAGGTTGCGGGCACCATGTCCGGCGGTGAGCAGCAGATGCTGGCCATTGCGCGCGCCATGATGGCGCGGCCCGAGTTGATCCTGTTCGATGAGCCTTCGCTGGGGCTGGCACCGCTGGTCGTGAAGCGCGTCTTCGAGGTGCTGGGAGAGATTGCCGCGATGGGCAAGACCATTTTTCTGGTCGAGCAGAATGCCAATCACGCACTGAAACTGTCGCAGCGCGCCTATGTCATGGTCAATGGCCGCATTCATCTGTCAGGTGACAGCGCTTCGCTTCTGGACAATGCTGAGGTGCGCAAGGCCTATCTTGGCCTGCACTGAACCCGTTTGTCATTCTGCTTCCTTGATTGCAATCAAGGAAAAGCTGAAATGAAGGGACTAGATTTCCGATTGCGGGCTGCTTTGCCCGCATGTTTGGGCGCTTTCGGCCTGTCCGCTTGGGCAGCCGCGGCGCTCGTGATGGAGATCGAGATGAAAATGCGTATGACCGCGTTGGGACTTGCCGCCGGTGTCTTGGGCCTGCTTGCTGCCCCCGCTTTCGCTGAGAATATTGAAGTGCACATGCTGAACAAGGGCGCTGAAGGCGTCATGGTGTTCGAACCGGCCTATATCAAGGCTAAACCGGGCGACACGGTAACCTTCATCTCGGTGGACAAGGGGCATTATGTCGAGTCGGTCAAGGACATGCTCCCGGCAGGCGTGGCCCCGTTCAAAAGCAAGATGAACGAGAACTATGTGCTGACCGTCACGGAGCCAGGCGCCTATCTCGTCAAATGCACGCCGCACTTCGCCATGGGCATGGTTGCGGTGATTGCAGTCGGTGATAATCCGGCGAATCTAGAACAGATCGTTGCCGCCAAGAAGCCGAAGATCGTCCAGACGCGGCTGGAGAAAGTTATCGCCAGCGCGAAATGATGGGCGAGAGGCCTTCGTAAAACCTCGCCGAATCTGACCGAAAACTGCGCGATGTCCTCACGCAGTTTTCGATTGCTTGACATTTAATCAATCGATTGATTAAATTATATTATGAAAAAACCGCGCAATACTGGCACCGTCACCAACCCCGCCCAAAGCGAACCGTCACTATCCAGTGACCAGACGCGCATGGCGCTGATCCATGCGGCTTTGCAGCTGTTCGGTTCGAAAGGCTTCGACGCCACCTCGACGCGTGAGATCGCGGCTTATGCCAAGGCGAATATCGGCTCCATCGCCTATCATTTCGGCGGCAAGGAAGGGCTGCGGCTTGCTGCTGCCGACTATATTGTCGAGACGATACAAGGTGTTGCCGGTCAGGCGCTTGGCCATTACGGGGCAATTGGTGCCCCTGCGACCACGAAGGAAGCTGCGCGTCAGCAGCTGGGTTTCGCGCTGGAGCGGATGGTGCAGTTTATCGTGGCGCAACCGGCATCCGGCGAAATCGTTCAGTTTCTGTTGCGCGAGCTGGCGCATCCGACAGCGGCGCTAGACCGCATCTATTCCGGCGTTTTCGAGCCGACACACAAACGGCTTTGCGCCGTCTGGGAAGCGGCGACTGGCGAACCGGCAGAAAGCGAGCAAACGCGTCTTACCGTTTTCACGCTGCTTGGACAGGTCGTTTATTTCCGGATCGGGCAGGAGGCGGTGAAGCGGCGCATGGGCTGGGCGGCTTTCGGTCCCGATGAAGCCAAGGCGGTTGCAGCCATCGCGCGGCAAAATCTGTTTGCCATTCTCGCTGCCCGCGATGAACAGCATAATAAGGACGAAGTGCAATGAGCCTTCTCTGTATCGTTCCTTTCGCGTCCTATCTGTTCGCGGCGTGCAGCAGCCAGCCGCTGGCTGTCGGCTATGTCGAAGGCGAGTTCGTACAGCTTGCCCCGCTGGAAGTTGCGCAGGTGCAATCCGTCATGGTGAAGCGCGGCGACCGTGTGGAACCGGACAAGCCGATTGCGCTCACCGAAGAGACGGATGCGAAGATTGCCGTTGCGCAGGCAGAAGCCGCTTTGGCGCAGGCCCAGGCGCAGCTTGCCGATTTGCAGGTTGGCAAGCGCCCGGATGAAATTGCGGTTCTGGAGGCGTCGGTGCGTACCGCCAATGCGCAGGCCGACGATGCGCGGCGCACGCTTTTGCGCACGCAGGACCTGACAAAGCGCGGGGTCATGACGCAGGCCCAGCTGGACGATGCCAAAACCAGCGTGGAAGTGGCCGAAGCGTCCATCAATCAGAGCATGGCCAATCTGGCCGTGGGGCGTTTGCCTGCCCGCCCGGAAGAAATCAAGGCCGCTGAAAACGCGGTCAAGAGCGCTGCCGCACAGCTCGATTCCGCACGCTGGCATCTGACCAAGCGTACCATTGTTGCGCCCGCTGCCGGGCGGATCACCGATGTCATCCGCAATCCGGGCGACACCGCCGGACCGACCGCGCCAGTGTTGACCATGCTGCCGGACGGCGCGGTGAGACTGAAAGTCTATATTCCTGAAGCCAAGTTCTCTTCTGTCCGGGTTGGAGATTTGCTCTCGGTCCGTTGCGACGGCTGCGCAGCAGACCTCAAGGCGAAGGTGAGCTATGGTCGCCCGACCCGGAATTCACCCCGCCGGTGATCTATTCGCTCGAAACACGCCAGAAGCTTGTCTATCTCGTCGAGGCGCATCCAGTCGATCCGGCTTCGCCGCTCCAGCCGGGCCAGATCGTCGATGTCGATCTGGTTGCCCGGTAGGCGGAGGCGGCCATGTCGAACGCCATTGATGTCAAAGGTCTGGTGAAGCGGTTTGGCGACGCAACTGTCGTCGATCATGTGAGCATGTCGGTGGCGGAGGGCGAGATTGTCGGCTTTCTGGGGCCGAACGGTTCCGGCAAGACTACGACCATCCGCATGATGTGTGGCCTGCTGACGCCCGATGAAGGCGAGGGGCAGGTGCTGGGTTTCGACCTGCGCACGGAAGGGCTGAAGATCAAGCGCGAGGTCGGTTACATGACGCAGCGCTTCTCCTTCTACGAAGACCTGACCATCGCCGAAAATCTTGAATTCGTGGCGCGGCTTTATCGTCTGAAGCCGGTGCGGCACCATGTGGCGCGCACGCTGGAAGAGCTTGGGCTGACATCGCGCGGCAATCAGCTTGCCGGCACGCTTTCCGGCGGCTGGAAACAACGGCTGGCGCTTGCCGCCTGTATCATGCACAAGCCCAGGCTTCTGCTGCTGGATGAGCCGACCGCCGGTGTCGACCCCAAGGCGCGGCGTGATTTCTGGGACGAGATTCATCGCCTTGCCGATGGTGGCCTGACGGTGCTGGTTTCAACCCACTACATGGACGAAGCCGAGCGCTGCCACCGCATCAGCTATATTTCCTATGGCAAGCTTCTGGCGACGGGAACGGTCAGGGATGTGATCGCCGAGGCGGGTCTTACGACTTTCATCGTCAGCGGCCAGCGGTTGGGCGATGTTGCGCGCGAACTGGAGAATGAGCCGGGCGTTCTGCAAGTGGCGCCATTCGGGGCGACGCTGCACGTTGTCGGCTCCGACCGGGCCAAGCTTGAAATTGCGCTCGACAAGATCAGGCATCGTGACGGGATTACCGTCGAGGCGGGCGAAACCAGCCTTGAGGATGTCTTCATCCAGTTCATGGCCAATGCGCAGGACAATATGTCGAAAGCAGCCAGCACCGGGAGTAACAAGGCCGGGAGCAGCAAAGGATGACGACGGGCAGCTGGTTTTCATTCGAGCGTCTTGGCGCGATGCTGATGAAGGAATTCATCCAGATGCGGCGCGACCGCATTACCTTCGCCATGATGCTGGTTGTGCCGCTGATGCAGCTTCTGCTGTTCGGCTTTGCGATCAACAATGACCCGAAAAGCTTGCCAAGCGCCGTGGTCGTCACCAGTCAGGATCATTACACCCGGGCGATGATTTCGGCGCTGGAAACCACCGGCTATTACCGCTTCGATCATGTGGTTCAAAGCGCCGCCGAAGCCGAAGCGCTGATTGCCAATGGCACGGTCTCCTTTGTCGTCACCATCCCGTCCGACTTTGCACGGCGGGTGGATGCAGGCGATGCACCGCAAATTCTCATCGAAGCCGATGCGACCGACCCTTCTGTGGCAAGCGGGGCAATTTCGACGCTGAGCACTGTGGCCAGTCAGGCGCTGTTGCGCGAGCAGGGCAAGCAGGCCGAAGCGACGGAGGCCGCGCGCAGCCAGCTACAGGTGATCGTGCATCGTCGGTACAATCCGGAAGGCGTGTCGCAATATAATATCGTGCCCGGCCTGCTCGGCGTCATTTTGCAAATGACGATGGTGATGATGACGGCCATGGCGCTGACCCGTGAAACCGAGCGTGGCACCATGGAAAACCTGCTGGCCATGCCTGCCACGCCTGCCGAGATCATGCTGGGCAAGGTGCTGCCGTTTCTCGCTGTGGGGGCGGTGCAGGTGGTGGTCGTGCTGGTTGCGGCAAAGCTTTTGTTCGGCGTGCCGTTCATCGGATCGCTGGCGCTGCTTCTGGCTTGCGTGCTGATCTTCGTTTTGTCGCTGGTGTTGCTCGGCTATACGATTTCGACCGCTTCGCGCACGCAGATGCAGGCCATGCAGCTGACCTTCTTCTTTTTTCTGCCGTCGCTGATGCTGTCGGGCTTCATGTTTCCGTT
This sequence comes from Brucella sp. 22210, assembly GCF_052045675.1. NCBI lineage: Bacteria > Pseudomonadati > Pseudomonadota > Alphaproteobacteria > Hyphomicrobiales > Brucellaceae > Brucella > Brucella sp. 22210. The sequence continues at coordinate 119,750 of NZ_JBQEPD010000003.1, forward strand.
CAGGGGCATGCCCGACTGGGCGCAGACCTTGGGCGAGATTTTCCCGCTCACGCATTTCCTGCGCATCGTGCGCGCCGTCATGCTGAAAGGCGCAACCCTTGCCGATATTGCCGGCGAGGTGAATGCGCTGATCCTGTTCGTTATTCTGTTTGCCACGATGGCTCTGTTGCGCTTCCGGCGCACGCTCGATTGATCAGGCGCGCGCCGGGGCAAATCTATCAGCAAGCTGTGGGGGCAAGCTCCACCTTCGGGCGGCGTGACAGTGTGAACAGCAGACCCGCCGCTGCCAGAAGGCCACCTGCCACCGGGATGGCCGCATAGCCGTAGCCCGCGCTCAGCACCGCGCCACCGAGAGCGGCACCCACTGCATTGCCAAGGTTGAATGCGCCGATATTGATCGACGAAGCCAGACCCGGTGCTTCGGATGCAGCCTGCATCACGCGCATCTGAACCGGCGGCACGATGGCGAATGCAGCAGCACCCCACGCCAGCAGGCTGATGAGCGCGCCGACATGGCTGTTGAGCGCGAGCGGCAGCACGAAGCTGATGACAGCGAGCAGGCCGAGGAAGATCCGCGTTGCGCCATTCAGCGACCAGTCGGCCAGACGGCCACCCAGCGCATTGCCGACGGTAAAGCCCACGCCGATAATGACGAGCGCCAGCGTCACGAAACCTTCCGAAGCGCCGGTGCGATCAGCCAGAACGGCGGCAACATAGGTGTAGAGCGTGAACATCGCGCCTGCACCCATCACGGTTGTCGCCAGCGACTTCAACACGGTTGGACGCAACAGAACACCCACTTCCTTACGGATATCGGGCATCTTGCCCGCTTCACCGCGCGGCAGTGAAAGCCACAGGGCGGCAATGGCGACGAGGCCGAGAACCGCAGTTCCCGCAAATGACATGCGCCAGCCGATCTGCTGGCCGATCCAGGTTGCTGCCGGGACGCCGCCAATATTGGCGATGGTGAGACCCATGAACATGGTCGCAACAGCACTGGCCCGCTTTTCTGGCGGCACGACGCTGGCTGCAACGATGGAGCCGAGACCGAAGAACGCGCCGTGGTTGAGGCTCGTCACGAGACGAGCAGCCAGAAGCGTCCAGTAATCCGGTGCAAAGGCCGACAGGATGTTGCCGATGGTGAAGATCGCCATCAGCAGCATCAGCGCGGTGCGCTTGCCGAAACGCCCGAACGCCAGAGTCATGATCGGCGCGCCGATCATGACGCCAATCGCATAGGCGCTGACCAGCAGGCCAGCGGTCGGGATCGATACATTCACACCATCGGCGATGACGGGCAGCAGGCCCATTGGCGCAAATTCGGTGGTGCCGATGCCGAAGGCACCGATTGCAAGCGCAAGAAGCGGCCAGTTGAAACCGGCCGCCTGGGTTGCGCTTGTCTGAGCGTTTGAAGCACTCATAGCGAAATCTCCGTGTTACTTGTCCCAGACAGGCGCCAGCTCGGGAGGGCTGACCAGACGTCCGTCAGGACGGGCGAGCTTTGCAATCGCCGCCATGTCTTCAGAATTGAGTTCAAAGTCGAACAGGTCGAAGTTTTCCGCGACACGTTCCGGCTTGGCGGTCTTCGAAAGCGCGATGAAACCGCGTTCGATGAGCCAGCGCAGCGCAACCTGTGCGGCGGTCTTGCCGTATTTCGCACCGATGGCCTGCAAAGCCGGATCACGCGGAACCGCGCCATCGGCCATGCCGAAATAGGCAGTGATGGCAACGCCTGCTTCCTTGGCGGCAGCAGCAATCGCGTTCTGGTCGAGATAAGGGTGAACCTCGATCTGGTTGGTCACGATTGGCGCTTGGCTGCGTTCAATCGATTCTTTCATCTGCGCGATATTCTGGTTGCTGACGCCGATAAAGCGCGTCTTGCCCGAAGCCTGAACCGCATTCAGCAAATCGACCTGTTCGGTAATCGACACTTTGTGCGCTGGCCAGTGCAGCAGCAAAAGGTCGACCTGATCGACTTGCAGCTTGTCGAGGCTTTCGGTCACGGAAGAAGCGAACTTCTCTTCGCTATAATTATCGACCCAGACCTTGGTGGTCAGGAACAGATCATCGCGACGCGCGCCAGCCTTCTGCAAGGCTAGGCCAAGGGCTGCTTCGTTCTGATAGATCTGAGCGGTATCGAAATGGCGGAAACCTGTTTCCAGTGCGGCTGGAATGACGGCTTCCACTTCGGCGTCCGACATACGGAAAACGCCGAAACCGAGCGCGGGAATAGCCGCGCCGTGTGCGTTGACGATCTTCATTGTAACTCCTGTTGACTGGCTGGAGGCGTTTCGCGCGGAGGCGCACGAAGCTTGGGAGGCAAACGCTTCCAGTCAGGAATCCATTAGAATCCTGTGATGCACAAAGAGATAGGCCCAACATTCCCACTTGAAAATCCGCTGTCGTTCCACATTATCTATGAAACAATTTCACAGATGGGGTCATGGATGGATAATCGCGCCGGTGAGATGCAGGTGTTCCTGCGGGTCGTGGACGCGGGCAGCTTCTCGGAGGCTGCGCGTCTTTTGCGCATGAATCCATCGACGATCAGCAAGCTGATTTCCCGCATCGAGACGCGGCTTGGCGTGCGGCTTTTGGAGCGGTCGTCCCGCCGCCTGTCGCTCACCGCCGAAGGGCGCATCTATTATGAGCGCAGTCAGGGGCTGCTGCACGACTTTGACGAGATCGAGCGCGAACTATCGCAAGGCTCGGCCAGCACCGGCGGCACGGTGCGCATCACCACATCGGTTGCACTCGGCACACTGGGGCTGGAGCCGGTGCTGCCGGAGTTTCTTAGCGCCTATCCGAATATCGTGGTGGATCTGTCGCTCAACGACGAGATTGTCGACCTCTATCGCGACCGGACCGATGTGGCTTTTCGCACCGGCAAGCTTGCAAATTCCAGCATGATGATGCGCAAGATCGGTCTGGCGCGGCGCAAGATCGTGGCGGCCCCCGCTTATCTGGAGCGCTGCGGCACGCCGCGCTCGGTTGACGATCTGGCCGAGCATAATTGCATCGGCTTCAATTTCCGCCGCGTTGCGCCGGTCTGGCCGCTCAAGGAAAGCGGTCGCATTGTCGACCGCGCCGTCTATGGATCATTGCTCGCCAATAATGGTGAAACGGTGCGCCGCATGGCCCTAGCCGGGGTGGGGCTGGCCCGCATCGCGCATTATCATGCGCGCGACGACATAGCTGCCGGACGCCTGGTGGAGGTGCTGGCGGATGTCATCGAAAGTGATGAGGAAGAGGTGAATGCCGTGTTCCTCGGTGGGGCCAGATTGCCCCAGCGCGTGAAGGTCTTCCTCGATTTCGCTGTGCCGCGATTGCAGGCATTTCTCGCCTTGTAACAGACCGATCACGCCGAATCATGTTGCATATTTGCTTCTAAGCGTCCGTTTTCCGCATAAAACGGCGCTTTCCCATAAAATTTAGTACATCCAATAGCTGAACGATTTCAGGTTCTTGAAAGGGCGCATCCCGCTTTTCAAGATTCTGTGCTCGCGTTTTGTATTGACTGTTAACATTGCGTTAACCACAGTTTGTTGCAATGTGTTACACAGAGTTACAATTGGTGAACTGGAAGCGAGGTGCGGATTGAAAGGAGTACGGCAGATAGAACGACAGTCCCGGCAGGCAAGCCTGCACCAAGGGGACAAGTCTGCCGTGGCCAGCATGACCTCGTTCTGGGGCCTGATGCGCGCCTATTGGGTGTCCGACCGCTGGAGAGAAGCTTGGGCGCTCACCGCCGCCATTTTTCTTCTGACGGCTTTCGTCAGCAAGATGACGGTCTGGGTGGCGGAAGCCTCCGGCCATCTGATGAACTCCATCGTCAATGTGAATACCGCGCCGGTTCAAAGCCCGCTGATTGCCATTTCAACCAATGCCGGTCTCCTGATCCTGCTGATGCTGGCCAAGGATGTGATGCTGGTCGGCTCGCGCCATTTCCTCTCCACCACCTTGCATCGCAAGTGGCGCAAGTGGCTGAACGACCAGTTCTCCGCAGCGCTTCTCAATAGCAAGCACACGCATTTCCATTTGCAGCAGGGTCGCGGCACGGACCAGATAGACAATGTCGATCAGCGCTTGCAGGAATCGATCAAGGGCATGACCGGCGGCGCCATTGGCCTCGTGATGGGCATTGTCGGCGTGGTTCTGTCGGCCTTCTTCATTGGGCAGAAGCTCATTGAAATGTCCACGGATGTGGAAGGGCTGGAAGTCTTTGGCTCTTATGGCAGCGCGGTTCTCGCCTTTGCCGCCATCCTGATTTACGTGCCGCTTGGTACGTTCGTCGCCATCAAGATTGGTCGCCGTCTGGAGCGCCTCAATCTCGGCATTCAGCAGGCGGAAGGTTCCTATCGTGGCGAATGGACAACCCTTCTGCGTCGCAGCTTCCAGATTTCCGCCTCCAATGGCGAGGCCGTCCAGCGTTCGGTGAATGAACGTCTCTACAAGGATGTCGACGGCACCTGGAACAAGCTCAATCGTTTTGACGCGGCTTATCTCGCCTTCTCGCAGGCCTATGGCTTCCTGTCCAACCGCATCGTCGCCTATATTCCGGGCCTTCTGCCCTATATGAGCGGGTCGGTGAGCTTCCGTAATTATGTCACGGGTGCGGAACTGGTTGCCGCCATGATCAATGATTGCTCGTGGTTCATTCAGGTTATGCCTGCAATCGCCAATCTGCGCGCCAATGCAAACCGCGTGACCGGGCTGGCGCAGGCCATGGAAAATGTGCAGGACCCGTCGGGATTCTATGCGCGTTCGGGCGTCAACCGCTTTGCCTTCGCCCGTCAGCATCCGCGCTTTGGCCTGTCTGTCCGTAACCTCACACTGATGCAGGGGCCGGACAGCGAGGCGCCGTTCCTGCGCTCCGGCGTGATCAATATCCGCGCTGGCGACTGGGTCTATATGCGCGGTGAATCCGGCTCGGGCAAAACCTCCTTCGTGAAGGCGCTGAATGGTCTTTGGCCTTATGGCACTGGCGATATCATCTATCCGCAGAATGCGACCTCGCTCTATGCGACGCAGGATGCAAAATTCCCGTCCGTGTCGCTGAAGCAGCTTGTCAGTCTGCCGGGCGATGCCGGAAGCTTCAGCGATCTTGCCGTTGCTGCCGTCCTGCATGAAGCGGGTCTTGGTGAATTCATCGAGCGGATGAACGATAGCGATGCCGGTGGCGCGCCTTGGGATATGGTTCTGTCCGGCGGGCAGAAGCAGAAGATCGTGCTGGCGCGCATTCTCCTGCACAAGCCGTCGATCATTTTCCTCGACGAAGCCACGGGCGCTCTCGACCCAGCTTCAAAGGCGCGCTTCCATGCATCCCTGAAGACCCGCTGCCCCGACGCCATCGTCATCAGCATCATGCATGAGGAAAAGCTTCCGGTGCTGGAAAGCGGCGCGCAGGTCTATTCGCATGTGCTGGATATCCGCAATGGCTATGTCTCGCTGCGTCCGGTCCATTTCGATCTTCCGGGCGCTGCCAACGCCCCGCTCATCGCGGCTGAATAATCGCTTTCTTTAGAGCGCCGATCTGATTGCATCAGATCGGCGCTCTAATCCTCTGTTTCAACGCGCACCTTGTCCGAAAACCGTTTCACACTTTTCGGGATGCGCTCTCATACCGGGTTGTAAAAGTCCAAATTTGGACTATATTCCATTCTGGACGAATGGAGAAGGTCATGGCTCGGAACGCGGCGATGTTAAAGACAGGGATTGAAAAAGGACCCGATGTTCTCGATCCGGGCCGTTTCAAGCCATTGTCGCGCAAGCGGCTGAGCGCTCCCGGTCTGCGCACCTTTCTCGCCATTGCCGATCTCTGGGGGCTGGACGAGCAGCAGCGTCTGCTGGTGCTGGGTCTTCCATCCCGCTCAACCTATTACAACTGGGTCAAAGCCGTGCGCGAGCATCGCGATATCACGCTGGATGTTGATGTGCTGACGCGCCTGTCCGCCGTGCTCGGCATTCATCAGGCGCTGGGTGTTCTCTATTCCGATGAGATGGCGGGCGTGCGCTGGCTGACGACGCCCAATCGCGCAACGGTGTTTGGCGGTCTTGCGCCGCTGAGGCTGGTCACAGGCGGTACGCAGGATGGATTGCTGACTGTGCGGCGGTTTCTCGATGCGGCGCGTGGCGGCCACTTCATGGAGCCGAATGAAATCGACAGCGCCTTCACCCCTTATCGCGATTCCGACGTGGTGTTCTCGTGAGGCGCAACCCGGCCCCGCATCCAGGCTACCGACTTATTCCGTCGCGTTTTCCTCCTGTCGGACTTTTCGACACGGTGGCAACCGCTGCCGATCTGGAAGCCGTCATGGAACTGGCGGGCTGGACCAATGACCGGCTTCTGGTCGAGCGACTGCAAAGGCTGCCGCAGGAGGAATGGGTGTTCGGCAGGCCGAATTCCAGCATCGTCATGGCGACATTCCTGCATGTTGCGCCCGGCGGCATGCGGTTCAACGGGCCAGAGCTTGGCGCGTGGTATGCCGCTGCAAGCCTCACCACCTCCGTCGTGGAAGTCGCGCATCATATGCGCCGCGAAGCGGTCGCCACGGGGCGGGCGACACTTTCCCGGACATTCCGTGTCTATAGCGCGCGTCTAGAAGGCGATTTCGTCGATATATGCGGCGAGCAGACGGCAAGGCCGGACGTCTATGCGTCCGGCGATTACGGCGCATCGCAGCAATTCGGGGAGGCAATGCGCGCCGCTGGAGAAGACGGCATCCTGTTTGACAGCCTGCGCCATGAGGGCGGCATCAACATCGCCGCCTTTCGTCCCAGCCGCATTCTCGATGTTGTGCAGGGCGACCACTATGATGTGACGGTCGAGGCTTCATCGCAGAAAATTCAGGCGAAGAAGCTGTCTGGATAAGGCAGTTGTTACACCGCCCATTCCACATCGGTGGTGAAGGCGATGGTCAGCCAACGGTCCGGGCTTTCTTCACCCAGCGCATTACCGACTTCATCGCGCAAGGCGTCCCATTCTTCCAGCCGCCGGGGTGGCAGATTGGGTGGGACGATGAAGTAAAGTTCGATCTGCTTGCCGCGACCGACTTTCGCAACATAAGCGCGATAGGACACGAAGCCATGGCGCTTCACAATGTCCTGCGCCACGCTGTCGACATGCTGTTTGAGATCCGCAGGCGTGACCAGAAAAATGTCGGCCAGCGCCTGTTTGATCGTGCCGATGGGCATGGGGATGATGACGAGACAGACCACGGCCAGCGCGGTCGGATCGATATAGGGCGCTATCCAACCAAGCTCCGTTCCTTCGACGAGATAGCCGATCAGGAAGGCGATCAACAGCGCGGCGGTAATGCCGCCAGACATGATCCATGCCTTGGCGTCCAGCGCCACGAAATCCGATTTGATGTTGCGATTGGCGCGCATTTCAAACCAGGCCATGCCGAGGCAGGCAATCAATGCCACCACGGCATAGAAAATGGCATAGGTGAATTCGAGATGGCGACCGCCTTGCATGATTATGGCGATCGCATTGATGAGGGCATAGATTGCAACGCCGGTCAGCATGATGCCGTTGAGGCCGAGTACCATCGGTTCCAGATGCCAGAAACCCATGGTGAAACGTTCGCGCAATTTGCGGTTGGTCCGCTCCGGCAAGGCGGAAAGCGCAATCAGCCGCGATACGATGAGCGCCAGCCCGCTCATGGCCGCGTCGGCCAGCATGTAGACGCCGTCGAATACAATAGAGAATGAACCGGACAAAAGACCGAATACGACGCCGAAACCGGCGACAAGGAGAGTAACGCCTATCGAGACTTGAAGGACAGTTTGTTCACGGCGCAATTTTTACTCCAAATTCAATAGTCAAATCGGCGGTAAGGCGGGGAGGTTCGTTCGACATTTTTTCGCGATGCACAGGATGGAAAATATATACATCGAATGGATGAAACCGGCAAATTCCGGATGTTTTTATTGAAGAATCCTCTAACATGAAAGTTATCGCTTCGGCTTCCTGAAGCTTTCTGCGTGCTATAGTTCGCAAATGAAAAGAAGGGGTGTGTCTTGTCGATACGGATTGGCCAAAAATACGGACACCTCATTCACGGATGGAGCTGCGCTTGCCACAGCCCGCAGGCTTTGCAGCTGATGGCGCGGATGGAAAAGAAGCTGTCGCGTCGCAATTTGCTCAAGGCCGCCGCGGCCACACTCACCGTCTCGGCCCTCGGCCTGAGCGGCACGGCGATGGCGCAGACCAAAACACCGGCAAAGCCGGTTCTCCTGACCAATGTGAAGATTTTCGACGGCACAGACGCAAAGCTGATTGAGGGGCAGAACGTTCTGGTGGAAGGAAATTTCATCAAGGCGCTGGTCGGCGTGCAGGAAACGGTCGCAGACGCGGACGTTATCGATTGCGGCGGGCGCACGCTGATGCCGGGCATGATCGAAGCGCACTGGCACTCCATTCTGGCCGGAATTTCGCAGTTGGCGGCCATGACGGCCGATATTCCCTATGTGCATCTGGTCGCTGCGCAGGAAGCGGAGCGCACGGTGTTGCGCGGCTTCACAACGGTCCGCGATGTCGGCGGGCCGTCTTTCGCGCTCAAGCGGGTCATTGACGAGGGCGGCGTGGTTGGCCCGCGCATTTACCCATCGGGCGCGATGATTTCGCAAACCTCCGGTCATGGTGATTTTCGCATGCGCACCGATCTGCCGCGAAGCGCGCAGAGCGATCTGAGCGTTGCAGAACGGGCAGGCATTTCGGCCATTGCCGATGGCGAGGCGGAAGTGCTGCGCCGCGTGCGCGAGCAGCTGATGCTCGGTGCAAGCCAGATCAAGATCATGGGCGGCGGCGGCGTTTCTTCGTCCTACGACCCGATTGACGGCATCCAGTTCACCGAGGCCGAGACGAAGGCGGCTGTTGCCGCTGCCTCCGACTGGGGCACCTATGTCTGCATCCACACCTACACATCTGCCGGTATTCAACGTGCGCTGGATTGCGGTGTGAAATCCATCGAGCACGGCCAGCTTGCCGATGAGGAAACCGTCAAGCGCATGGCCGATGCCGATGCCTGGTGGAGCATCCAGCCATTTCTCGCTGACGAGGATGCCAATCCGAAGTCCGATCCGGTGCAGCGCCAGCAACAGCAGCAGATCTCCGACGGTACTGTGCGGGCCATCGAGCTTGGCCGTCAGTACAAGGTCAAGATGGCGCTCGGAACCGATATTCTGTTCAGCCCGAAGGGCACGGCGACGCAGGGCAAGCAACTCGCGAAATTTGCGCGCTGGTATGACAATGCGGAAGTGCTGCGCATGCTGACCAGCGGCAATGCCGATCTGGTCGCGCTGTCGGGGCCGCGCAATCCTTACCCGGCAAAGCTCGGTCGTATTGAAGCCGGGGCCTATGCCGATATTCTCGTGCTGGATGGCAATCCGCTTGAAGATATTTCATTGATTGCCGATCCGGACCGCACCATGAAGCTCATCATGAAGGATGGGCGCATTCACAAGAACACGCTTTCAGCTTGAGGGACGCATTTTGAATAGACTGAACACGTATGCTGTTGCCGTTGTCATGTCCCTTTGCGGCGCGCAGGCCGCAAGTGCTGCCGACGCGGTTGTCGTTCCGCCGGAAGCGCCTTCTGTCGTGGAGAGCCAGCGCTGGGCCTTGCAAATCACGCCCTATGTCTGGGCAGCCGGTCTCAAGGGAGACATTTCGCCCTTCCAGCGCGCACCGACCATCGGCGTCGAAAAGTCCTTTTCCGATGTGTTGAGCGATCTCAATTTCAGCGGCTTCGTCAATGTCTGGGGCCGCTACGACCGTTTCGTCGTCTCGGGCGACATGATGTATGTCGATACCACAGAAAGCCATGCCTATGGCAACCTGCCGCCGCTGCCGATCGCCATTCCATCGGGCACTGTCGTCAAGGGCGATGTGGACAGCAAGCAGTTCATGGCCACGCTGCAAGCCGGCTATCGCGTTGTCGACACACCGAAATTCACCCTTGATGCGCTGGGCGGCATCCGCTTCTGGCACATTTCCAACGATGTGACGGTCAGCGCACTCGGCCTGTCGCGCAGCTATGGCGAAAGCTTCAACTGGGTCGATCCGTTGGTGGGCACGCGGGCGCTTTTGCGTCTGACGGACAAGCTTTCCTTGCAGGCGCAGGCGGATATTGGCGGATTTGGCGCAGGTTCTGAATTGACCTGGTCGGTGCTTGGAACGGTCAATTATGTGCTCACAGATCACCTGTCGGTTTCGGCAGGTTATAAGGCGCTGCATGTCGATTACGACCGTGACGGCTATGTGTTCGATTCACGCCTCAACGGTCCTGTTCTGGGCGTGACCTACCGGTTCTAACCAGTGACGGACCGTTCGATTTCCGTGATAGCCAGTTCACGAGAATGAAATAGACGGCATTTTCCTGCCCCGATAGAAAGCGGCATAGTGTTTGGCGCGCCGGAGGAGTGGCGCATCAAATGCCGGATTTGGGAAAATTGCAGGAATAACATGCCGATCTATGAGCTGGCTGCCGCTGGCGCAGCAACGTGCTGGGCACTGACGGGCCTCATCTCCGCCTGGCCAGCCGGTCATCTGGGGGCGCTTGCCTTCAATCGCGTGCGGCAGGTGTTTGTCACGAGCCTGCTTGCCATCTATGTCATCGCGACTGGAAAATGGCAGCAGCTAAGCGGCGATGTTGTCTTGCCCCTGATGCTTTCCGGTTTCATCGGCATTTTCCTGGGCGATACTCTGCTCTTCATTACGCTGAACAGGCTTGGGCCGCGACGCTCCGGCATTCTCTTCGCCATGAATGCGCCAATGACGGCACTGCTCGGCTGGCTGGTGCTGGGCGAAACCCTGTCGCTGACCGCTGTGCTCGGCATTGTCATCACAGTTTTCGGGGTGTCGCTGGCGATTTTCTTCGGCAAGCGCGCAACGCAGCTGCATCCATGGGAAACGATCAAGGGATCGCTATGGGCGGGCATCGGCCTTGGCTTGTTGTCCGCGCTCGGTCAGGCAATCGGCTCGATCATTGCGCGTCCGGTGATGGAAACGGGCATTGACCCGTTTGTCGGGTCCATGTTGCGCGTTGGCACTGCCGCGATATGTCTGTCTATTCTGATGCAGTTGCCCTTCGCTGCCGTGAAGCCGCGTAATCCGCTCAACTGGCGGGTTGGGGCGATGACGGCGCTGACCGGTTTTCTGTCGCTCGGCATCGGCATGACTTTGCTGCTTTTCGCCTTGTCGGGCGGCAAAGCGGGCATTGTCTCGACCATATCGGCCACAACCCCTGTCATCATCTTGCCGCTGCTCTGGCTCAGGACGGGCGAGCGCCCAGCCGCGGGCGCGTGGCTTGGCGCGGCTTTTGCCGTCGTCGGCATGGCGCTCATCTTTATGCGTTGAGACGTCTTCCGCCTTTTAAGGCCGTTCGGCTTTGCTGCGCGCCATCCAGCGCTCACGGAAAGCGCGGCGACGCGAGCGCCAGCGTGGGCGCGGCAGCGGCTGACCGGATGTTTTGCTGCGCATCGCCGGTGGCGGCGACAGCAGGCGGATAATGAACAGAATGCAGACACCGATGGTGAACAGCCAGAACATTTCGTCGGTCAGATCGTTGATCATTGTCTCGTTCCAGCGGTTCGTCCGGCACTCAAGAACCTGAATATACGGCGTTGCATCATAGCTTCAGAAAAGAAAGACAGAGCACCGACCCAACGGAATCGGATCGGTGCTCTTCAGTAAAACAGATAGCTTCTGGCGAAACTAAGTCCAAGTCACGATAGCGTGCTTATTTGTAAAGCTGGCTATTGTGTCACGACCTTCGGCTTCAGGCGCAGGATAAGCGGCACGAGCACCAGTGCAACAGTTGGGAAAACCAGCCAGTTGATGGTTTCCCATCCGGAAGCATGCAGCAGCGATCCTGCAAAGAACGATGCACAGGCAACCGTGCCGAACATGATGAAATCATTGGCGCCCTGCGCCTTGCCGCGCTCGGCTGGCGTGTGGCAGTCGGTGACCATCGCCGTGGCGCCGATGAAGCCGAAATTCCAGCCGATGCCAAGCAGGATCAGCGCCATCCAGAAATGACCGACATCGAAGCCGCCGAGTGCAACGGCAGCTGCCCCGGCGATCAGGACCAGACCGAGTGCTGTGATCTTTTCCTTGCTGTAGCGGGCAATCAGCTTGCCGGTGAAAAAGCTTGGTCCGAACATGGCGAGCACATGCCATTGAATGCCAAGCGCTGCGTGATCGACCGAATGACCGTGGCCGACCATGGCGATAGGTGCCGCCGTCATCACGAATGTCATCAGGGCATAGGAGCAGACGCCTGCCGCCACCGACAGGATGAAGCGCGGCATTTTTAGAATTTCGATCAGAGGTCTTCCGGTGTCATTGCTGGCATTGGCCGCTTTGACAGTCTTGGGCGCGCGCAGCAGGGACAGTACCGGCAATGCGATGAGGCCCAGCACCGCCTGGCTGAGGAAACTGCCAGCGAACATGGCGTCGGGAATCGTGTCGCGGGTCCAGATCACCAGCTGCGGTCCGACGATTGCGGCGATGAGTCCGCCAACCATCACATAGGAAATTGCCTTGGCCTTCATACCGCCGCTGGCGGTGTCTGCGGCGGCGAAGCGATAGCTCTGCACATAGGCGGCATAGAGACCTGCTGTCAGCGTGCCAAGGCAGAAGATCAGGAATGATGCGGAGAAGATGCCAACGGCTGCGACAAGCCCCGCCGTCGCGCCGACAAGCGCGCCAATCATATAGGCATTGCGCCGTCCGAGCTGCCGCATCAGGAACGCGGCGGGCAAAGTGCCGAGTGCCAGTCCCAGATTGAACAGGCTGACGGGCAGAGTGACGAGGGCCGGATCGGACGACAATTTCTGCCCGACAAGGCCGCCGAGCGAGATGACGATAGGCGGACTGGACGCGCCGAGCGCCTGCGCCATCGTCAGGATAAGAATATTGCGACGAACGGACGAATTGTCGGTCATTTTTTCCCTCACACAACCACAAAGGAAACTAGCGTCATAGTTGTCCGCAGAATAGAGGAAAAATATTCCAAATCACCGAAGTTCGGTTTTCCCGCGCTTTGTCAGTGGCAGTCTTCAAAGCTTCATTGGACAGTCAAGCACGTGTCACGAAGCGTGCTTACCTATGCCGCAGGCTTAAGCGGTTTCCGTGAGGGTAAAATCGACTTAACCGCTCTCGCTTTTTACTTTTTAGCACGCCTCATCCGAAAGCCGCTTCGCACTTTTCGGGACGTGCTCTAACTCGGAACGGGGACATTCCATGCATCGGTATTTCGGCACGTCAACCATTCTCGCCAGCCTTCTGGCTTTCACCATTGTTCCGGCGTCTGCGGAGGAAAAAGCATTTCCGGCCACGCTGAAGGCCCATGCAATCCTGCCAGCCAACACGGTCATTGCAGCACCGGACGATGCGGCAGAGCATTTGAAGACTTCCGGCAAGTTCACGACCGCGGACCGCAAGCGCGCGGAAGGCATCGGTACGATTGAAGGCAAGGATGGCGTGCGCAAGACCGGTCTTTCACTGCCATTCGACGGCCAGCCTGTGCAGGGCTTTTCGGGCATCAAGACCATGGAAGACGGCAGCTTCTGGACGCTGTCGGACAATGGTTTCGGCACGAAGTTCAATTCGCCCGACGCCATGCTGATGCTGCACAATGTCAAGTTCGACTGGGACAACGGTAAGGTCGAGCGCTTGAAGACTCTGTTCCTCAGCGACCCGGACAAGAAAGCACCATTCCCGATTGTCATGGAAGGCGCGGAAAAACGATACCTGACTGGCGCGGATTTCGACGTGGAATCGATCCAGCCCGTGGCGGATGGCTTCTGGGTGGGCGAGGAATTCGGTCCGTTCCTGCTGAAGTTTGATACTGACGGTAAGCTGACCGACGTGTTTTCAACGCAGGTCGGTGAAACGCAAGTCGTCTCGCCGGATAATCCAAAGCTCGCTTTGCCTGCCAATCCGAGCCTCAAGCTTCCGGTTTACAATCTGAAGCGTTCTGGCGGCTTTGAAGGCCTTGCCATGTCGAAAGACGGCTCGAAGCTCTACGGTCTTCTCGAAGGTCCGCTTTTCGTCGATGGCGCACCGGAAAAGACCGAAAGCGGCAAGACTGGTCTGCGCATCATCGAGTTCAGCATCGCCGACAAGAAGTGGACGGGCCGTTCGTGGCTCTATCCTCTTGCCGATGGTGGCGAAGCGATTGGCGACTTCAACATGCTGGACGCCAGCACGGGGCTTGTCATCGAGCGTGATAATGGTGCAGGCGTTGCTGAAAAGGCCTGCGCCGATCCGAAGAAGCCGCAGCCGGATTGCTTCGATGTGCCGTCCAAGGTCAAGCGCATCTACAAGATTTCTTTCGATGACAGCAATGTCGGCAAGGAAGTGCGCAAGATCGGCTATATCGATCTGCTGACGATTGCAGACCCGGACAACAAGCGCCGTCAGGGTGGCCATGACGCTATTTACGACATGCCGTTCGTGACGATCGAGAATGTCGACCGCGTGGACGATACCCATATCATCGTCGGCAACGACAATAATCTGCCGTTCTCGGCAGGCCGTTCGCTCGACAAGGTCGATGACAATGAGTTCGTGCTGCTGGAAGTCGGCGAATTCCTGAAAGCCGAATAAGTCGGTTGATCCGTGATTGAAGAAAAGCCGCGAGATAATCTCGCGGCTTTTTTTTGGGGGGGGTACATCAACGGATGGTCAGATTTTAAGGGTCCGCATGGACTTCCACCACGGAATAGGCCGTTTCCGCAGGGGTATCGACCATGCCCTTGAAGTTGAGGAAGTGCTTGCCGTTCACCTCACCGTAATTGCCGGCATGGTTATGACCATTGAAATAGGCAACGAAATTGTCGAAGCCGGTGAGAAGCTCCACGACCCGTTCGGAGTCCCACATATTGTGCTCGTTGGCCGGAAAGACCGGATAGTGTCCCATAACGATCACTTTCTCACCGGCGGTCTGCGCCTTTTTCATGGTGTCGCCCAGCCATGCAAATTGTTGGTCACTGAGTGAGCCGTTCCAGCTCTGGGCGTTGGGCGCATTTTTAGCCTTTAGAGCTTCCAGCCGCTGGGCTGCGATTTCGCGACGCGGATCGTTTTTTGGCGGAGCGAAAAGGCTGACATCGTTGCCATCCAGAACGATGAAGCGATAGCCGCCGCCGGTAAAATCGTAATAAGCGTCCTGCATGCCGACGGTGCGGATAACGGAAGTCAGATATTCGGACGCAACACCAAAATCGTGGTTTCCAAGCAGAAAGAAATGGTCGTGATCAAGCTTGTCGTAAAGCGGCAGGACATGGTTGAAGCTCTCCCAGTGACGATCAATAATATCGCCCAGTGTCACCACAAATTGCAGGTCTTCCTTGTTGAAGGCTTCGATAGCCTCTGAAAGCTTCCATAGGCTGTTGGAATAATAGCGGTTCATCTGCAAGTTTGGCACGACTGGCGCGTATTGTGGGTCAGCAACGACGCCGAAGCGAAACAGCGGGCCCGATTGGGCGCTTGCGCTGGTGATGGCGAAGCCGGCAAATGGTATAGCCAGCGTGCCGACGGCACTCGCCATCAGAACATTACGACGGGTTATCATGTCAGTCTCCTGCCAGAATTGGCTCGTGTCTTGGGGCCCGCGAAGGCTACCCCTGGGCGATGACAGGTGCGTGACTGTGGATGGTTCGATTGCTGGGGCGGCAGTTTTTGCTGAAACGGCTCTATCTCTTTGTTTTTGCGTGTTATCCGACACAAAACCGCTTCGCACTTTTGTTGGAAATGCACTATGGTGCAGCAAAACTTCTATGGAGGAAGCCGTTGAGGATTTTCATTTTCGGCAGTGTGAATGTGGATGTCAGTGCGCGAATGGCGGCGTTGCCGCGTCCGGGGCAGACGGTGAATGCATCGGGCTACGGGATCGGTCTCGGTGGTAAGGGTGCCAATCAGGCTGTGGCTGTCGCCAAGCTCGGCGGCGATGTGCGCTTCGTCGGCGCAGTCGGCAATGACGCCTTCGGCGATCTTGCCGTCAAGCAGATGCAGGAATTCGGTCTCAACACCAACGGCGTGCGCGTGACCAGCGGTGTCGAGACAGGCATGGCGATCATTCAGGTCGATGAGGCGGGCCAGAACACGATTGCCGTTTGCGCGGGGGCCAATGCGCATTGGTCGGCAACCGATATCGACGCCCATGCCGCTGACATTGCCAAAGCGAAGATCACGTTGTTGCAGCGCGAAGTGCCGCACGAGGCCAATCTGGCGGTTGCGAAAGCCGTGCGTGCTTCAGGCGGTCAGGTGCTGTTCGACCCGGCTCCGGTTGGCGATGCCAGCCGCATGGCGGATCTGATTGCGCTTTGCGACATCATCTCGCCGAACGAGACCGAGGCCGCAGAAATCACCGGTATTGAGCCGACCGATCTGGCCTCGGCAGAAGCGGCAGCCCGCAACCTTCTGGAACGCGGCCCCAAAACCGTCATCCTCAAACTTGGCAGTCGCGGGGGGCTGCTGGTAACCGCAGACGAGGTCAGGCATTTCGAGCCGTTCAAGGTCAAGGTCGTAGATACGGTCGCGGCAGGCGACAGTTTCAATGGCGGTTTCGCGGTCGCTTATGCGGCAGGAAAATCGCTGCATGACTGCGTGCGCTTTGCGTCCGCCTCGGGTGCGATTGCGGTCACACGGGCAGGTGCAGGCGCGGCTGCGCCGACTGCAAGCGAAGTGGACGCACTGATCGCCAGCGCCTAAGTTTTCGTTGCAAATAAATAAGCCGCGCTGGCTGTACCAGCGCGGCTTATTTCATTTTAACGAGGGATCAGAGCGTCGCCAGACGTTCCGTCAGAAGGGCGAAGAAACCATCCGCATCGACATCCTTGATGAAGAATGCGTTCTTCGGGCGGTCGGTCACTTCCCACCAGTCGACAACCGTTTCGCCGATGGTCAGTTCCGAATTGATCTCGATTTCCACATTGCAATGACGACCGGAATAAAGCTCCGGCTTCAGCAGATAGGCGATGACATTCGGATCATGCAGCGGGCCGCCATCGGTGCCGTATTTCGCTTCGTCATAGCGCTCGAAGAATTCGAGCCATGCTGCGACTACTTCGCCGACATGGGTGCCGAGACCGCGAATGGCGGCAATGCGCTTCTCAGTGGTCAGCACCTTGTGGGTGACATCGAGCGGCAACATGGTGATCTGGATGCCGGATTTGAACACAACCGCTGCGGCATGCGGATCGACATAGATGTTGAACTCAGCCGAAGGCGTGATGTTGCCGCCTTCGAAATAGCCGCCGCCCATCAGCACGATTTCCTTGACGCGCTCGGCGATCTTCGGTTCGCGGATCAGCGCGGAGGCAATGTTGGTGAGCGGTCCAAGCGGGCAAAGCGTGACGGTGCCCGGTTCTTCCTTCATCAGCGTTTCGATGATGAAGTCAACGCCGTGCTGCGCTTGCAGCGGCATGGTCGGCTTGGGCAGGTCATAACCGTCGAGGCCGGTTTTGCCATGCACGTTTTCGGCGGTCACAAGCGGGCGCACCAGCGGGCGGATGGAGCCTGCAAACACCTTGGTATCCGGCTTCTTTGCCACTTCGCAGATGGTGCGCGCGTTGATTTCCGTGCGGGCCAGCGGCCCGTTACCTGCGACGGCGGTAATGCCGAGAATGTCCAGTTCCGGGCTTGCCAAGGCCAGCAGAATGGCGACGGCATCGTCCTGACCGGGATCGGTATCGATAATGATTTTACGGGCCATGATAGGTTTCCTGCGTTAAAGCTTTTCCAGCAAAAGTGTGAAGCGGTTTTGCGTTCGGAAAAGCGTGAAAAGATTTAAACTGCGTTGCGCGCTGCATCGACCGTCTGGTCGACAAGCGCTTCGAAAGAGATTTTCGCCGGGCGGCGCATATAGGTGACGATGTCGTCGGCCAGCAGCGGCTTCGACCAACGCTCTGCGATGATACGAGGGCCGTGCTGGATGGCGATCATGCTCAGGATCTGCGCAGCGTTGCAGTCGACGTCATGACCAATGCCGCACACGATTTCGAGCGTGCGGTCGAAATCGCCTTCGCCGAACCACAATGCGATGACCTGTGCCGCCGCATTCGGATAGACGTGAATCCAGTTATACTCGGCATATTCTGCATCGCATTTCGCCCATGCATCCTGCCAACTGGCTGCGGAATGGCAGGCATCGAGCGCGAAGGCCAGAACCGCGCCATATTCCGTTTCGGTTGAGAACAGCTTTATCGTCGAGACAAGCAGTTCGCGTGTGTCTTTTACGGCAAAAGCGCGGGCCGCCATGACGGCGTTGAACACCTCACCCAGAATGCCGTTACCGGCATGGGAAATCTCCGCGTCCATCCAGGCAAGCCGTGCGGCTTCGCGGGCGCGACCGGGCACAACCATGCCGCAAATAGTGCCGCGCATCTGCGCGCCGATCCATTCATCAAACGGATTGTCGGACGTGCCGGTTTCCGGCGGCGTCATGCCACGGCGCATATTGGAAAGCGCTATGGCTTCCGCCGACCAGCCAAGCGGGATCAGTGAAGTCCAGCGTTCGGCAATATCGCGGCTGGTGACGGCGGAACCCTTATCGCCAAAGGCTTCCAGAAAGGCGATTTCAAACGTGATGTCGTCATTATAGGTGTTCGGTTCGCGCACATAATCGCGGATCGGGCCGAACACTTCCATGATGTTTTCAGCCGTGTAGCCTTCGAGTGCGGTTCCAGCTGCCGCGCCCACAAGCTGCGCCATCCATGCGGCTGCGGTGCGGTCGCGGAAATCGTCGGATTGCACAGCATAGAGTACATCCTCCGGCCATTGAACGGCTGCGTCGAACTGCTCCCATGCGGTGTATCGCACTGTCTTCTGCGAGATATGGTTCGGGTCAGGCTGTGCCGCCCGCATCAGCACGCGCAGGCGCATGTCGATGCGGTAAAGCGTTTCGAAATCGCCGCGCTCAAGCGCCGTCAGCCCGTCGCGCAGAAGTTCTGCATAAGGCTCCAGCACATAGCCCTTGTTTTCGAGTGACTGCAGCGCGCCTGCCATCAGGCATTCAGGTGCAGCCGAACCGGGCACATTGCTTTTCCAGAACATGGCCATGAGATCGTCCTGCGCCTTCATGACGGCGCTCGCATCCCATGTCTGTTCTTCCGCGGTGCGCACCACGGGTTTGGTGTCGCGCAGCAGGTCGCGGGTCAGTTCCCAAGCCTTCATGTTCTTCTCATTTTCATGCATTTCAGGAGTTCTTCAATTGCCGTGCGCGCCGCTGCTTGCGGGCGGCATGGATCGTCAGCACGACCACCGGAACGAGATAGGGGATCATCTGCATCAGTTCGAATGGCAGTCCGAGACTTTGCAGCGTGATGGCGAGCGATTCCGCAGCAGCCAGCACAAGGCTTGCTGCAAGCGTGCCCCAGGCAGTTCCCTGTCCCATCACTTCGGCTGCAATCGCGATGAAGCCGCGACCGGCGGTCATGTTCTGGGCAAACCAGGTCACATAGCCAAGCGAGAGATAGGCACCCGCCGCACCACCGAAAATGCCGGAAAGCACCAGTGCCTGCATCTGCACACGCCCGACATGAATGCCCGCCGCCCGTGCCGATTTGGGATCAACACCGGTGGCGCGCAGATGCAGGCCGAAGCGGGTGCGCATCATCAGCAGGCTGACCGCCGGGACGGCCAGAAGGGCAGCAAAGGTCAGCACATGGATATTGCCGATGAAAGGCACTGGCAGGCTAGGCAGCGCGCCGCTTTTCAGCGCGCCCGACATGCCTTTGTCGCCAGTGGCAAGATAAAGGCCGAGTGTTGTTGCCGCTGCCGCCGCGATGTTAAGCGCAATGCCGGTCATGATGAGATCTGTGCCGAGACGGTTGACCGAAACCGACATGATCCATCCGAGAAGCGCGCCTGCAATCAACGCGGCCAAAAGGCCGATGGCCGGACTTCCTGTTGCCGCACTGGCCAGAACGGCGATGAGCGCCGCCACAAGCATCATGCCTTCCATGCCGATATTCAGAACACCGGCGCGGTCGGAAATCATTACGCCGAGCGCCGCCAGCAGAAGCGGCGTCGAAACGCGCAGGATCGTGCCGATGAAGGACGGATCGAGAATTTGGGCGAGAACGGTGCTCATGCGTGTTCTCCAATCTGTCGTTCCTGGGCCTGTTCGTCTTTGCGGTTACGCAAGTTGCGGATCACGCGCAGCACGGTCGGGTGATTATGGATGACGCTTGCCGTCGAACCCACCATGATGGCCGCCGTTACCAGCCCCACCACTTCGGTCGGGATATTCATGTTGCGGGCGAGAAGATCGCCGCCGACCTGAACGAAACCGAGGAACAAGGCTGCCGGGACCAGAAGGAACGGATTTTCGCGCGCCAGAATGGCGACGACCAGACCGGTCCAGCCATAACCCGGCAGATCGAGCCAAGAAAAGCGCGCATGCAGGCCCAGCACTTCCAGCGCACCTGCCATGCCCGCAACCAGACCGCCGACGATCTGCGCCCGCATGATGATGCCCTTGAGCGGCAGGCCGAGATGATTGGCGAAGCCGGGGCTGGAGCCTGCAATGCGGATGTTGAGGCCGGAACGCGTCCAGTAGAGCCAGATACCGCCTGCGATACAGGCGAGAATGGCGATGATCGAGCCGCTGTTGAGGCGTGTGCCCGCCAGCAGCCGGTCAAGCTTCGCCTCGGGCGGAATTTTCAACGACATCATGCCGCCCGCAGCCGGGTCGCGAATGACGTAATTGAGCACGAACAAGCCGAGAAACAGAAAGGCGTAGTTCAGCACCAGCGACGTCACCATTTCCGATGCGCCAAAGCGCAAGCGCAGTGCCGCCGGAATGGTGCAGGCAAAGCTGCCCGCAACCGCGCCGCACAGAATGGCGACAGGCAGCGAGAACCAGCCGAGCGACGGGATCAGCACAGCGCCGGTCACCGCGCCGAGCGCGCCCAGAAAGAAGCCGCTTTCTGCACCGAGATTGAACAGGCCGGAGCGGAACATGATGGTGATGGCAAGGCCGGTCAGCATGATCGGCGTCGCTGCTTCCACCATATTGCCCATGTGGCGGATACTGCCGAAGGGGCCGAGGAAAAACGTCTTCAGGATCGCCGCCGGGTCGTCCTGCATCAGCGCCAGCGGCACCAGCAGCACGGCCATGATGACGGCGATGACCAGCACGGTCAGGAAGAAGGGAACGAGGGAAGCCAGAATTCTATGCATCAGGCAGCCACCTTGGTTCCGAGCATGTAGGGGCCGAGCGTCGCAGGCGTGATGTCGGGCCCGTTTTCCAGATGAGCGACGATGCGCCCGTTGAAGAGCACGACAACCCGGTCGCTGAGGCGCAGCAATTCGTCGAGATCGGCGCTGACCAGCAGCACCGCGCAGCCGCCTTGCGCCACTTCGTCAATGCGGCGATGCAGGAAAGCCGCCGCCGAAACGTCGATGCCGCGTGTTGGCTGATCGGCGATGAGAAATTTCGGATTGGTTGCCAGTTCACGTGCGGCAATCAGTTTTTGCGCATTGCCGCCGGAAAGCGAATCGAGCCGCTCCGTAATCGCGCCTGCCCGCACCGAATAGCGCTTGATCATATCCTGCACGCGCGTCTTGATCGCGTTCCAGCGCAGGAAAGGACCTCTATCTGTATCGGGATTGTGATCGGTTCCGGCGATTGCATTTTCCGCCAGCGACAGGCCGGGCGCGCCGCCTTGCGAAAAGCGGTCGGCGGGAAGATAGGCGAGGCCCTTTTTGCGCCAGCTCGCCGTGTCGGCGCGCAGCATATTCGCGTCGTTGAGGCTGATGCTGCCGGTCGCAGCCTCGGCAAGACCAGACAGGACGGAGACGAGGCCGCGCTGGCCGCTGCCGTCCACACCTGCAACACCGACGATTTCGCCTGCGCCAATGGTGAGGTTGATATCGTTGATGCGGTCGGCAGGATCGGGCGCTTTGGTCGTCACGCCATTCATGGCGAGGACCGTTCTGGTCGGGCCGGTCTTGTGGGCGCGTTTTGGAATGTCGACCGCATGGCCCATGACCATCTGCATGATGGCGTCGTCCGGCACATCGGCAAGCTTTTCCGTGCCGCTAACGGCGCCAGCGCGCAGCACGGTGACGCTTTCCGCCAGCTCGCGCACTTCGTTCAGCTTGTGCGAAATGAAAAGAATGGTGATGCCGTCGTCGCGCAGGCTTTTCAGCCGTCGCATCAATTCCTCAATCTCCGGCGGAGAGAGAACGGCAGTTGGCTCGTCGAGGATCAGCAATCGGGTGCGGCGCGCCAGCGCCTTCAAAATTTCGACCTTCTGCTGTGCAGCCACGGACAGCGCGCCCGTGATCGCATCCGGGTCGGCATGCAGATCATATTGCTGCATCAGGTCATCGACCATTTTGCGCGCGGCAACACGGTCGATCAGTCCGGCCTTCACCGGCTCATGACCGAGAATGATGTTTTCCGTCACGGTCAGCGTCGGCACCAGCGAGAAATGCTGATGCACCATGCCGATGCCTTGTGCCGCGGCATCTTCCGGCGACCAGGACGCAATATGCTGGCCATCGATGACGATTTCTCCCGCCGTGGCATTCTCGATGCCGAACAGGATTTTCATGAGCGTCGATTTTCCCGCGCCGTTTTCACCGCAAATGGCATGGATCGATCCGGCGCGGATCGAAAACGACACGTCGCGCAGCGCGACGGTGCCGTTCGGATAGACCTTGCTCACATCGTGGAAGGCGACGATTGCATCGCCGCCTTCATGTTTTTCAGCTGGATTTGACACGATCAGGGACGAACCTTGTTGCGCATCGCATTGAGATCTTCGGTGCTGAGGCCAAAACCGGTCGGAACCGTGATCTTGCCTTCGGAAATCTCGTCGGAAGCCTTCTTGATGGCATCCTTGGTTTCCTGGCTGGCCATGCTGGCCATGTTGTCGTCTGTCACGATGCCGACCGCGCCTTCCTTCAGGCCGAGCGCTTCCGCCTTGCCGAAAGGCAGGTCGCCCGCCTTGAAGCGGTCATAGGCCTGCAAAAGGCTGACATCGACATTCTTGAGAACGGAGCTGACAACCTGCTTGGCAATGGCCGGGTCGCTGTCCTTGAAGATCGCTTCCTGATCGGAATCGACGCCGAGAACATATTTGCCGGTTTCCTTGGCCGCCGAAAGCTGGCCGAGGCCGGTCTGCGACGCAACCACAAAGCCGAGCGCCACATTGGAGCGATATTGTGCGAGGCCGAGTTCCTTGCCCTTGGCGGCATCCATGAAGGAACCGGCATAGGAAATGGCGATCTTCACATCCGGCGTGACCGACTGCGCACCGGCGATATAACCGGCGAGGAAGTCGTTGATGACGGGGATGTCCATGCCGCCGAGGAAGCCCAGATTCTTGCCCGTATCGCCGAGCTTGCCGTCTTTCAGCAGCGAGGCTGCCAGCATGCCGCCGAGATAGGAGCCTTCATTCTGCTTGTACTGGATCGAATAGACGTTGTCATAGCCGCCTTCCTCGTAAGGAACGCTGGCATCGTAGAGAACGTATTTCTTGTCCGGATACTGCTTTGCAACCGAGCCGACGGTTTCCGACATCTGGTAGGTGCCGCCGATGATCAGATCCCAATCCTGTTCGGAAGCGTCGAGGAAGACCGGCTCCCACTTGGTCGGATCGTCGCCGATTTCGAGGATCTTGGTCTCGACATCGTCGCCATATTTATCCTTGATCATCTTCATGCCCTTGGCGGCGGAATCAAAGAACGATTTGTCGCCGAGCGCGCCATTGATGATGAGCAGGATCTTGTCCTTGGCTTCCGCCGCCGTGGCGAAAGTGCCCATGGCCGTCGTGGCGGCAAGAGCAAAGGCAAGATGAATTATTCCCCGTCTGGTGGATTTGAGCACAACGCAACTCCAGTTTCTATGTTCAATGAGATGGTTTTTCCTTGCTCTGGCAAAATGCCACCCCGCAGAACCCCCATGCATGGTGCGATCAAACGATGACGGCTGGCGGGAGTCAATCTCCTTCGATTTGCGTCACTGTGGACAATAGGTTCCTGAAACGAAATGCATGGCTTCTGGAATGCAATTGGGTCCTGTAAGTTGCAGCCTGTGTTTTAGTGACGGAGTGGTCGTGAAGAAAATCGTTGGACTGGCAATTCTTGCATTTCTCGCGGCCTTTCCTGCCCATGCAGAGGACGACTGGAAGGCGATTGAAGAGGTCAAGCCTTACGCCATTACAGGACAGACCGGCATTGATCTCTATCGATCCATCGGCCAGCGCGGACCGAAGATCGGGATCGGACGGGTGATCGCCCATACGACCTATGTGCTGACCTGGGATCGCAAATTCGATCACAGCAACAATGCCTGCACGATCCTGGCTGCAAAACCGAAGCTGAAAATCACCTACACGCTGCCGAAACCGTCGGAAAAGCTGCCGTCGCCGGTGCGCGAAAACTGGGACGTTTTCATTGAAGGCATTCGCAAGCATGAGCTGGTGCATGGCGACAGCGCCAAGGACATGACGCGCGAAATCGTGCGCCGAACGGTCGGGCTTTCTGTGCCCAATGACCCGAAATGTCAGAAAATCCGCAAGGTGCTGATCAAGGAAATCACCGATCTGGTTGCCGTGCAGCGCGCGCATGGCCGTGATTTCGACCGTGTCGAGATGGGCAATGGCGGCAATGTGCAGCAGCTTGTGCTCGCGCTGGTGAATGGCGGTTAATCAGAGATCCATGATGTCACGCCGATCCTCGGCGATCAGCTTGCGTATCTGTTGCACGATCTGGTCACCATGGGCCTTGCCCAGCAGGTCGGCGGTTTCGACATCCTGCTCCTCGATGGCGCGGATCATGTCCTCGTGTTCCGTCACATATTGTTCCGGCAACTGGTCCGAGAAGGACGAATAATAAAGGCGCAGCAGGCGGCGACCTTCATCGAGAAGGCGCGCGAAAAAACTCGTATAGAACGGGTTGCGCCCGGCTTCGGCAATCGCCGCGTGAAAATCGCGATTGGTCGAGATCATGTCCAGTGCATTCTGGGCGCGTACGGCCTTGGCAAAATCTTCCTGATGGGCGCGAATGATCTTGAGGTCGGCTTTGGTGCGGTGACGCGCAGCAAGCCGCGTCGTGACGCGATACATCAGCGTGATCGCGTCGAAAAAGGCGGGCAGGCTTAAAAAGTCGATATTGGATACCACCGTCGAGCGGTTGGGCAGTGTCGTCACAAAGCCGTCGCTGGCAAGCCTGACCAGCGCTTCGCGGATTGGCGTGCGGGACATGGCAAAGCGTTCCGCCAGCTGGTTCTCGTCAATGGGGCTGCCAGGCGCGAGCGAAAGATCGATGATTTCATCGCGCAGCACATCATAGACCATCTTGACGCCCGAGCCCTTCTTGCGGTCGGCTGATTGGTTCGCCGATTGGCTGGATGGTGCTTTGCTCATGGCGTGTCCTTTTATTGAAAGGGGCAGGGCGGGAAGAGCGGGGAGGCATGCTTTCGCGCGCGCTATCCTTTGTGATGGTGATTAGATCGTAGTTGCAATTGAAATTTTAGTCGACAAGAAAAATACATTGTGTATATTTGTTTTCATACAAGGCTTGCTGAAGCCGGTTGTAGACACTGGTTGATTGAAAAACGCGTTGAAGAGATTCAAGGACAGGACCATGACTTCTGATATTTTTTCCGGCTGCATCCCCGCACTCATGACGCCATGCAAGCCAGACCGCTCGCCGGATTTCGATGCGCTGGTGCGCAAGGGCAAGGAACTGATCGCCGCTGGCATGTCTGCTGTCGTTTATTGCGGCTCGATGGGTGACTGGCCGCTTCTCACCGACGAACAGCGCATGGTTGGCGTTGAGGCGCTTGCGAAGGCTGGTGTGCCTGTGGTCGTCGGCACCGGCGCCGTCAACACCGCCTCGGCTGCCGCTCATGCTGCCCACGCCCAGAAAGTTGGCGCGAAGGGCCTGATGGTTATCCCGCGTGTTCTGTCGCGCGGCTCGTCGATCTCGGCTCAGAAGGCGCATTTCAAGGCCATTCTGGCGGCTGCGCCCGATCTTCCGGCTGTGATTTACAACAGCCCTTATTATGGCTTTGCAACCCGCGCCGATCTTTTCTTCGCGCTGCGCGCCGAGCATCCGAACCTGATCGGTTTCAAGGAATTCGGTGGTGCGGAAGCCATGCGCTATGCTGCTGAAAACATCACCAGCGCCGATGATGATGTGACCCTGATGGTTGGCGTCGACACCGGCGTGTTCCACGGCTTCGTCAATTGCGGCGCCAAGGGTGCGATCACCGGTATCGGCAATGTGCTGCCGAAGGAAGTTCAGCATCTGGTTTCGCTGTCGAAGGCTGCCGCTGCCGGCGATGTTGAAGCCCGCGTCGCTGCGCTTGAACTGGAAGCCGCGCTCGGCGTGCTGTCATCCTTCGATGAAGGCCCAGACCTTGTTCTGTTCTACAAGCATATGATGGTCGTCACCGGAAACCCGGAATACGAACTGCATTTCAATGAAACGGACAAGCTTTCCGATGCCCAGCGCGGTTATTGCGAAGCACAGCTGAAACTGTTCCAGACCTGGTATGCAGCCTGGATCAAGCAGGGCGGCGTTGTCGCGAAATACGCAGCCTGAATGTTGTAGATCCGCAAATAAAAAACCCCGCCAAATGGCGGGGTTTTTGTTTGGCTGAAATTCGAAATTAGGCGATGGCGTCGAGGCCTTTCTGACGCAGCATTTCGAGGTGATCCATTTCCGACTGGGTGAGTGAAATGCCCTTTGAGAGCGATTCACGGCGGGCGGCGAAACGGCGCTGCGACGGAAGACGGGCGCCCTGACCGGCGATGGCTTCAAGCAGAATTTCGCCGTGCTGGATTGGATTGAGGCGTCCGCCAGCCATGCGCGTCGGGTCGAATGCGAGGACTAGCTCGCCATGGCGCGGCGCAATCGTCGTGGTGCCAAGATAGGCGAGAGCCTCCGGGCTGCTGAAGTCGCCGATCATGGAACCAGCCAGCAGTTCGATCATGGTCGAGATGGCAGAACCCTTGTGCTGGCCGAAGGGCAGCATCGCGCCTGCAAGGGCGGCTTCCGGATCGGTGGTCGGTTTGCCGTCGGCATCGACAGCCCAGCCTTCCGGCAATTGCTTGCCAGCGCGGCGGTAAAGCTCCAGTTCGCCGCGCGCGGCAACGCTGGTTGCAAAATCGAACACATAGGGGTTTTCGCCCGGGCGCGGCCAGCCGAAAGCAAACGGGTTGGTCCCGAGAAGCGGCTTGGTGCCACCCGCAGGCGCAACGGTCGCATAGCTCGGGCACATGGCCATGGCGGCGAGGCCTTCATCGGCCAGCGCTTCCACTTCCGGCCACAGGGCGGCGAAATGGGTGCAATCATTGATGACGAGAGCGGCCAAACCGAGCTTGCGCGCCCGTTCAATCAGCGCGGGTTTGCCGGTTTCGAAAGCGAGATTGGCAAAGCCGCCATGGGCTTCGACGCGCACAACTGCGCTGTCGTCCACGGTCAGCACCGGCACGGCGTCGGTGACTACCTTGCCGCTTTTGACGGTGCGCAGGCAGCCTTCGATGCGGTAAATGCCATGCGATTTGCAGCCGTCGCGCTCTGCCGCCACGATGGTGCGCGCGATCGCGCTTGCATGGGCGTCGCTGAATTTGGCGTTGCGGAGGGTGTCCTTCACGAGTTCGAACAGTTCATCGACCGTAATCAGGATGGCGTCGCTCATCGTGATGTCCTTTCATGCAGCAAAACCAGCAAAAATCGTTCTCCTGTGCATAAGGGCTGCATACACAGAAGTCATCCGAAATTGTGGTTCTGCGTCTCATGAAAGAGAACGACATTATGCATGCAAGGCATCACCTGCCCGAAGACAGATTTTGCCTTGCCAGCTTAACAAAGATCATTTGCGACCGACTTCAAGATAGGTAATGCCGAACACGACAACAGGCATGGCGGCAATCATTCCAAACGCAATCCAATGGAGCCACTGCATAGGGTGGTCCTCCGTTGTTGTGATGATGGATAAAGTGGACGGTAAAGGCCTCCGCCTCACATCAACCAGAGTGTGACTGCCGCAGCGATCACGAATGCGGCGGCAAAACTGCTTTCCAGTCTGTAGTACCAGAGCATGACAGCCTCCGTTATGGTTAACGAATGCTTAATAAACGCGGCTCTGGCGATTTGGTTCAATCCGGACTGTAACAAAATTGAGAGTGGCCTCGTGATCGCGAAGCCGCTCTGTTATGCGGTTACCAGTGGACGCGGAAGCCGACATTGCCTTTCAGCGCGTAGCCGTTGCCGAAATTGTTCAGGCTGGTGTTGATCAGCCCCTCGCCGAACAGGGAATAGCGTTCATTGTCGAAGCTATAGGTGCCGCCGACGCCGAGCCCACCCCACAGACGGTCCTGACGGCTCGCCAGACGGACACCTGCCAGATCGGCACGGGTTCCGTCGCGGAATTCGTAATAAAGGTTAGCGATGCCATAGAGATTGGCGCGGTCGGTTGTCCCCTTGGCGTTTTGCCAGGAGGATGCGTAATCGAGATTGAGGCCGAGACGGCCTTGCAGGCTTTCGCCGCGATCAAACCGGACGGCGCTGCCGAAACCGTCGATGAAGTTGTCGGCATCCACTGACGAATAGACCAGTTGCCCTTGCGGCGCGACGGACCAGCGGTCGTTGATGGACAACTGTTGGCCGCTTTCCAGAGAGACCGCATAGCCAAAAGCGCGGCTTCCCGTGGCGAGTGCGGCGGCACCTTCGGCTGATGTGGTCAGGTCGCTGTCGTACCAGGTGGCCTGTGTCAGTGCGTCGGCATAGAAGCCGTTTTCGCCATACCATGTCAGCGTCCCGCCGAGACCGTAACCGTCGGTCGAAATGTCGCCGGATACAAAGTCGCGTGACGATGTTCTGGTCTTGCCATGCATATACTGACCAAAGATGCCGCCGATCAGGCTGCCCTGTTCATTCTCCAGAAATTCGCCATCGATACCGGCCTGCATCTTGAAGATGTTCTGGTGAGTTTGTGTGCCGGTCGTCGTGCGATCTGGTTCGAGGCGATTGTGCACGCCTTCGATGCGGCCCCAGACACCATTACCCATTGAGGTTGCTTTGCCAGGCTCTGCCGTCTGTCCCACCCATACACGATTGCCGGTGCGCTGGCGCAGCGTAGAGACCTCGTTCATGCCGAGCAGATGCTGCGTATAGGCCTCATAGACCGGCGCGCCAGCTTGCAACTTGGCCTCCGGTTTTGGTTCGGGGTCTGTATTGGGGTTTTCCGGATTTGGATTTGGATTTGGATTTGGGGTGGGGGTTGGTTCTGGCTTGGGGTCGTCTGGGGTTTTCTTGGAGATCAGATACCAGTCATTGGTGTCCTGACCCTGGGCGTTACCTTTATACAGGCCGTATTCATACGCGCCGATCACGATGACTGGCTTGCCACCCGTGCGATATTGCGCATCCAGTATGAAGTCGCCGTCGGAGCTGCCGCCGACTGTTATCACCTCAATGCCGGACGTGGTCGCGTCACCTGTTCCACCGCGATTATTGACGTGAAGGAGAGTGGTACCCGACGTATCGCCATCGATAACGATCTTGTTGGTTTCCGATGTATCGTCTCCGAGCACTGCATTGATCGTCAGCATACCGTTGTTGCCGGTATAATTGCCGGCGATGTGGAGAATATTGTCCGTCGATGTACCGAAGTTGACGTTGCCTGCATTGGTAAGGGCGGCCAGCGTTTGATCCATACTATTGAGGTCGAGCGTTGCTGCCGACGATATCGCAAATGCCGATGTCGTGCTGAATACTTTTGCCGAACCGGCTTTCAGGGTTCCAGCATCGATATTGGTGTTGCCGCTATAGGTATTGGTGCCCGATAGAGTGGTGGTACCCGTGCCAATCTGCGATAAGCCGCCGTTTCCTGAAATATCGGTGCTGAAATTGAGTGCATCGTTTCGATTGAATGCCAGTTCACCACCATTGATGATTTGCTGACTGGCCAGACTGCCCGTCGCGCCGCCCGCGCCAAGCTGAAGTCGAGCGCCCGCTGCAATCGTCGTGGCGCCGCTATAGCTGTTTGTGCCCGACAGCGCGAGATTGCCAGCGCTCACCGTAATGCCGCCCGTACCGCTGATACTACCAGCGAAAATCGTTCTTGCGTTTGTGAAATTGAGCGTCTTAGCGCCAAGCCAGACCCCGCCTGCGCCGGTCAGGGTTTGGATCGATGTGGATGTAGTAGTGGCGCCCAGTCCACTAATATCAAATGTTCCATCTACATTGATGAGACTGGATGTGTTCAGGCTTGCTGATGAACGGAGGGCCAACGTGCCTGATTGAATGTCGGTTTTTCCCGTGTAAGTATGGCTGCTCACAGCCGTCCAAAGCAGGCCGTCACCAGTTTTTACGATGCCACCACTCCCTGACACCGCCCCCCCTACACTCATCGTATTGTTTGCGTTGACCGTATTGAAAGTGAGTGTTTTGTCATTGAGGCCAATAGAACCCAAATTGGCGATGGTTACTGTGCTGCCGTTGGGATTATCGACAATAAATTCAACATCATTTGCCAACTGGAACGCTCTCGGCCCACCAGCCGCCACACTGCTGCTAGAATATTGAAAGCCAACGCCATTGACGCCATAAATCGTCAGGCTCCCCACATTACCAGTTCCACCGATGCCGTTGACGTTCAGGACGGCGCCATCGGGGACGCTTATCTTACCAATAGAATAATTCTGTCCAGAGTTTACTGTTATGCTTTGTGTGCCTGGCTTTATGACGACGGTGTCAGTAGCTGTTGGCAGAGTGCCGCTACTCCAGTTGGATACTGTTCCCCAGAGACCACCTGTTGCTGGACCGGTATAATAGATGTCTGCCGCGTTTGCTGTATGGGTTAGTCCGAGCAGCGCCGTGCTCGCAGAAAGAAAAGCTGCCAGCTTGTGCAATCGGTATGTGCGCATCAAATTATCCTGCATATTTCAAGGAGCGATCAGGCCAATTGTCTTTAGGTCGCGCATCTCCACCCGGAGTGCTTGCCGCCTGTTTGGGACTGATCGGGTTGTTTTCAGAAGGCTCGCATCATTGTTGAACGATTCGGCGTTGACCCCATGGGGTCAGAATAGTGTCGGAGGGTACATCTTAGGCAGAGCTGCCCGTTTGGGGTCGCCACGAGAGCGCAATTTTAAATTGTACTTTGGAGCGCGTTAACATGGCGGCTCTTTCTTTGCGAATAGAATCTCTTATAAAGGTAATCCATATGAATGATATTTGTAATATCAAAAATTATCATCGTAGTACTTTGTATAATTAAGTATTATCAAAATTAAAATTTACTAATATTAAATTTTATCTGAATGAGTCGCTGTTCTTTGAAGCGGGTTCATAAAGGCAGTTCCGCGTATACTTCCGTGGGGGCCGCTGTACTGAAAACGGCGATCAACCGTGCCGGTCTGCTTCTTTCAGTTCGCCACACTTAACCATGGAATAAAGGTGTCCATCATTTACTGACATAAAGTGGGACCGACAGCGTCAGGAATGCTGAAGTACCTTCGACCCGGTTTTCAGTATGGAACTCACGTAAGAGCTTCACGCGTGCCTGCACAGGCGTCTTGTCGAGTTCGAAGTTGTAGCTGGCGGTTACACCGAGCGCCGCAACACGTCCGCGATAGCCGCCGAGTATCGCGCCGCTGCCACTGTCATCGCTGATCTGTTGGTAATAGTAACCGATGGCGCCCAACGAAAATTGTTTCGAGAGATATTGCGAGATAGCGCCTTCGATGTGGAATTCAGTCCCCGTGCGGTAATCTGTTTCGGGATTTTCTCCATTGAGGGTAAAGCCTACAACGCCCGATATATCGAGGCCGCGCGCCGGATCGAACCATGTACCAGCGGCAGACATATCTCCAGCCCAACGATGGAAGGCAATGTTGGCGAGCGAGTTTCTCTCATAGTCGCCAATAGGGATATTGACCATTCCATTGAGACTCCAATGGAAGTCACCATCACTCCAGCCAATTGTTGTGGTGACAATAGGATCACCGATCTTGGTGACGCCATTATCGATGTCGCCGGAATAGGGACCATACACCAGATCGGCATCGACATTTTGATGACCGAAGGGGGTGGTCAGACCGAAGGCCAGCCGACTTCCCAATAACTCGTAGGGCGTGGACCATATGAAGGTCGGGAGATCGACCACGGCTTTGGCATTGACACCGAAGCCAACGACCCCGCCAAGCGGCAGAGGTGCGGACGCACCAGCACTTGCTCGGTAAAAATATGTGTCATTCTGCAGATAGACGCCCGGTGCAGGCAGGATTGCCGCGAGAGGGCCTTTCGACCCCAACAGATAGAAGCCGAGCCCGTTTTCGGCTGCTTGCGCACTGAAACAGAGCAACACCATTGGAATGAAACAAAGAAGGGGCTTGATGTGTCCGATCACTGATTTCATGAGCCTGCTCCAGTCTAGATGTTTGGCGGTATGTTTGTCTCAGCGGCAATCAGTGGAGGTTGTAGCCTTCGATTGCGACCATCGGGTTCAGCCCTTCAATCTGTGTCTTGGTGACTTCTGCGATGATTTCGTGGGTCTCTCGGGGATAGATCGTGACGTAATTATCGTCATAGGTGATCGGCAGAATCTCACCGGAATTACTGTCCTTCTGTAGCTGGGCTCGCACAAAGAAAGCGACGTGATCGGTTGGATTGGTCAGCGAAATCCGGAACCGTCGCAAGTCCCCTTGCGGCTCGATTTCCCTGAGTTCTGTCT
This sequence comes from Brucella sp. 22210, assembly GCF_052045675.1. Taxonomy (NCBI): domain Bacteria; kingdom Pseudomonadati; phylum Pseudomonadota; class Alphaproteobacteria; order Hyphomicrobiales; family Brucellaceae; genus Brucella; species Brucella sp. 22210. Next base: position 152,461 of record NZ_JBQEPD010000003.1, read on the forward strand.
GGAGCTCCACCTTCGGCATTGTGTTGAGCGGGGTAAGGTCGGCCCACTGTTTCTGCTTCAGGATCATGGCATCCATCATGTTGTTCGGATCCATGTCCTCGGGAATGTCGTCCTTAGCCGACTGCCAATACGTGTTCTCTGCGAACACGTCATTCTTGTCATTGCGGATTTGCAGCCGGACGAAATAGACCGTGCCCATGTCTTCATAACGGGGCAGCGTCATAGCGATTGTGGACGTTGTGGGTCTGGCCTCTTTGACGGTCACGTTCTTTTCGTGTTGGAGCTTACCGTTGATGTCATATAGGCGCGCTGAGACGATCAGGTTTTTCTGATCTTCCAGTGTCTGATTGACGAGGTAGATGTTGGCTTTGGAGTGGTCGCCCGTTGCATAGCCGTCAAAAACCACGCTTAGCGGTTGCAGGGCTTTTTTGGCGCCGAAATATCCGCCACCTTGCTTCATATAATAGTCGAAGAGATGACCAAAGAAGGATGGCCAGTGGCTATTCAGCATCCAGAAGATCGTCATCTTGTGGGTGTCGCCACCAAGTGCGCCATAGGCTTCATTCTGCGCACGGACATTTTCATAGATGGTGAGCTGCGCCTTGCGTGCAAAATCTTCGACACTGTTCGACGGACCATATCGATTTTCAACGGCGGCCTTGGCGCTATCCAGCGTTCTATTGCCGGGCGCGGAACCGGCGCGCATATACCAGAAATCATTGATCGGCCAGAGCTTGTCTGCTGGCAGGAATTTCTTCAGGCTCTCCAGAGGCAGCACAGTCTCGTCATTGCCGGCTTCGGCGATAGAGCCCATCGCGCCAACAATACTACCCTTGAACCAGAAGGCGGGCGAGCGCCAGGAATAGGGGGCCGCCATGTGGATACCACTCCAGTGAGCATTACGTGCGGATACGGTATCGACAACGGCGTTCTGCCAGTGCAATTCGTTCAAGATGCTTTGGTACTTTCCAAGGACATCCACCGGCGGAAGACCGTCGCTGCCGTTCGCCCAGATAAACGCCGAAGCATGCGAACGGTAGTCCAGGATCATGTCCCGGACGGTGGCGGAAGCAACGGCATAGTCTTCCTTATCCCAATGACTCCATAGCTCCCATGCCCCACAACACATGAGGCCGCGCATGACGGGAATGCCTTCCTTATCGGCCAGTTCGAGCATATCATCATCGGCGAACTTGCCTTCCCAGCGCAGCATGTTGATGCCAAGGTCTTTCGCATAGCGGATGATGTCGCGATCCCGCTGCGGATTGTTGTCGAACAACAGGTCGGGGGTGTAGGCCGCGCCGCGGATCAGATAATCGCGACCGTTGACCTTGATGTAGAAACTACCGGAGCTTTTGAACTTCGGAAATAGCTGAGTTTTGTCGCGGTGCTGCGTAATCTTGCGTATGCCGAAATCGGTCGTCGTGGCGCCGGAAACCTTGTCACCGATGCGAAAGGTGAGCTTCAAATTGTAAAGGTTTGGCTTGCCCCATATATATGGCCACCAGACATCGGGCTTGTCGATTGTCAAAGCCTTTATTTGCTCAGGCGTGAAGCTTTCTTCTCGGGTTTCGTTTCCGTTGAGGGTAACAGTCTTTTCAAGACGAATGCTGGGTTTGCCTTCGCGGGTGATTTCGCCGCTCAGCACGCCTGCGACGGGTTTGGAAGAGCGATTGACGAGATTGGCATAGACATCGAGCTTGGCTGTTTGAAGATCCGGCACCTTCAAGTCGGCTTTGACATAGGGGGCACGCAGAGCAACGTCACCGCCATAGGTCAGATAGACCTTGCGCCAGATCCCAGCACCCTTATCGGGAACGAAGGAGGTCTTGGTTGAAGGATCACCAAAATACTTGAGATTGATCCAATCCATCCAGGTATCGGTCAGGTCGACGCCTTCATGCTTACCCGATCCCGGCGTATCACCCAAAGTAAGACTGGGCGTACGTTGCTCGGGCGTAATCTTGACCGCTAACAGATTATCCATGCCCGGATGAACATATCGCGTGACGTCAAATTCGTACTTGCGGCTCATACCGACAACCGCGTCAGACCCCGCAATTTTCTGGCCATTCAACCAGATTTCACCGCGATAATTCAGTCCGTTGAAAATCAGCGTATAATGGTCATGGCCTTCTGGAATATTTAGCTTGGTCTGGTACCACCACTGGTGCTTCCAGAGCGTATTGTCCACCTTGGCAAGATTGTCGCCATAGTAGATGTCCTTATAGACACCGGCCTTGCTGAGTGTATTCAGAACTGTGGATGGCATGGTCTGAATGGCATAGCCCTTATCGCCCAGCGGCGTATTCGGAACATCCACCTGCGCTGCCTTGGCGTCCTCATCCTGGATAAGACGCCATCCATGCTGCAACTCAATCCTGTCGCTGACGTTTTCGGCCCGTGCTTCGACAGTCAAAAATGTAGCAAGAATTGTTCCGGCAACGAGAAAATACCACCCACGAGCCATTCGCTTCCCCCAAAATCTCTGCACGTCAGAACATCAACACCGGTGCCCACACGTTGACTTTGAAGTCTGTATCAGCGTGTCAAGCACCGGTATGATGGATGAGAACCCAATAATTTGCTTTCAGAGAAAACCGATCGGTAGTGCGTTCAAACGATGCTGTTTGTTTTGCTGCATTTTCCGAGATATTCGAGGCTGCGCTTCGGCCACCTCTTCTGTGTTTTGGGGTCAACTTTTATCAGGCCGAAGTTCTTTGCAAATCCTTCGTTCCATTCCCAGTTGTCCGTCGAAGACCAGTAGACCAGTCCCTTCAGATTGACACCCTTCTGCATCGCCTTATAGGCTTCTTCGACATAGCCCTTGATGAATTCTATCCGCGTTGTGTCTTCGACAACGCCGTTAACGGCAGTATTAGGTTCGTCGACAGGGAAACCAAATTCGGTGACGTAAATGTCAGGGGCACCGTAACCGTTGTGGACACGTAGCAGCGTTTCTGAAAAGCCATCTGGCTCGTAGGGCAGATATTTGGTGAGTTTGAGATTATCCGGAGGAGTGTCCTGCACGAAACCAAGTGGCGTGTGCGGCTCGGCTTTGACAAAAAAGCGTGAGTAATAATTTACACCAAGGAAATCCGGCTTGGCGGCAATGATTTCCATGTCCCCTGGTCGGATGACTGGGGCGACCAGCGCACGTACCTCTTGCGGATATTCCTGGCCGAACAGCGGATCGAGATAGGCTGTGTTCCAGTAGGCATCCATGGTACGGACGATCTTTTCGTCCTCTGGGAAGTTCGACTTTGAGCGGACGGTCTGGAGATTGAGCGTGGTGCCGACTTTGGCGTCTTTCGGCAGGTTTGCACGGGCGGTGGAGATAATATGGCCCTGCGCAACATTTTGATGGTGGATTGCATCCCCCATCGCTCTCAAGGATATGTAGCCCGGCGCGAACCGCCCCGATCCGTAGCCAAAGGTGGAAACGGTGCCGGGCTCGTTCATGGCGATCCAGAGCTTGATGCGGTCACCAAATTTGCGCGTGATGATTTCCGTGTAATCGGCTGCATATTGTATGATGTCACGATTGCGAAAATCACCTGCCCACAGAGGGTTCTCAAAATTCACAATGGTCACCATAGGATCGAGGCCGAGCCTCAGCATTTCGTCAACCATACGATCATACATATCCAGTGCTGCGATGCTCGGGGCTCCCGGTCCTTCAGGCTGGATGCGCGACCAGTGGAAGGAAAAGCGAAAGGCATTCAACCCCGCTTTTGACAACAGGTTGAGTTCCTCTGCATAGAGCGTTTCGAATTGCGTGTTCGTTACATTGGAGGAGCCGTCACGAATTCTTCCGGAGATATCCGCGAAAACGTCCCAGTTACTGCGGCCACGACCTGCCCGGCTTTCCACTTGCGCTGCCGCAGATGCGGCGCCCCACTTGATACCGGCTGGAAAAGTTTTGCCCTCTGCAAAGGCCATTTCCGGAACAATGGCGGCAGCTGCAGAAGCCCCTGCCGCCTTTAAGAACGAACGCCGTGAAAAGCTAAACCGGCTTGACTGATCGTGGTCCATTCGCGAGATCCTGTATCTGAAAGGATTGGGTGGCCAGCATGAGAGTGGCAGGAATCCAGATTCCGAAAAGTGTGAGCTTTTCCGATTGTTAAGAAGCCGCCTTTGGAAGAAATTAGTCTCTACATATCTGTAAGGTTCTACCTGTTTCATAATGAAACATGTATATATATTCTCCTCAACTATGAGCTATATGTAAAAACTGAGGGACGGCAATACGTATTTGTCCCATATTATATTAAAAATTATCTTCATCTAATACACGCCGAAAGATATTAGATTTTATTTGGAAATCGAAATCGAAAAATTTTTGTATTTATATAGAACTATAAAAGCGGAGGTTCCTGTTGCTGGTTCTCTTTGCTTTATTCTGATTGGTTTTTTCGTGAGAAATTCATGAATACGGTTGGAGCCTGTCATTTGGAACGATTGCCTGGCGCTCTCCGGCCGTTTTTATGAAGTAATAATTGCCCTCAATATTTGTGAGTGGCTCGAAGAATGGCTGGTAAACTGTGCCGGAATTTTTTCTATCAACCGATATGGTGGATGAAAGATCTCGCAATGCTTTCTGGCAGGAAGTATCGAAACTCATATATGAAGTTTCTCCTGCGGACGAGAATGTCGGGACTGAACTGATCGGGACAATCCGCTCGCGGCTTTTCGACAGCATGGTTCTGGGCGACACGACGTTCAATGAGCAGATTTGCCGACGGACGCCGGAGATGATTGCGCGCACCGATCTGGATATCTGCCTGCTCCAGCTTGTCCTGTCAGGGGAATATACCGGCGATTTCGACGGTACGAATGTTTATGTTCAGCCCGGTGACATGTTTTTCATGGACCTTACCAAAGTGCTGGATAGTCGAAAGGAAGCTGGTTCGCGGGTAACACTGGCCATACCGCGTTTTGAACTGAATAAATGGTTTCCGTCAAAGGATCTTCATGGACTGATTCTGCCGCGGAACTTGAACATCAATCAGGTGCTGTTCGACTTCATTTTGAGTCTGGATGGTGCACTCGACTTCATTCAGGAAAATGAAATCCCGGGGATCAAGGAAGCGCTTGTCCTGTTGCTGGTGGCGGCCGTGAATGGCGTGGCGCTGTCTCCCGCGCAATCGAGCGCCATTGATCAATCAATGCGGCAAAGAGTGATGGACTATATCGATCTGAATATTCGCGACCAGCGTTTGAGCCCCAAGACCATCATGGCGCATTTCAAACTCTCACACTCGCATCTGTACCGGCAATTCGAGCAGGATGACGGCATTACCAAATTGATCCGCCAAAAGCGTCTGGACCTGGCTTACCGCTACCTCATCCATAGCAAAGGCAAGGCGGAAACACTGAAAGAAATCGCTTATAAATGTGGTTTCTCGGACCGGGCGCAGTTCACCCGGTTGTTCAAGGATCGCTATGATGTTTCGCCGCAGGATTTGCGCGAGCTGAAACAGGTGCCGGGGCATGACCCCATGTCGGCTTCCAACCTGCACCAGCATATTCACGATCACCTGGCCCGCATACAGCCAGCCAAATCCTGAAAGATCAGACCGCGGCCTTTTCAAGGGCACGGTCGCGTTCAGCAATCAACGTGACAATGATCCCGGCAACGAGAACGGCATGTTCACTGACCTGCGGCAACCCCATCAGCTCGCCGAAGGTTCCTCGTGCCAGTGGTCCAGCGATCAGCAGTGTTTCATCGGCGAAGCCCGATGGAGAGATTGCATGACTCTGCCGGTCACAGAGCAGACCGAGTCCGGTCGGGCAAAGAGCCAGATGTCCTGCTTCGGCAAGCGTTGAAAGCAACGGCTGCGATCCGAGAATGCCACCATGGCCGGGGCCGGTGGTGACGACGACCTTGTCCACGTCGCGAATATCGAGTTCGCTTGTGCGACGGTCCTTGAGGCCGATACGCAAAATGTCGCCATCGGCAGCCGCGCTGCGTACCGAGGCCGCACGGATAGACAGGCTGCTATCGGCGATAGCGTGATCCAGAGCGTTTTCCACCTGTGGGGCAATGCGGAAGCGATGCACGTCCCAGAACGGGCGAACATGCCGCGCGATGCGTCGGCGTTCTGAAACGGGCAAAGCCTGCCAAATGTCCTGTCCCTGAAGGCGAACCGCATCGAGAACCGGATGCCAGCTCAACCCTTCGGCTTGAGCAGCCTCAATGGTTTTGCGGACCCGATGCAACAATTTTGAAGCGCTGAGCGACGGTTGGGCGATGAAGTCGCCATAAGGATCATGGGTGGTGCGGGGATGGCCGCGAGAACGGAGGCCGCGCCGGGAAATCGAAACGATCTGCCCCTTATGGCCATGTGCTTTCAGCGTGGCGATGACGTCGGCTGCCGTCAGCCCGTTGCCCACCACCAGCACGCGGTCGTCTGACTGGACATTATCCAGCGCGCCGGGGCGCGTTGCGTCGGCAATCAGCCCCGAATGCTCCTTGACCGGCTCCAGCACAGCCGGCAGGGATGGAGCTGGATGGCTAACCGCCAATACAACGACATCAGCAACAACAGGCTCGCCATCTTCGGTTTCGATTGTCCAGAAGCCGTTATCCTTGGTCGCATGTACGGCGCGGGTGCGGCGATGTTCCACGCGGCCGGCCTCAATCAGAGGCTCCAGTCTCGACGATGCATAAAGCCCGAAGACTGTACGGGCCGGGAAGGGCGCGCCGTCCAGACTGAAAGCATCCGGATCGCTTTCCAGTATCCCGGTTTCTGCGAGCCAGTTGCTGAAATCTTGCGGCTCGTCAGGCAGGATGGACATCCGGTCGGCAGGCACGTTGATGCGATGCACGGGTTCCAACGTATCATAGGCCAGGCCACGCCCAAGCTTCTCGCGTGGTTCAATAACCACGATCCGCCAGCCAGCGACGTGCGGATGTCGCGCCAGATGCAGCGCGACTGCTGCGCCTGTAAAACCGCCGCCGATAATGGCGACGGTGCCGGTATGGGCTTTCGTCAGCATTTCAGATCTCACGAGCCGGAAGCGACCTTTACATTACCCCCATGTCCGCCGCCGCCAAAGACCTGTTTTTTGCCGAAGGACGAGCGGATCTGGTTGCGCGGTCCTTCCAGTCCCAGTTCAGGAAACAGGAGTTCAGAAACGCGATAGGCTTCTTCCAGATGCGGATAGCCGGAGGCGATCACCGTATCGATGCCCAGTGCCTGATATTCGCGCAGGCGGGCGGCGACGGTTTGCGGCGACCCGACCAGTGCGGTCCCGGCGCCGGAGCGGACGAGGCCGATGCCCGCCCAGAGATTGGGCGATACTTCCAGCTTGTCGCGGCGGCCATTGTGCAACGCGACCATGCGGGCCTGACCGACAGAATCGGAGTTTTTCAGGAAGACCTGCTGGGCTGCGGCGATGGTTTCATCGTCGAGATGCGAAATGAGACGGTCGGCGGCTTCCCACGCTTCATCATCCGTTTCGCGAACGATGAAGTGAAGACGAATGCCGAAGGATATCTGGTCGTCACGACCTTTTGCCTGGGCCGCTTTGCGAACGGCGGCGATCTTTTCGCCGACCTGTGCCGGGGGTTCGCCCCAGGTCAGATATTTGTCGACGAGACCAACGGAAAAATCGATACCGGCCTGTGAAGAACCGCCGAAATAGATAGGCGGGCGGGCTTGCACCGGCGGCAGGCCAAGAGCTGCATCGTGGGCTTTGATGTATTTGCCGTCGAGATTGCCGTGGCCGGTTTCGATCAGATCGTTGAAGACCTGAAAGAATTCGTCGGCATGGTCGTAACGCTCGTCATGCGGCAGAAAAATGCCGTCGCCAGCCAGTTCCTGCTGGCTGCCGCCAACGACGATATTGAGAAGAAGCCTGCCGTGAGACACGCGATCGAGTGTTGAGGCGAGGCGGGCATAATAAGCAGGCGAGGCGACGCCGGGACGGATCGCTACGAGAAACTTCAGTTTTTCCGTATAGGCGGCAAGATTAGCGGCCAGAACGAAGGATTCTTCACAAGCGACCCCTGTCGGGATGAGAACGCCGGAATAGCCGAGACGGTCCGCTGCCTGCGCGATCTCCTTGAAATAGGCGGGGTCGGAAGGGCGGCTCAGCGCGTCGGTCCCCAGATAGGTGCCGTCACCCGAAGACGGGATGAACCAGAGAAAATCGAGCGGCTTTCCATTGGTGGACATGAGAGACCCTTCTTCCAGTGTTTGGCATGGCAACCCGGCGCCCGATCTGCGCAACCGGACGCTTGGAGCAGCGCAATGTGTTCAGGGAATATTGTAGCTGACCAGATTGCTCGCTTAAGGAATGCGATGCTAAAAACTGCGCCATGCGTGAAGTTTATCGACGCGATTGACCGGGTTATCGCGAAACATGATTGCTGTCGCATCGGGTAAAGCCGGATGAACCGCTGAACGTCAACTCTGTGGGTCCAGTATCAGCAAGCAGAGAAACCTGTTCCAGTTTCCGCTGATCATCGATATTTCTATATTGCGAAATGAGGGAGACAGAATGCGCCGCGACAAGAAGAAGGCGACGATTTACGACCTTTCTGTTCTGTCGGGAAGCTCGCCTTCCACGGTCAGTGCCGTGCTCAATGGTACGTGGCGCAAGCGCAGGATCAGTCAGGCGACGGCGGAGTCTATCCTCAATCTTGCCGAGCAGCACCAATACACCGCCAATCGTCAGGCACAGGGGTTGCGTCATTCCCGCTCCGGCCTTGTCGGGCTGCTGCTGCCTTTGCACGACAACCGCTTTTTCTCTTCCATGGCGCAGACATTCGAAGCGCATGTCCGCGCGCGGGGCCTCTGCCCAGTCGTGGTCAGCGCGGGGCGCGACCCGGACGAAGAACGCGAAACGGCGGAAACGCTGATTTCCTATTCCATCGATGAATTGTTTATCTGTGGCGCAACGGACCCGGACAGCCTGCATGAATTATGCGAGCAGGCGGCGATCCCGCATGTGAATATCGATCTGCCGGGAGCGAAGGCTCCATCGGTGACCACCGACAATTTTGCCGGTGGCAGCATGCTGACGGAAGCGATCATCGCGCATTTTGCAGATCGCGAACCTTTGCAGCCGATGGAGCTTTGTCTGTTCGGCGGACGCAACGACGAATCCACCCGCCAGCGTATTCGCGGTTTTCATCATACCAAGCAGGCCGTGCTGGGTTCCGATCCGGAAAATTGCGTTTTCCACACCGGCTATTCGCCGTCGAATACGCTGCGAGCGCTCGATGACTATCGCAAGCATCATGGTCGGTTGCCGCGTGGTCTGTTCGTCAATTCCTCAATCAATCTTGAGGGTCTGCTGCGCTATATGGTCGAGCATCCGCATGAGCAGCTCAACGATCTCGTGGTCGGTTGTTACGACTATGATCCCTTTGCATCTTTCCTGTCGTTTCCGGTGATTTCAATCCAGCAGGACGTTGAAGGCATGATCGCCAAAGCCTTCGATCTGATGGAAAAGCACGTCACGGAACCGGAGCTGCATCTGGTTATGCCCAGATTAATTGCGCCGCGTTCGGCTATCGCGCTGCCGGTGGATAGTCTGAAAGATATCAAATAAATACATGCTGCTGGCGCAGCTCTGAACGGAACCGCGCTGCATTTTTCCAAGCTCGTTTTGTTACAAGCACTCCGACATCGTCATCGCATACACCGCTGAATCGTGTTGACAGATTTTGGGGGCTGGCGCATTATCAGCTTGCACAATCGATTGTGCAAATTGTTGTGCAAAGTTACAGCATCTCCAACCGGGAAGAGGCCGGGGACGAGATGCCGCCGCCTGACGGGAGATGGCGGTGCTGGCAGGTGGAGGCAATGCGAAGCGCGTGAATTTCTGAAAACGGCTGCTTGGAGCGCGTTTCGATCTGTTTGAATCGGATCGGCGCTCTAGATATCCGTGCTCACGCACATCCTTTCGAAAACGGATTGAATTTTCGAGGATGTCCGGCGAGCGAGCCGTTGGCTTCAGCGCATGTAAAGCCGTCTCTTGCAGGCGAAATTCCCGGTCGGATGCCAGAAAAACAGACAATCACTAGGAGGAGAGTCATGAAGGTATCGAAGATGACAGGCGCGCTGGCTGGCGTGCTGATGATGGCCGCTACGACGGCTCATGCGGAAGTCAAGGACGCGGTGGTCGGCTTTTTGATGCCGGATCAGGCATCCACGCGCTATGAAGAGCGCGATTTCCCAGGTTTTGCAGCAGAAATGAAGAAGCTCTGCGAAAGCTGCAAGGTGCTTTATCTCAACGCCGATGGCGATGCGACCAAGCAGCAGCAGCAGTTCAATTCGGTCATTTCGCAGGGTGCCAAGGTGATCGTTCTTGATGCTGTCGACACGGCAGCAGCCGCTTCGCTCGTGAAGCTGGCCCAGTCGCAGGATATCAAGGTCATCGCCTATGACCGTCCGATCCCGGATGCGACGTCGGATTTCTACGTCTCGTTCGATAATGAAGCCATTGGCAAGTCGATTGCTGAATCGCTCATCAAGGACCTGAAGGCCAAGAACGTGCCGACCGACAAGGGCGGTGTTCTCCAGATCAACGGTTCGCCGACCGATGCGGCTGCCGGTCTCATCAAGAAAGGCATTCATGCCGGTCTGAAGGACAGCGGTTACAAGACGCTGGCCGAGTATGACACGCCGGAATGGGCGCCAAGCAAGGCTCAGCAGTGGGCGAGTGGCCAGATCACCCGCTTCAACGACCAGATCGTCGGCATTGTGGCTGCCAATGACGGCACCGCAGGCGGTGCGATTGCTGCCATGAAGGCTGCTGGCATCGATCCGCTGCCGCCGATCACCGGCAATGACGCGACGATTGCGGCGCTTCAGCTGATCATTTCGGGTGACCAGTTCAACACCATCAACAAGCCGTCTGAAATCGTTGCTTCGGAAGCTGCGCGCATTGCCGCCCAGTTGCTGAACGGCGAAACGCCGAAGGCTGAAACGACGCTCTACAACACGCCTTCGAAGCTTTTCGTCCCGGCGGTTGTGACGGCTGAAAACCTCAAGGCCGAAATCATCGACAAGAACGTTGTTCCAGCAGCAACGCTGTGCGTTGATCGCTATGCCGATGGCTGCAAGAAGCTCGGTATCACGAACTAAGCAACGATCCGCCCGGCCGGTTTTCCGGTCGGGCGTCCTTTTTTACGCACATCTTGTCCGAAAGCCGTTTCACATTTTTCGGGATGTGCTGTGTTTCGTGCGCAAAGGCATATCGTGCGATATGTCGGGGAAAGTGAAAAATGTCCCAGGAAAACAAAGCGGCGACGTCATCGTCGCAGCCCGTGCTGCGCCTCAGCGGCATTTCCAAGAATTTCGGCGCGGTTTCTGCGCTGACAGATATCGATCTGGAAGTCTATCCGGGTGAAGTGGTGGCGCTGGTTGGCGACAATGGCGCCGGAAAATCCACGCTCATCAAGACGCTCGCAGGTGTGCACCAGCCGAGTTCGGGTACGATCGAATTCAATGGCGAGAAGGTTGTGCTGTCCTCGCCGGGCGTTGCGCTCGACCTTGGCATAGCGACGGTCTTTCAGGATCTGGCGCTGTGCGAAAATCTCGATGTCGTGGCCAATATTTTTCTTGGCCGGGAGCTTAGCCCCTACCGTCTCGATGAAGTGTCGATGGAAATCAAGGCTTGGAAGCTTTTGAATGAGCTTTCTGCCCGTATCCCGAGCGTCCGCGAGCCGGTCGCCTCGCTTTCGGGCGGCCAGCGGCAGACCGTCGCGATCTCGCGCTCGCTGCTGCTCGATCCAAAGCTGATCATGCTCGACGAACCGACCGCCGCACTTGGTGTTGCGCAGACGGCGGAAGTGCTTGATCTGATCGAGCGCGTGCGTGATCGCGGTCTCGGCGTGCTGATGATCAGCCATAATATGGAAGATGTGCGCGCTGTCGCAGACCGCATCGTGGTGCTGCGTCTCGGTCGCAATAACGGTGTTTTCTATCCGGATTCATCGAACGAGGAACTGGTTGCCGCCATCACCGGCGCAACCAGCAATTCTGTTTCCCGCCGTGCCGAACGACGTCAGGCACAGCACGATGACGCCCATGACCGGGGAGAAGCATAATGAACCAGACAACCGGAAATACCCCCCTCGACCGGCAGGATGCCCGCGTGCGTCATGATGAAGGCGTTTCGGGCGCGCTGCGCAGCTTCTTCGACCGCGTCCGCTCGGGCGATCTCGGCTCGCTTCCCGTTATTGTCGGCCTCGTCATTATCTGGACCGTGTTCCAGACGCTGAACCCGGTTTTCCTGTCGAGCAATAACCTTGTGAACCTGCTGTTCGATTGCTCGACCATCGGCGTCATTTCGCTCGGCATCGTGTGCATTCTGATGCTCGGCGAAATTGATCTGTCTGTTGGTTCCGTCAGCGGTCTTGCGTCGGCTATCGTCGGCGTGTTGTGGGTCAATAATGGCTGGCCGGTGGCGCTGGCGATTGTCGCAGCCCTTTGCGCGGGCGCGCTGATCGGCCTGCTCTATGCATTCCTCTATAACCGCTTCAGCATGCCAAGCTTCGTATCGACGCTGGCGGGCCTGCTCGCCGCACTCGGTTTGCAGCTCTATCTCCTAGGCAATACTGGCTCGATCAACCTGCCTTACGGCTCCTGGCTCGTCAGCTTCGGCCAGCTTCTGGTGATGCCGCGCCCACTCTCCTATGCGCTGGCGCTGATTGCAGGCCTCGCGATCTTCTTCACTGGTTTCCGCTCGGCGCAGCGCCGTCGTGAAGCGGGGCTTTCGGCGCCGTCCGTTGCCGGTATCGCGTTCAAGGCCATCGTGATCACACTCATTGTCGGTGGCGCGGTATTCTATCTCAACCAGTCGCGTGGCGTGCCGTGGATGTTCGGTCTGTTCGTAGCACTTGTGGTTGCCATGAACTATGCGCTGACCCGCACCCGCTGGGGCCGCGCCATGCAGGCTGTTGGCGGCAATCGTGAAGCCGCGCGCCGTGCCGGTATCAACGTGACCTTCATCTATATCTCTGCCTTCGTCACCTGTTCGGTATTGGCTGCGGCGGGCGGCATTCTGGCCGCATCGCGTCTGGCATCATCCAGCCAGCAGGCCGGTACGGGCGACGTCAACCTCAACGCCATTGCGGCAGCGGTTATTGGCGGCACCAGCCTGTTTGGCGGTCGCGGCAGCGCCTGGTCGGCCCTGCTCGGCATCATCGTCATCCAGTCGATTGCCAGCGGTCTGACCTTGCTCGATCTGTCGTCGTCGCTTCGCTATATGATCACCGGTGCCGTGCTGGCAATTGCTGTGATTGTCGATTCTCTTGCACGCCGCTCGCGCCAGTCGCACGGTCGCGCCTAACAAATAGAAGGATTCTCCAAATGGCCCAGGATCTCAAAGGACAAGTTGCAGCGGTGACCGGCGCGGCTTCCGGCATCGGCTTTGAATGCGCAAAGCATATGGTCGAAGCAGGCATGACTGTGTTTCTCGTTGATCGTGACGAGAAGGCGCTGAAGGAAAAATGCGCAGAGCTTGGCGATAAGGCAAAGCCGCTGGTCATTGATCTGCTCAGCCCGGAATCGGTTGCCACCATGGTGCCGCAGATTCTCGAACAGGCTGGTCAGCTCGATGTGTTCCATGCCAATGCGGGCGCTTATATCGGCGGCCCGCTCTGGGAAGGTAACCCGGATGCCTGGGATCGCATGTTGAACCTCAACATCAATGCGGCGTTCCGCACGGTTCATGCCGTGCTGCCGCATATGATGGAGCGCAAGACAGGCGATATCATCATGACCAGCTCGGTGGCCGGTGTTGTGCCGGTGATCTGGGAGCCGATCTACACGGCCTCCAAACATGCCGTGCAGGCTTTCGTGCATACGGTTCGCCGTCAGGTTGCGCCGCATGGCATCCGCGTCGGCGGTGTTCTGCCCGGCCCGGTCGTGACCGCGCTGATCAGCGACTGGCCGAAGGCAAAGCTTGAAGAAGCACTGGCCAATGGCAGCCTGATGGAGCCGAAGGAAGTGGCGGAATCGGTCATGTTTATGTTGACGCGTCCGCGCAACATCACCATTCGCGATCTCGTCATCGTGCCGCAGAGCCTCGATCTGTAATTTCTTCAAGAGCGGTTCCGGTTAAAACGGAATCGGGGAAACGCTCTATCTTGTTGTTTTTACGCATTATCCTACGCAAAGCCGCTTCGCATTTTTGCTGGAAATGCTCAAGAACGGGTCGGAGACCATGACTCATTATTATTTGGGCGTCGATGTCGGCACCGGGAGCGCCCGTGCTGGCGTGTTCGACGCCAGGGGGACAATGCTGGCTTCGGCCAAGCGCGACATTACGATGTGGCGCGAGGCAGGCAGCATTGTTGAACAGTCGAGCGCCAATATCTGGCAGGCCGTCTGCGAAAGCGTGCGCGAGGCGGTGAAGACCGCTGGGATCGATCCGGCCAGCGTTGCCGGTATCGGCTATGACGCGACCTGCTCTCTCGTGGTGCTGGGCGAGGGCGGCAAGCCGCTCGCCGTTGGCCCGTCGAATGATCCGGCCCGCGACATCATTGTCTGGATGGATCATCGCGCGGTCGAACAGGCCGAGCGCATCAATGCGACCAAAGCCAAGGTGCTCGACTATGTCGGCGGCACCATTTCGCCGGAAATGGAAACGCCAAAGCTCCTCTGGCTGAAGGAAAACAAGCCGGAAAGTTTTGCGTCCGCCTGGCAGTTTTTCGACCTTACCGATTTTCTCACCTGGAAGTCGTGCGGCAGCCTTGCGCGTTCGGCCTGTACGGTCACCTGCAAATGGACCTATCTCAGCCATGAAAATCGCTGGGACGATGCCTATTTCCGCGAAGTGGGCCTTGGCGAACTGGCGGATGAGGGTTTTGTGCGCATCGGCACGGAAGTTTGCGCTGGCGGGGAGAAGCTTGGTGTTCTGAGCGAACAGGCCGCGGCGGAACTTGGCCTCAAGCCGGGCATCGCGATTGCCGCCGGTCTGATCGACGCTCATGCGGGCGGTATTGGCACCGTCGGCGCGCGCGGCGATGCGGGCAAGGTATTGTCGCGCATGGCCTATGTGTTCGGCACATCGGCCTGCACCATGACCACGACCGAACAGCCGGTTTTCGTGGATGGTGTCTGGGGGCCATATTATTCGGCCATGGTGCCAGGACTCTGGCTCAATGAGGGCGGTCAGTCGGCAGCAGGTGCAGCTATCGATCATCTGATCCATATGCATCCCTTCGCAGCCGAGGCGGAAAAGCAGGCTGCGGCTGAAGGCAAAGGTCTTGCAGACCGTCTTGCTTCCGAAGTGGAAGCACGCGGCGGTGCTGCAAAGACGGCTGAGATCATCGGCGACATTCATGTCGTGCCGGAATTTCTCGGCAATCGTGCACCATTCGCGGACCCGGACGCCCGTGCTGTCATTGCCGGGCTTGATCTCGATGCGGGCATCGACAGCCTGACAGCGCTTTATCTGGCCGGTCTTTGCGGGCTTGGCTATGGCGCGCGCCAGATCGTCGAAGCGCAAAAGGCCAAGGGTATTGCGACGGATACCATTGTTGTCAGCGGCGGCGCGGCGCGTTCGCCTCTCGTGCGTCAGGTGCTGGCCGATACGACGGGTCTCGTCATTGCGGCTTCCACCTCGCCGGAACCGGTTCTGCTTGGATCAGCCATGCTTGGCGCAGTTGCGGGCGGCGCCTATCCGGACCTCGCGACGGCGATGGAAGCCATGTCCGAACTGGGCGAGGTCAACCATCCCGATTCCGACCGGGTAAAATGGCATGATCGCCGTTTCGAGGCGTTCACGCTGTTGCAGGACACGGCACGCAAGCTGCGCGATTTCTGATCGCAATCAGCAGCGATAAAATGAAAACAGCCCCGGTTCGATCCAAACCGGGGCTGTTTTCGTTGAAACGAACGGGCCTTACATCAAAGGCGCATCGGGTTCCGGTTCATATTCGCGCGCGCCGTCATCTTTCGCGAACAGCACACAAGGACCTTGCGAGCCGCGCGGGTCATAGGCAAAGCCTTTTTCGGCCAGCGCATGGGTGATATCGCGAATGCCAGCCAGACCGTAAAGATGGTCGTGCAGCTCCAGAAAAATGCGCTCGACGCCCGGCAGTTCGGCCAGTTTGAGCAAATCGCGCTCCGCGCCTTCGATATCCATCACCAGTACATTGATGCCATGGCTGGCGATGAACTGGTCGATATTGGTCGAGGTGATGGAAATTGTGCTTTCATAAGGCCCCTGATTTTCGTCCATGGACGACATCCAGAGATCCTTGCGCACGTAAAAGCGGAAGGTGCCGGTTTCACCGGCGCTCAAAATACCTTGCGACAGGACCACATTGTCATGGCCGTTGGCATCAAGCACGCGCCGCGCAAGCGAGGCGGTTGCCGGATTGGCCTCGAAGGCCCAGACGGCCACATCGTCGATCCGTGCTATCAGGGAGGTGATGATGCCAATGCCGGATCCCAGCTCCAGAACCCGGTCGCTGGCCTTCACGGCCTTTTTGATCGTACGGGCTTCCTTGGCTTCATAGCTGCCGCTGCTCAGCGCCTGCCAGATGACGGGCGAAACTTCGCCCGGCTCGATGGGTACAACGACCCCATGTACATTCAACACTTTCGCACCACATTAATTGCTGCCACATAATTAGTGGTAGCAGTTAGCTGCGTCCGGAAACAGTCCTTCCTCGCCCTTTTTTGGTATGCAGATAAGCGAGCTCTGTTGCAGGCATTGGCCTGCCGATCAGGTAACCCTGCACCTGATCACAACCGAGCCCCTTGAGGCATTCATATTGCTCTTCCGTCTCGATGCCCTCGGCGATGGTGATCATCCGCAGGCTGCGGCCAACGCCGGTGACCAGCTCGACAATGGCAAGCGCATCGCTGCGAGTCGTCACATCGCGGACAAACGAGCGGTCGATCTTGATCTTGTCGAAGGGGAAGCCGCTCAGGCTGCCGAGCGACGAATAACCCGTGCCGAAATCATCCATGGCGATCTGGATGCCGAGCGCTTTCAGGCCACGCAGGGTTTCCAGCGTCTGCTCATTCTTGTCGAGCAGGACGGATTCGGTGATTTCCAGTTCCAGCCTGCGTGGGTCGAGGCCGGTTTCGTCAAGCGCCGCCATGACGGTCTGGACAAGATCCTTGTCGCGGAACTGTACCGGAGAAAGGTTGACGGCAATCTTCAGCGGCTTGTTCCAGCGCGTCGCTTCCTGACAGGCCGTCTTCAGCACCCATTCGCCCAGCGGCATGATGGTGCCGATTTTCTCGCCCACGGGAATGAACTCCATCGGAGAAACCGAGCCGCGCACGGGGTGCGTCCAGCGCAGCAGCGCTTCATAGCCACAGATTTCCCGTGTATCCGTGGTTGCCTGCGGCTGGTAATAGACTTCCATTTCGTTGTTCTGGAGCGCGGTTTGCAAATCTGCTTCGAACGACTTCTTTTCGCGCAGCCGCGTCAGCATGTCCGATTTGAAGACGCTGACATGGCCATGGCCCACGGCCTTGGCTTCATAGAGCGCCAGATCGGCATGTTTGAACATTTCTTCCGTGTCCGGCTCGCCTTCCGATATGGCCACGCCGACGCAGGTTCCGATCTTGATTTCCAGCTCTCCGACCCGGTAAGGGCGGCTGATCTCGTCCATCAGGCGAGCGGCGAATTCAAGCGAATCTTCCTCCGTCATGCCGGTCGACAACACGGCGAATTCGTCGCCGCCAAGACGGCAGACAATATCGCCCTTCCGGCTCAGCCGCGTCAGTCGCCGCGAAACGGCTTGCAGCAATATATCGCCGACATCGTGTCCAAGCGTGTCGTTCACATCCTTGAAACCGTCGAGGTCGAGCAGAAGGATAACGGCTGAAGGCCCGCCGGAGAGCGCTGCCGTCAGCCGTGTTTCCAGATCCTGACGGAAGAGGACGCGGTTCGGAAGGCCGGTCAGTGCGTCGTGATGCGCATCATGTTCGAGACGAAAATTCTGCGATTGCAGTTCTGCCGTGGCCTCGCGCAAGTCAGCGGTCAGGCGCTGCATGCGGCCATGGGCGCGATCCAGCAGATTGTTGTGACGAATAAGCAGGATGACCAGAACGACACCGCAGAGGATAAGCCCCGCGGCCAGCGCCGTATAAATGAAATGCAACTGCTTGACGTCGCTTTGCGCGGCATCGATCAGGTCGACATCATGCTCCACCGATGTGGAAGCGAGCGACGTCAGGGGCCCATCCAGCTCGCTCATCGCGACGAGCATGGATTTCATGTCTTCCGGGCTCATCGAGTCGAGATTGATATCCAGCTGGTGGATGATGTCGCTCAGCTTCATATAAAGCTGGCGGCGTCCCGGATCGTCCTGAATGAACGCGCGCAGATTGCCCTGTTGCAGCATTTCAAGGCGCCCGACCATAAAGTCCAGCCGCAGCCGGACTTCATCGCGATCGACATCGGGTAGCCCAAGCGCCAGAGCACTCAGCCGGTGCTCAAGCCGCAAATATTCGGACACGGTCTGTCCGATGGACCAGGAGTCATTATAACGGGAAAATTTTTGCAAAGCCGTCTGACGCTCTGCGATGACATAGGCGATATAGCCCGTCGCCACCACAAAGCAGCAGATAATGACACCCAGTATGCGTCTCAAGCTCGGCCTCTATTCGACGATCAGCTTGGCAACCTGCCAGGCGGAGCGCGTGTAATAAGTTTGATTCTGGAGTTGAGGGTCGCTGTCATACGGGTAGATAATAAACAACGGTCCTTTGTCCCGTACGGCCATGTACTTTCCGTCCCGCTTTAAAGCAAGGATGACGTTAAATTTCTTGAAATCCTCGAGCGGAATGGTGGTCACGTAATCGTTCAGCGCGACGGCGGTAACGGTTTTGCCTTCAGCGCCGACCAGCTTCATCAGCTGATCGATAGAGACGCCCTCGAAGCGAACCTTTCCGTCATACCACGGATTGGCGGTTTCCACGGTCTTGAGACCGAGAGCTTCCAGACCTGCGCGGTCGAACTGCGCGGTGTCTCCATTATTCTTGTTCTGGATGTTGCCTGATATAGTCAGGATAGGCTTGTCCTGCGGCTTGGGCAGCGAGCCGGCGAATGCGCCGGAAACGGTGGTCGCAAACACGACCAGGCAGACAAAAAGACGACTAAGGTTCATTGCGTTTCTCCCTGAGATAGCCGGTCAATAAAGCAAATTACCTAAATCAGCGTGAATACTGCGAACATATTCGAACTTTATCAGATTTGACAAAATTCGCCCCTATGATCTTTGGCCTGGACTTATAGTGAATGAAAACAATAGCATAGTAGACGCTTGCCGGTGAGTTTCGTCAAGAGTCGACGGCCGCTTCACGTATTTTATTTTCATTTTTTTTCAGATTGTCAAATAGCTATACCATTTGTGGGGCGAAAAGGCGGCATTGTTAAGTAATGAATAATATGAACTGCACTGCATTTGATAGTTCGCATAATAAAACAACTTATGATTGCCGAATTATCGATGCAGGTGTGCAGTCCGGAGCGATCAGGAATTTTGACGCGTAAAGTATTGATAGCAATGCCGCAATACGGGTGGATAGAACCGCCTGGCTCTTCGATATTCGAGGGCTAAAGCATGTCTCCCAAAAGTGGGAACCGGTTTCGGATAAAGACATACGTAAAAATAAAAGCTCAAAGCATGTCGCGTGAATATGATTGAACGCGACACGCTTTAGCGTCAGGCAAGACTGATGTTCAGCTGAATTTTTGTGTAAGCTCTCAAGCCCACCGATCATACTCCGATCAGGGAAACGGTCACGATATACGACATCTGCCGTATTGTTCCGCGCCAGCTGCACGCGATAATTTCCTCCTGACATCACGTCATAGGTTTATTGGTCGGGCATGCGTGCCTGCCAGTTTGGAGGATCAAATGAAGCGCATTCTCATTGCTGCGGCAGCATCAGTTGCTTTCGTGACAGGGGCTCTGGCATCAGCGCCGGTGATGACCAAGGCAACTGCTGAGGCAACACTCTCTAAACCCGACGCAAATGCGACGATCGTCGCGACAGGACCGACTCGCTCGAATGGGCGTGGCATCTCGGGCATCCGCAGCTCCTTCGGCGGATAATCGTTTAAAGCCTCAACTGTTCGGTGAGTCGCGACGGCGCGCTTGATCCGATGCAGTGAGGTTCATCTTTGCGCGGTTGGCCAGTCGACGCGGGGGCGTCCGGCGAGTAAGGGAGACCTATATCTTCCTCACTCGCCGGTTTTATCATAGGCGCATCAACGCTGTGGTTTATACGGAGGCGAGCGCTTCTGCGATTGTATCTTTCAGCGCCAGACGCTGCTTGCGCAGAAGTGTTTCTTCTTCCTGGCTCAAGGGCGTGATCTTGGTTTCAGCCAGATGAATACAATCATTGATTGAGTCATATTCCTCCAGAACGCGCGCAAAACGGGCATCCTTCGCCTTGAGGGCGTGAATAGCTTCAATCTGGCCGGGGAATTCCTCTCCGAGCGTGTGGGGCGTGTTCGACATGATGTCTCCTTCCTTTACTGAGGCTGAGCTTCGCAGAGCAGGTTGGAATGGGCATTGATCGCGATCAAATCCAAGCGATCACTTAAACAATACCAGCTATCACCCGTTGTATCAAAACGCGGATCAGCGTTCCGGACGTCTCGTGACACAATCTCACTTTGTAAACACTGTCGGCTTCCAGCCGCGAGCGAAGCCCATCGACATTGCAAGACTGGCATATTCGATTTCCTTCATGAGAAAATCGCGGTCTTTCAGCAAGGCTTCGATAGCGGCCCGCACGTCGCCGTTGTGGTAGGCGAGAACGAGGTCGATCTCGTCCTCATAGCCCTGTGTTTGTACAAGCGCGTTCATTTGCCGTGCTCCTTATAAGCAGACATCATCATTCCTAAACATCTCGGAATCTGTTGGCTCTCGCCGTTGATGTTCTTATTTTGTTCACGTCTTATGAAAGAGTCAAGCCTGTTGCTTTCCAGATCGCGTGGATTTTCCGCTATAGCGCGTAACTGACTGTAGCTTCAATAATTTAGCTCCGAAATATAAAATGCTACCCGGCGCTAACGGAATGGGCGTTTCTGTCCCCATTTTAGGTCGGCTGTTGCATCAAATGTAGTAATGTGGAGAAAACGATGCTGCACTGGTAAGGTTTGGCAAGCTTCCGAGGAACCCAATGTCAGACAACATTCCACTTAAAGCGGGCCGGAACGCGTTTGGATTGAATAGCCAAGCCTATAACAATGCCCGGCCCGAATATCCGCCTCGTATATTCGAGATTTTGCGCCAGCATGGTGCGTCACAAGCCGCCAGTGTTTTCGAGGTGGGTCCGGGTTCAGGACAAGCCACAACGCCATTACTTGCCTTGGGCTGTACAATTACCGCTATTGAACCGGATGCTCGACTAGCGGCTGTTTTGGATGAACGGCTGAGGCATGACGATACATCACTGACCATCATGCAATCCTCATTTGAAGATTGCGTACTACATCCCGGTAAATTTGATCTTGGCGTCTCCGCCACGGCTTTTCACTGGCTTAAACAGGAAAGCGCGCTCGCAAAGGTCCTGCGGCTTTTACGACCGGGTGGCTGGTGGGCGATGTGGTGGACGGTTTTCGGTGATCCAGATGATATGGACCCATTCCAGCGTCGGACCCGGGAACATTTCAGACAGTTAAGCCGCAGTCCTTCTCACGCAGCTGGTTCCAGTCGGCCTTTTGCGCTCGATAAAGAAGTGCGGATGGCCGAGTTAAAAACAGCGGGTTTCGAAGATGCAAAATATGAGGAAATCAGGTGGAACCCCACGCTCACGACCCGACAAGTCATCGACTTGACGGCGACATTTTCGCCGGTCTCTCGTTTAGCTGAAGCGGAACGCTTTCGCTTCTTGAGTGATATTGGACGCATCGCGGATGACGAGTTCGATGGGCATGTTCGCCGGAACTTTGTCACAGCAATCTACCTTGCCCGTAAACCAGAGAGATTATAGGCGGGGTACTGCTGGCACCTTGATCGTAACTATAGATGATGTCGGTATTGGAGCGTGATGGACGCTGCAGTGATGGACTACTTGGGCTATAATCTCATTAAGAAAAGGGGCTTAAGAAAATTATTTTTTCATTCGCCGGAATGAGACATAACGCTGTTCTGGATGGGAAAGATAACAAGAATAAAGATTATAAAATGAGATGTAAAAAGTCTGGAACGTTTCAGCTATTTTCGAAAATCATATAGGAAAATCAAATGGCTGGGGAACCTGGATTCGAACCAAGACTAACGGAGTCAGAGTGTTTCAGCTGACATTGTTTTCATTGTCGAATTTAGGCTCATGTCGCGTCTATGTTGCATCGATTGAGAACAGTGCTTTTTCTGCCGCTGCTAACTCGGCCCCCTCATCCAGCGAAGGGAACAGATGCCCATAGGTATCAAACGTCACCTGAATAGAGCTGTGGCCCATTCGGGATTGTACGGCTTTGGGCGTCAATTCCAAGCCGCCGTCAGCTTTTCGATTGATGCACCAGGAGGCATACCAATGCCTCAACGCATGGAAACCAGTATACTTCGCTTTTGGTATCGGTTTGCCGTCAGCATCGATTTTCCCTGATTGAACCGATACGCCAGCTGCTATTTCAGCAATCCAAAGTCCTCGCGTGAGCGTGTTTTGATGATTTTCGATATTCCCCGCGGCATTAGGGAAAGCAAGTCCTAGATGGCTTTTCGGACAAGCAAGCTTCCATTCCTTGAGAGTGTTCACCACAATAGGTGGCAATGGAATGGTACGCTGCCCAGCTTCAGACTTTGGCATACCGATAATGCCATACTTGTCAGCCCTCTGCCGAACAGTGACCGTTGCAGCGGTCAAATCAACATCCTCCCACCTTAGGCCTCGCGCCTCACTGGATCGGATGCCGGTGAAAATCATGGTCATCAACAATGGGCGATAGCGCCCTGTTGCAGCATCAATGATGGCTTTGGTTTCCGCGTTCGTCGGGATATCTACACCTACACGAAGTTTGACCTTAGCCCGCTTCTCAGACGCCTTGGTGCCAGATCGAGCCTTTGAAAGCTCGTGCACTGCATTGCGAATGACAAGGCCGCGTCCTTGGGCGTCCGCCAGAATGCTCCCCAGACTGACTGTGACCCGCTTTATCATCGCGGGCGATCGACCGTTTTCCCTTAAGGTGTCTTGGAACGAGCGAACCCAAGGGGCTGTAATCTTCGATAGTTTCACGTTGCCCACGAACGGCACGATGTGTAGGTTAAGGTGTTGTTTGCGTTGATCGACAGTTGTTCGCTCTAGTTCAGCATCATCACCCGATTTAAGCCAGAATTTTCCTGCCTCCTCGATTGTGACTGTGGCACTGTCCGCGACATGTACCCCGTCGCGTACTTCAACCTTTGCTGTGGCTTCGAATTGATCGGCTTCTTTCTTCTTGGCAAAGGTCTTCAGACGACGCCTACCCTGTCCATCAACATAATCAACAACCCAAGCCGCTTTCTTTTCGCCCTTTGGCGTTGTCCACTCGCGTTTGCGGATCGACATAAATTCACACCTGTTATGAAAAGTGGGGAGCCGCTTTAAGCGGCATCTCCCATGAAGAAATCAATAAGCTTCTGTTTGGAAGCGACCCAACGACCGCCAACCTGCTTAACCGGGATTTTTCCTTCGGTTGCCATGTAAAAAGCTTGCCGTTCAGTTCGCCCGATGAACTTTGCTATATCCTTGATGCCCCAGACCAAATCCAGAGCCTCAACGGGCTGATCGATTTTGGGTGTGTGTCTCATCCTCACTCCCTTTCCCGCAGTGCGGCGCGGCCTGAAGGTGTGATCGATAGAAGGCCCCGGCCCATATAGGTTTCGGTCCACTTTGCCAGTCGTAGTTTCACCAATTCTTCGGGAACTGCTTCTCCACGGCTGAAGAATTCGGCCCTGTGTTGAAGAGAGTTTAACAGCTTCTTTTGCGCGCGCGTTAGTTTCACTCTCCACCGCCTTTCAGGGCTTGGCGATCCGCCTTGTGCATGTATTTTTGGACATGGAAGCGTTGTGACGATAGTTCACGTGCCACTTGCAGAAAGCAGTGTTTTTCCATTTGAAATGCATTGTCCTCTGCAAATCGCTCAATTCTGCGAACAAGATTGAAGATATCCAAGTCTAGCATGTTTGCTTCAATTTGGCGGGTTGTTCGAGCGTCAGCCATCCGATGCCTCCTTTGCGCGCAAGAGGGCGATGCAGAGGCTCACCGCATCAACTGGCGAAAGGCCGGTGAAATAGCTGTCCTTCTGTTCGCCGGGTATGAATATCTCACCCAGATAAAGGCTAGGGTCTGGCCCTTCGCCATCGTTGCCGACGCGATACATCACATCAGACCACAGACGGCGCGCCTGCGCGATAACTACCTCTATGCTTTCGGTGTAGGCTGGAACAGTGACGGCAGAGACGTAAGGCCCATCCTTCGGCCACCAGCCAACCATTCCATTTGAATAATCAATCCTGCCTGCGCGTTCTGCCGGGATATTAAACAGGATGTAGATTTGCGCATCCACTTCCCTGTCAGGCGCGTCTAGCTTGGAGAGACGCGTAAGGAGGTCGGTCATGCTGCCCTCGCTTTCTTGGCATCTGCATGCGCGCCACGATAAACGGCCCATTTGTCCCAATGAATGCAACTTTCCCGTCCGGTGGATTTCTCCATCCAGAAAAAGTACATTTCGTCGCTGTCGATCAGCAGGTGATAGCCTTCCGGCATTTTCTTCTTGCCAAGCAGGTGATCCATTACTTGGCATCCGCATTCGAGATAAAAGTCAAAGTCGTCTGGGTGGCTCATGACGGCTTCCCTCCCAGCACGGCGCGGGCAAAATCGTGCCAATTGATATAACTGTCTGGAATGATTTCCTGAGCGCGTGAAATAAGGTCTTTTGCAGCCGCGAGCTTGGCTTCGAGGGCTTCGACATTGGCGTTTGCGTCTATCTCACGCTTGGTTGCGATACGTTCAGCAAACTTAGCGTCGTCCAGAGCTTCATCTCGCTCGGTCTCAAGTTCCTTAATCCGCGCTGCCTGCGCCGCGTTGTCGGCTTCGGCCTTCTCGGCTCGTTGGGTCAGATGTTCGATGACCGAGCGATAGCCTCCCGCATCGGCTTCTAGTTCCGTAATCCGAGCAAGGCATCTGCGGTTGTCGGCAAGAACCCGGTCTGTGTCCGCCCGTTCCGCCGCCAATAGCTCCACAGCCTGCGAGCGGGTGA
>NZ_JBQEPD010000003.1:177695-417695 GCF_052045675.1 Brucella sp. 22210
GGCTCAACGCAGCGTCCCTCACGCAAAACAATCCCCAAACTTGGAAATAGCCAGACCACAACAAATACAGAAAAGCCCCAGCGCATGAGAACCGGGGCTGTTGGAGTTTTGGGGAAATATCTGGAAAATAGGGGAGAGGCGGGTGTGAGCCCAAGCGTCAGGCAAACCGATGCCCATAAGGGAAAATTCCGCATATAGAACTTGGCTTTTGCGAACTGGCTGAGTGCAGCCCATGACAAGCCAATGCAGCGGATGATACAATCATTCGTGCGGCGGTGTTGGTCGCCTTATGGCTCGGATGCTATTGGTGCCGTAGTTCTATAAAGCCATCGAGTCAGCAAGAAGTAGTACCTAACAGAATTCGTCAATGACTTGTTGACGAACCATAGTGTAATGACATTTTTGATTTTTACTTAATAAGGGACGCGCTTGAATAGCGCGGGGTGCAATGCGATCGTTTCAGGGGATATGCTCCTCTCTGCGCTACGGCTTGATCAGAGCCGGGCTGGAGCTGGCGGCTGTTCCCTTTGTACGCTCGCTATTCTCGGGTGCTTCGGGGCGAGGTGTAATCTTTACCCTGCATCATGTTCGCCCTGCACATGCGGAGCGCTTCTCACCCAATGCACATCTGTCGGTTACGCCAGAGTTTCTGGAAGAAGCTATCAGCGTCGCGATCAACGAAGGGCTCACTCCAGTTCACTTGCATGATTTGCCGCGCCTGCTTGCAGACAAGGCAGACAGACGCAACTTCGTTGCTTTCACCCTCGATGACGGTTATCGCAATAACGCCGAGTTCGCAGCACCTATATTCCGGCAATTTTCTGTCCCCTACACAATCTTCGTCAATCCGGGGTTTGTGGAGCGTAAGCGGAGCGCTTGGTGGGAAACAGTGGAAGCCTTGGCACGGAAAGCGTCCAGCTTTGAATTCGATTTCGGCGATGGAAGTGAGCCCATTCGCTGCGGGACGTTGCACGAAAAGCTATCAGCCTTCGATCGGTTCACTGCCTTTGTTAAGGCCATAGACGAAGACCAAGCTGTAGCGCGCATCGATGCGGCAGCGCAGGCGCACGGCGTTTCACCAATTGCTATTATTGAAAAGCTGGTGATGGATAAGGCGGAACTACGCCAATTGGCGCAAGACCCTTTGGTTCATTTTGGTGCGCACACAATGAATCACCTCAATCTGCGCCGCGTCGATGAAGACCGGTTGCATCAAGAGATCGAGCAGTCCGCCGCCGCGATTGAACGCTATGTCGGGCAGAAGCCGCGTTCGTTTTCCTATCCGTATGGCTGGCCGACTGCGGTCGGGAAGCGTGAGACGTCAGCGATTGCAGATGCGGGGTTTGCTGTCGGAGTCACGACCCAGCCGGGTGTACTCGACTGCAATAGTCTTCAGTCCCTTATGAGATTGCCGCGTGTATCGCTGAACGGCTATTATCAAAAACCGCGCTATGTGAAGGCGCTCATCTCCGGCGTTCCGTTCAAGTTCCTGAGAAACAACTGAGGACATTGTCTGCGGTTCGAAGCGGATTGGAAGCCAGATAAGCAAAAATCCCGGACGAAGCCGGGATTTTGAAAGCTGTACTGATCAGAAAACTGGAGCGGGCGAAGGGATTCGAACCCTCGACCCCAACCTTGGCAAGGTTGTGCTCTACCCCTGAGCTACACCCGCTCGCGCCAGTCGATTCTATAAAGAACCGATTCTGTTAGGCCCGCGCTATATGAACCAAGGCCGGGCAGATTGCAACAGGTCTACATTGGTAATTTTGCATTGTTTTCAATGAAGCGAACCGGCGCGTGCGGACATTCAGATTGCGGGCGATTTCGCCTGTTTCACCGCGCGACCGTTGCACTTCCCTCCATCACAGCAGGCGCATTGGGCGCGAGTGCATTACAGGATGGGGCAGCTTCCGCCGTCTGAGACGTCGAAGCGACAACATTGTCCTGCTCGTATTTATCGACATTCATTGATTTGTTGTCGCGCCAGTTGCCGCGGAGGTAAAGAACGCCCGCCATGAGCATGGTGGACAGCATGGCAACTGGAAAACTCAGCCACAGCGCGTCAACGCCTAGCCATTCCCGCAAGCCGAGCGCAACGCCCAGCCGAACCGGATACATTGATACGAAAAGGATAATGAGAGGCCATATCACCTGTCCGTTAGCGCGAACTGTTCCGAACAGGACCATTGAGACGCCAAAGGCGATGAAACCCCAGGTCGCCATTTTGCCGATATGCTGGCCAATCGGTATCGCGGGGCTTTCAGCGCCGAGAAATATTTCCATCGCTTGCCGGTCGGCAATGAGCAGCACAACGACAAGAATGCCGGTCATCAGGATCGCATAGAGCACACCGATGCGGGTGATGCTGCTGACGCGGTCCCAGTTGCCGGCGCCGATGTTCTGCGCCGCCATGGCACTGACCGCCGCGCCAAGCGCCATGGCGGGCATCTGCACATAGGTCCACAACTGCTGTGTTGCGCCGAACGCTGCTGTTGTGTCGACGCCCTCCCGATTGACGAGCCGCATCATGGTCAGCATTGCGCTCGAAACCACGATCATCTGGATTCCCATCGGCAGCCCCTTGCTGAAGATGAGCTTCAGCACTTTGAGGTCCGGTATCAGAAACCGGAGTTCCTGACCCTTCAAGCGTAAGGGAAGGTCCTTTTGGTAGATGTAAAACAGCATGGCGGCGAGGCTGATATAGTTTGCGACCGCAGTAGCGAGCGCTGAACCAGATATGCCCAGTGGAGGAATAGGGCCGATCCCGAGGATGAGCAGGGGATTGAAGGCAATATCCAGGATAACTGCCAGCCCCATGAAAATCAGCGGGGTGATCGAATCTCCACTGCCGCGCAGGGCCATCATCAGGATGGTCTGCATGAGGATGGCAGGCATGGCGACGAAGGTGACTTGCAGGAAGGCGCGAGCCAGAGGCTCGATTGTCTCCGGGGTACCAAGCAAAGTCAGCACATGTGGCGCCAGAAACCAGCCTGCAATGGAAACAAGAATGCTGATCGGCACGAAAGCTCCCAGCGTCGTGCCGGTAATAGCGCGCGCAGTTTCGATTTCGCGGCGTCCGAAAGACTGTCCGATCAGAATGGTCGATGCCATGCCGAAGCCGAAGACAAAGGCAGTCAGCAGGAACATGACAAGATTGCCGTTGGTCGTGGCGGCCAGCGCATTCGTTCCCAGCAAATGGCCGATCCAGATCGTGTCTATGGAACCGTTTGCCGATTGCAGGATCGACGATCCAAGCGTCGGTAAGGCGAAGAGCAACAGCGCTTGATTGATTGGCGCCGTCGTCAGATCCATCTGTGTCTTCATACGCCCTCAGTAATATTATGAATTACGTTTTGCGAAATGCAGCGTTCTCAAATTAAACCGAATTACCAAAATTTCTATATTTTTTGCGCGTTTGGCTTGCAACGCGCTGTCTAACTTTGAAAGTCTTCAAAAAGAGTTTTATGCAATCTTGGCTTTGACGAACACGTCATAGCGGGTGCTTTTGCCAAGAATTTGATGTGATGGTGTACGCAGGCCCGCCATTGGCTCGGCGCGCAACGGCCATTTCAGCACTACGCGATTGAGTGCAGCTTCCAGCGCGACCTGCATTAGCTTTTCCGCATCCGGGTCTGTACCGACGATCTCGCGGATCTGTCGCATTTCCTTTTTGACGAGCGCCGTGTTGCCGCGTGGCGGATGCATGGGGTCAACCAGAATTGCCTGCGGCTTCAAGTCCGGCAGCAGTTCGCAGGAATCGCCATGCAGCAAGGTCATTCGCGCAACGGTTTCGGCATATTGGCCGCCTTCCGCAGCGGCGCGCGCCAGGCCATCGGCCAGCAATGCATGCATCTTTTCGGAACGTTCAATTAAGGTGACGCGAGCGCCGAGCGATGCGAGCAAAAAGGCGTCACGGCCCAGACCCGCCGTCGCATCAACAATCTCAGGCGTGACTCCGCGCGTGAGGCCTACCGCTTTGGCAAGCGCCTGTCCGCGTCCTTCGCCGGAGCGAAACCGGTGACCGACCGCACCGCCAACGAAATCGACAACCAGCTCCGATGTATCTAGTTTCTGCGACATCATTGATCTCAGGGCCGAGTTAGAAAGGGCAGGGCGCGATGAATGTCACGTCACGCCCGTCAGGATGGTGAAAGGCTAGCTTTTCGGCGTGGAGAAGCAAGCGGTCTGCTGCTGCCAGTGCTGCGCCTTCCGCATAGAATTCGTCACCGAGAATGACATGTCCTATCGCCAGCATGTGGACGCGCAGCTGATGGGTGCGGCCAGTCAGGGGAAAGAGGCGCAAACGCGTGCTGTTTTCACCATGGCTCAGAACCTGCCAACGCGTCTGTGCCGGTTTGCCGTGCGCATGGTCCACGCGATGGCGCGGCTTGTTGTCGGGATCGATAGCCAGTGGTAGCTCGATAAAGCCTTCATCACTATCCATACGGCCCCAGACTTCGGCTATGTAGGATTTCTCGGTGGTGCGAGCCTCGAACTGCGCAGCGATATGAGCATGGGCTTTCCGGTTCAACGACATCAGGACGAGACCCGACGTGTCCTTGTCCAGCCGGTTGATCATCAGCGCCTGCGGAAACTGCTTTTGCACCCGCGTGGCAAGGCTATCGGAAAGGGCTGGGTGACGACCGGGAACGGACAAAAGCCCGCTTGGCTTGTCCAATACCAGAAGATCCGCATCGCGATGAGTAATGGAGACATATGGCTCCAGCGGCGGATTATAAATAGGGGCTACGGATGACAACTCACTCATGCTGCCTTCTAGCATGGTTCAGCCGACACATAGAAGTGTTGCAGCTCTGGTAGGAGATGGATTTTGCCAGGAAAAAAATGGCGGAGAGGGTGGGATTCGAACCCACGGTGGAGTTACCCCCACGCCGCATTTCGAGTGCGGTACTTTCGACCACTCAGCCACCTCTCCGCATTGTGCAATCCGGTAAAACGATCTATTTAATCGCACCGTCAAACAGCATCAAAAGCGAATGCTAAGTGTGTAGCGGCTCAATAGCGGGCTGATAGCAATTAGACAAGACCTAATTTGCATTCTCTCGTGAAAATTCTTGACTTTTCCCACGTTCCGAACCTATAAGCACCAGACCTTAGGCGTGGGGCAGTCCGCGCCTATTGTTTTGATTGAGGATTTCCGGGTTTCCGGGGCGTCAATCAAGGGGCTTAAGCCCTTCACTTAACCGACTGATAAAAAGACGGCCCATCACTTCGGCGCTAATGTCGTGGAAATGAGAGCCGGACCGAACAACCGAAAGGACAACAAATGTTCGCAGTCATCAAGACCGGTGGCAAGCAGTATCGCGTTGCCGCAAACGACCTGATCAAGGTCGAAAAAGTTGCTGGCGAAGCCGGTGACATCGTAGAATTCGCAGAAGTTCTGATGGTCGGCACGACCATTGGCGCACCAGTCGTCGCAGGCGCTCTCGTAACCGCCGAAGTTGTTGAACAGGGCCGTGCTCGCAAGGTCATCGCGTTCAAGAAGCGTCGTCGTCAGAACTCGAAGCGCACCCGTGGTCATCGTCAGGAACTGACGACCATCCGCATCTCGGAGATCCTCACCGACGGCGCAAAGCCTTCGAAGAAGGCCGCTGAGAAGAAGGCTCCGAAGGCAGAAGCCGCTGAAGGCGAAGCCGCAAAGCCGAAGAAGGCAGCGCCTAAGAAGGCTGCAGCCAAGGCCGAGTCGGCTGAGTAAGTAGAGAGATTAAAGGAGAACACCAATGGCACACAAAAAAGCTGGCGGTTCCTCGCGTAACGGTCGCGATTCAGAATCCAAACGCCTTGGCGTGAAGAAGTTTGGCGGCGAAGCTGTGCTCGCTGGCAACATCATCGTGCGTCAACGCGGCACGAAGTGGCATCCGGGCGCCAATGTTGGCCTCGGCAAGGACCACACTATTTTTGCAACCACGAACGGTTCCGTATCTTTCCGTACGAAAGCCAACGGCCGCACGTACGTATCGGTAGACCCGATCGCGGAAGCAGCAGAGTAAGCCGGGCCTCTTAAAACCACCGGCGTCCCATCGGACCCGGTGTATATGGCAGCCTAGCCAAAAGATCGAAGGGAAGATGGGGCCACCATCTTCCCTTTTTTGCATCTGGAGGACAGACAAATGGTTGTCGACGTTTTAGAAGAAGATAGTTACGCAGAAAGCTGTACGAGCCGGAGAGAGCGTTTCGCCGATTTCTCTCCCGGTCTGGCAGCTGATCTGGAGCCTGAATTGGCTCCTGAGTTAGATTGCCCCGTCTTGGTCACCGAAAGGCTGGTTCTGCGCCCGCCGCATGTCGAAGACGTAGATGCCATTTCCTATCTTGCCAACAATCTTCACGTCTCTGGCATGCTCACTCGCATGCCGCATCCATACACGCGTGAGAATGCCGTCGACTTTGTCGAACGCGTGCGAAAAGGCGAGATGGGCAATTGCATCTACGCCATTACGCAAGCCGAGACCGGCATATTTATGGGCTGTTGCGGCATTCATGCGAATAAACATGGCGATGGCTTGGAGATCGGCTACTGGCTGGGCGAGCCCTATTGGGGGCATGGCTTTGCCACCGAAGCCGCCCATTCGTTGATTGATCTGGTGTTTCGGGCGACCGCAATCGACCGGCTGCATATTTCCTGCCGGGCGACCAACAATGGATCGCGTCGTGTGATCCACAAGTGCGGTTTCCAGTTCAGCAATATGGGCATGTCGGATACGCTTGCCGCCGGAAACGTGCCGGTTGAACGCTATGTTCTCGACCGGCGCACTTGGATCGGCCTGAGAAGCTGGCAGTCATAAGAACATAAGGCCCTGCGTGTTTCGCAGGGCCGCCTTGAACACATCCCGAAAAGCATGAAGCGGTTTTCGGCAGATGGTCGGGAAAGCAAGAACGAGAATGGGGAATGCAATGAACGACGCTTATGTGAGTGCACCCGAAAAGATTGTGGTGCGCGCCCTCGATAAGGGCGACCTGCATCGCTATCGCGCTATCAGATTGAGTGCGCTGAGCCGCGCGCCGATGTCCTTCGGATCGAGCTTCGAGGAAGAAAATGCCTATTCCGACAGCGTCTTTGCGCGCCGTCTGGAGCAGGTGGATGGCAATATTATCTTCGGTGCATTCGACGGTGAAAATCTGCTGGGCACGGCAGGTATGTTTCGCCATGACCGCAAATCCGAGCGCCATCGCGGAACGCTTTGGGGCGTGTTTGTAGCGCCGGAAGCGCGCGGGCTGGAACTGGGCAAGGCTCTGGTTCGCAAAGTGATCGAACATTCCGCGGCGCAGGTTGTGCTTCTCGATGCCAAGGTGGTGTCGACGAACGAACCGGCAAAGCGGATCTATCATGCGCTCGGCTTCAAGACCTACGGGCTTGAGCCGAAGTCGCTTTTTGTGCAGGGGCAGTATCTGGATCAGGAACTGCTCTATATCGACTTCAGCGAACCTGTCTGGAAAGACAAGTTCTGATGAAATCCAAGCACTG
This sequence comes from Brucella sp. 22210, assembly GCF_052045675.1. Lineage (NCBI taxonomy): Bacteria > Pseudomonadati > Pseudomonadota > Alphaproteobacteria > Hyphomicrobiales > Brucellaceae > Brucella > Brucella sp. 22210. The sequence goes on from NZ_JBQEPD010000003.1 coordinate 185,179, forward strand.
CAACTGTTTGCAGGAAACGGGTTTTGCTGTAATTGCAATTTGGCTCGCGCAAGATGATGCGCGGGCCCGGGTTTAAGGCGCGTTTGCGCCGCAAGAGGTAAGGTTCAATGAAATTTCTCGATCAGGCCAAGATCTATATTCGCTCCGGCGATGGCGGGGCGGGGGCCGTATCGTTTCGCCGCGAGAAGTTTCTTGAATTCGGTGGTCCCGATGGCGGCGACGGCGGACGTGGCGGCAATGTCTGGGTTGAAGCGGTCGACGGCCTCAACACGCTGATCGACTATCGCTATCAGCAGCATTTCCGGGCCAAGACCGGCATGCATGGCATGGGCCGCAACATGACCGGCGGCAAGGGTGACGATGTCATTCTCAAGGTGCCGGTTGGAACGCAGGTTTTTGAAGAAGATGATGAAACGCTGATCTGTGACATCACAGAAGTCGGCCAGCGCTATCGTCTGGCCAAGGGCGGCAATGGCGGTTTCGGTAATCTGCATTTCACGACATCGACCAATCGCGCGCCGCGCCGTGCCAATCCCGGGCAGGAAGGCATCGAACGCACAATCTGGCTGCGTCTGAAGCTGATCGCCGATGCCGGTCTGGTCGGTCTGCCCAATGCAGGCAAGTCCACCTTCCTGGCCAGTGTGACAGCAGCCAAGCCAAAGATTGCCGATTATCCGTTCACCACGCTGCACCCTAATCTCGGTGTTGCGCGCGTGGATGCGCGTGAATTCGTGATCGCGGATATTCCGGGTCTGATCGAAGGCGCCAGCGAAGGCGTTGGCCTTGGCGACCGTTTCCTTGGTCATGTCGAGCGCACACGGGTTCTGTTGCATCTCGTTTCGGCGCAGGAAGAAGATGTGGCGAAGGCCTATAAGGTCATTCGCGGCGAGTTGGAAGCCTATGAGCATGGTCTTGCCGACAAAACGGAAATCGTCGCGCTGTCGCAGATCGATACGCTCGATCCCGATGCGCGCAAGGTCAAGGTCAAGGCGCTGAAGAAAGCTTGCGGACGCGATCCGCTGCTGCTTTCCGCTGTCAGCCATGAAGGACTGAACGATGCGCTGCGCCAGCTTGGCGCTGTTATCGACGCAAGTCGTGCGCAGGAAGCCGGAACGGCGCAAGTCGAAGAATAAGGCTGAATGCGGCGAGAGGAATGAGAGCATGCTGAAGCAACTGAAAGACTATCGCCGCATTGTTGTAAAAATTGGTTCCGCTCTTCTGGTGGATCGCGCCAAGGGGCTGAAGCGCGAATGGCTGGAAAGTCTGGGGCAGGACATTGCCGCCCTGCATCACGCAGGCGTCGAGGTGCTGGTGGTGTCGTCGGGCGCTATCGCTCTGGGGCGCACCGTGCTCGGCCTGCCGAAAAAGGCGTTGAAGCTCGAGGAAAGTCAGGCAGCCGCCGCTGCTGGCCAGATCGCGCTTGCCAAGGCCTATGCCGACGTGCTCGGTGGCCACGGCATCAAGTCGGGCCAGATTTTGGTGACGCTTTCCGACACTGAAGAGCGTCGCCGTTATCTCAATGCACGCGCGACCATCGAAACGCTTTTGAAACTGAAGGCCGTGCCGGTCATCAATGAAAATGACACGGTGGCGACGACGGAAATTCGCTATGGCGACAATGATCGTCTGGCCGCCCGCGTGGCGACGATGATGGGCGCTGACCTGCTGATCCTGCTTTCCGACATTGACGGGCTTTATACCGCACCGCCGCATAAGAACCCGGATGCCGCGTTTCTGCCGCTGGTGGAAACCATCACGCCGCAGATCGAGGCTATGGCAGGCGCTGCGGCTTCCGAACTGTCGCGCGGCGGCATGAAGACGAAGCTCGATGCCGGCAAGATCGCCAATGCGGCTGGAACGGCGATGATCATCACCTCGGGTATCCGTATGGGACCGCTTTCGGCGATTGATCGCGGTGAGCGCGCCACCTTGTTCGAAGCTGCGCGTGCCCCGGTCAATGCCTGGAAAACATGGATTTCCGGTAATCTGGAACCGGCGGGCCGTCTCACGATCGATGCAGGCGCTGCCAAGGCGCTGAAATCGGGCAAGTCGCTTTTGCCTGCAGGCGTGAAGGATGTCGACGGTCATTTCGAGCGCGGTGATACGGTGGCTGTGCTCAATGAAGACGGTCGTGAGATTGCACGTGGGCTGATCGCTTACGATGCCGAGGATGCACGCAAGATTGCCGGGCATAAAAGCGATGAGATCAGCACCATTCTTGGGTATGATGCCCGCGCGGCAATGATCCATCGCAATGATCTCGTGGTGCGCGGCGCAGCCGTGGCAGCCGAGACCGAAAATGCCTGAACAGGGAAGGGCGGGGAGAGGATGCTGAATAAAGTGGAAGCTGGAAGCGACATAGCCGGGATCATGGCCGAAGTGGGCCGCAAGGCGAAAGCCGCCGCAGCACCACTGGCGATTGCTGGCACGGAACAGAAGAACAAGGCGCTTCTGGCTGCAGCCGATGCCATTCTCGAAAGCCGCGACGCCATCCTCGAAGCCAACAAGCTTGATCTGGCCAATGCCGCCGCGAGCGGAATGGCCGCTTCCTTCGTGGATCGCCTGACGCTCGATGACACGCGCATTGAGGGAATCGCGGAGGGCATTCGCGCCATTGCAGCATTGCCCGATCCGGTCGGTGCGGTGATTGCGGAATGGGATCGCCCCAACGGTCTGCATATCGAGCGCGTGCGCACGCCGCTTGGTGTTATCGGCGTCATTTATGAAAGTCGTCCCAATGTAACGGCGGATGCCGGTGCGCTCTGCCTCAAGGCTGGCAATGCGGTGATCCTGCGCGGTGGTTCGGATTCGGCCCATTCGTCTGCGGCCATTCACAAGGCACTGGTGGCTGGATTGGAAGCTGGCGGCTTGCCTGCCGATTCCATCCAGATCGTGCCGGTGACGGATCGCGCCGCGGTTGGTGAAATGCTCAAAGGGTTAGACGGCGCTATCGACGTGATTGTGCCACGCGGCGGCAAAAGCCTCGTCGCGCGCGTTCAGTCGGAAGCGCGCGTGCCGGTTTTCGCGCATCTGGAAGGCATCTGCCATCTTTATATCAACAAGACCGCCGATCTCGACATGGCGCGCAAGATTGCGGTCAACGCCAAGATGCGACGCACAGGCATTTGCGGATCGGCAGAAACGCTGCTGGTGGATCGCGCGGTCACCTCGACGTATCTCGTGCCGATCCTTGATGATCTGGCCGCCAAGGGTTGCGAAATCCGTGGCAGCGAAGAGGTGAAGGCGCTTTATCCGGCAGCCATTGCGGCGAGTGAAGAAGACTGGTCCACCGAATATCTCGACGCGATCATTTCAGTCACGCTTGTCGATGGCGTTGATGGCGCGATCCGGCACATCAACCGCTATTCCTCGCATCACACCGAAGCCATCGTCGCCGAGGATGCGGAAGCAGTTGCCCGTTTCTTCAATGAAATCGACTCGGCCATTTTGCTGCACAATGCCTCGACGCAGTTTGCGGATGGGGGTGAGTTCGGCATGGGTGCGGAAATCGGCATTGCCACGGGCAAGATGCATGCACGCGGCCCCGTCGGTGTCGAACAGCTCACTTCGTTCAAATATCGTGTTCGCGGTAACGGGCAGATTCGAAGCTGATGCGCTTTGGTTTCGGGCTTTCCGCACTGAAAGAACAGTATCCGGACGTTGACGCAAAATATTTGCGCATGCCGCATGCCGAGAAAGGCATGGCGGTCGGCCTGTTCGGCGGTTCGTTCAACCCGCCACATGGCGGTCACGCTCTGGTCGCGGAGATCGCCATTAGGCGGCTGAAACTGGATCAGCTCTGGTGGATGGTGACGCCCGGCAATCCGCTGAAAGACACCCGCGAACTGGCGCCTCTGGCGAACAGGCTGCGATGGAGCGAAGAAATCGCCAGCGATCCGCGTATCAAGGTGACGGCGCTCGAAGCTGCCTTCAATGTGCGCTACACCGCCGACACACTGGCCCTGATCCGCGACGCCAATCCCGGCGTGCATTTTGTCTGGGTGATGGGCGCGGACAATCTGGCGTCGTTCCATCGCTGGCAGCGCTGGCGCGAAATCGCCAATAATTTCCCGATTGCAGTGATCGACCGTCCCGGCTCGACGCTGGCATATCTGTCGTCGCGCATGGCGCAGACTTTTTCGCACAGCCGTCTTGATGAGCAATATGCGCCGATGCTGGCCCGTCGCACGCCACCAGCATGGACCTTCATCCACGGGCCGCGCTCATCGCTGTCATCAAGCGCCATTCGCAAGTCCGGCACACGATCTTGATAGTTTGGTGACGGTTTAAACAAGATATATGCGAAAAATGCGAGATAATCGAAAAAGTGAACGGTCCTGTCAGGTCGTGACTCTTGAAACAAAACAGGGACTCTGCCTATCTTAGGTTCGTACGGTGCTTTTACTGCCGTATCGGGTTGTTCTTGTTAGAAAGGCAATACACTGAGAACAGCACTTGAGAAGAAGGCTCTCCACGCGCCTTCACTGGTCAGGATGAACGAGACCGATCTCGTGTCCCAGACCTTCGACGCGGCCTTGGCCAGTCTCGAAAACTCCAAGGCAGAATCCATCATCCCCATCGACATTCGCGGAAGATCAACGATCGGCGATTATATGATCGTCGCGTCGGGCCGTTCGCACCGTCATGTGACGGCTGTGGCCGACCATCTTTTGCAGGCGCTCAATGAAGCGGGCTGCAAGAATGTGCGGGTCGAGGGGCTAGACAGTGGCGATTGGGTCCTGATCGACACGGGCGATATCATCGTGCACATCTTCCGTCCGGAAGTCCGTGACTTCTACAATATCGAGAAGATATGGCTCGATGACGATTTCGACGACGAACGAGCGTTGGAAACCGTCCATTGATCCGTCGCCGCTAAGGTCTGGTAGGCGTTGCGCACATCCCGGAAAGTGTGAAACGGTTTTCGGATAGGATGTGCGTAAAGTAAACGTTTGGAGCGTTGATCCGACGCAATCAGGTCGGAAGCGCTTTGGACCCCTGCCATATTGAGGGCGTGATGCGTGTGAGTGTTTTTGCCGTGGGCCGGATGAAAGCCGGCCCCGAACGGGAGCTGGTCGAGCGCTATTTCGACCGTTTTTCCAAAGCGGGCCCGCCTTTGGGGCTTGAATTCGCCGGTGTGAGCGAAATCCCGGAAAGTCGCGGCCAGACGGCAGAATTGCGCAAGGCGGAAGAAGCACAGCGCATCAATGAAGCGCTGGATAATGGCGCGGCCCTTATTCTGCTCGACGAGCGCGGCAAGGCGTTGGGTTCCGAAGCCTTTGCCGAGCGCATTGGACGCATGCGCGATGACGGCAAACGGCAGCTGATTGTTGCCATCGGTGGCCCGGATGGGCACGATCCAGCGTTGCGATCACGCGCCGATCTGGTTCTTGCGCTGGGAGAACTGACCTGGCCGCATCAGATCGCCCGCATTCTGATTGCCGAACAGCTCTATCGCGCCGCAACCATTCTGGCGGGGCATCCTTATCACAGATCATGAACCGGGCCGTTCGCGAAAGCGGGAGAACGGGACCATGTGGATCAAGCAACTCGATCACGTTCAACTGGCCATGCCGCAAGGCGGGGAAGACAAGGCGCGTGCTTTTTATGGTGGTCTTCTCGGCATACCGGAAGTCGCCAAGCCGCAGAATCTGGCCGCAAGAGGCGGCTGCTGGTTTGAAAGCGGCGCTTTGAAAATTCACTTGGGCGTCGATCCCGATTTCATCCCGGCGCGTAAGGCGCATCCGGCTTTTATTGTCGGCGCGTTAAAGGCGCTCGTGCAGGCGTTGACCGATGCCGGATATGCGGCGACAGAAGATAAACCTCTGGCGGGCTATAGCTGCTACGTTTCCGATCCATTTGGAAACCGCATAGAGTTAATGGAGCCGACGGCTCCGTCATCTTGAACTGGTCCGCACCGGTTGGATAAAGTTTCGCGAGCCAATGTTTGGGATCGCGGGACTTATGGTTGATGTTTCGTTAACGGTATCGGGATAGGTTGATTGGAGCCTGATTTTTGGCCCTGATTTTAGCCTTGTTTCGCCCTGATAGAACACGCATGAGTCCTGTACGTCTTTTCAGCAAGCCCCGGCTGCTCGCTCTAGCGCGGGCGGGCTTTTTTGCGACCTGCGCCTTTTTGGGCGCGGTGGCCTCGCCGCAACTCGGCTTGGCGCAGGATGCCTTGCAGCAGCAACGCGATCAGGCGGCTGGCGAGTATGAAAAGCTGACCGGTGAGATGACCGTTACCGGAGACAAGCTCAAGCAGCTCGAAAGCGAGGTTGCGAGCCTCAAGAAGGACCAGGACACGATTACTGCAGCCCTGATCCAGTCAGCCAAGACCGACAAGAAATTGCAGCAGGACATCGCCGATATTGCCGAAAAGCTGGTCTCTCTGCATGAGCAGGAAGCTGGTATTCGCACATCATTGCGGGCGCGGCGCGGGGTTCTGGCCGAAGTGCTGGCTGCGTTGCAGCGCATGGGCCTTAACCCGCCGCCTGCCATACTGGTCCGCCCCGATGATGCGCTTGCCTCGGTGCGTAGCGCCGTGCTGCTTGGGGCCGTGGTGCCGGAAATGCGCGAGCAGGTAGAAGAGCTGACGGGCGACCTGAAAGATATGCAGACAGTGACTGCGTCTATCTCGCAGGAACGCGAGAAGCTGCAGCAGACTCGCACCACGCAGGCGGAAGAACAGAAGCGCCAGTCACTTTTGCTCGATGAAAAAAAGAAGCTGCAGGCCCAGTCGGAACAGGAAATGGAAGCGCAGCGCAAGCGCTCCGAAGAACTGGCCGCCAAGGCAGGTAGCCTCAAGGACCTGATCGACGGGCTCGACAAGCAGATGGCTGGTGTACGCGATGCCGCCGATGCGGCGCGCAAGGCCGAGGCCGATCGTCTGGCATCGGCCCGCGAACGTGCGGGCGAAGCGACGCCGGATGACAATCATCTGCGCGCGCAGACAAATTTCGCCTCCCTGCAGGGAAAGCTGGTTTTACCGGCAGCGGGCAAGACGTCGCGCCGCTTCGGCGACAAGGATGGTGCTGGCGGCGCCATGATGGGCCAGGTGCTGGAAACCTTGCCGTCTGCCACGATTACGTCACCTTCCGATGGCGTTGTGCTTTATGCGGGACCGTTTAGATCTTACGGGCAACTCTTGATCCTCGATGCGGGCAATGGATATCATATTGTGATGGCAGGCATGGGGCGAATCGACGTGGCGCAGGGCCAGTTTGTACTGGCAGGTGAACCGGTCGGGGCGATGGGAGATAAACTTCTCGCGAGTGTTGCGCCGATAGAGGTGGGCAATGGTGCGCCGTTGCTTTACATTGAGTTTCGAAAAGATGGAAAACCCGTCGATCCGGCCCCATGGTGGACCGAACGGCTTTCTGGAAGGACACAAAATGATACGTAAACTGTCGCTGCTGTTCGCCGGAGCCCTGATGGGGGCATCTGCCATGGTGATGGTGCAAGGCGCTCCAGCTTCGACGGCTTTCGCAGCCGCCAAGGATGCTGACGTCTATAAGGACCTGGCGCTTTTCGGCGATATTTTCGAACGTGTGCGTGCGCAATATGTGACGCCGCCGGATGACAAGAAGCTGACGGAAAGCGCCATCAACGGCATGCTGACCTCGCTTGATCCGCATTCGTCTTATCTCAATCCGGAAGCCGCGCAGGATATGCGCGTACAGACCAAGGGTGAATTCGGCGGCCTCGGCATTGAAGTCACTATGGACAATGACCTTGTGAAGGTGATTGCGCCGATTGATGATACGCCTGCCTCGAAGGCCGGTGTTCTCGCAGGCGACCTGATCACCAAAATCGACGGTCAGGAAGTGCGCGGTCTCAGCCTCAACGATGCGGTCGACAAGATGCGCGGCGAAATCGGTTCCTCGATTGAGCTGACGCTGATGCGTCAGGGCGTCGACAAGCCGATCACGCTCAAGATTGCGCGTGCCGTCATCAAGGTGAAGGCCGTTCGTTACCGTGTCGAAAACGATGTCGGTTATGTGCGCGTGATTTCGTTCACCGAACAGACGGCTGACGATCTCGGCAAGGCGATCAAGGATATTCAGAGCAAGATCCCGGGCGACAAGCTGAAGGGCTTCGTGCTCGATCTGCGCCTCAATCCGGGTGGTCTGCTCGATCAGGCCGTCGCTGTCTCCGATGCCTTCCTCGACAAGGGCGAAGTGGTTTCGACTCGTGGCCGCGATCCGCAGGATGTGACCCGCTTCGATGCCCGCAAGGGCGATCTGACTGACGGCAAGCCGGTGATCGTGCTCATCAATGGCGGTTCGGCCAGCGCTTCGGAAATCGTTGCAGGCGCGCTTCAGGATCATCGCCGTGCAACGGTGCTCGGCACGCAGTCCTTCGGCAAGGGTTCTGTGCAGACGATCATTCCGCTTGGCGAAAACGGATCGCTGCGTCTGACCACGGCGCTTTATTACACGCCGTCGGGCAAGTCGATCCAAGGCAAGGGCATCACGCCAGATATCAAGGTTGAGCAGCCGCTGCCGCCGGAACTGAAGGGTGAGGACGTCGTTCGCGGCGAATCCGAACTCAAGGGCCATATCAAGGGCAACGCCGAAGATGACAATGGCTCCGGCTCGTCGGCCTATGTGCCAGCGGAGGCGAAGGACGATATCCAGCTCAATGAAGCTCTGAAGCTCCTGCGTGGTGAAGTGGCGAATGCCGCATTCCCGCCGGATCCGAAGAAGGGCGTGTTGAACTGATCATTCCATGCTGGATCTGAACAGCCCGTTAGGACTGGATAAGAAACCGCGAAAGCGCGGGGGCGAACGCTCCCGCGCTTTTCGTTGGTCTTTGCTAGGCTTGGGCGCGGCAATCGTACTGGGTGTCGCAGGCGGTATGATGTTCACCGTCTGGCAGACCAACCGCGATGCTTTTCGCAAGCCTGAAAAGGCGGTAATTGCCGAGGCGCAAACGCCGCCCGACGCCGCGGTCAAAACTGGGCAGCAGGCATCGACTGCGACCGGTAACACACCCGCGCCGGGCACCGCGCTGCGCGGAACCGGGGGGCAGCAAACTGGCCCGGCAATCATCAAGGTCACGCCTGATATGCCAAATGTCACCGCCGGTTCAGCGGATGGCAATGTCGTCGTCGTGCAGAACCAGCGCAAGACGGGGCAGGATCCGCGTGTTGCGCATTTGCCGGAAAAAGAACTGGTCGAGCAAAGCGCGACCGGACCATTGCCAGTGCGCGGCTCTGACGGCTTGAGGCCGATGGATGCCTATGCCGTCGGCTGGTCGGGCGCGCGGGGCGCAAGGATCGCGCTGGTCATTGGCGGGCTTGGCCTGTCACAGACCGGTAGCATGGAAGCTGTAGAGAAGCTGCCATCAGAAGTGACGCTGGCCTTCGCGCCGCAGGGCAACAGCCTGCAACGCTGGATGCAGGCGGCGCGTCAGAACGGCCACGAGCTTCTGTTGCAATTGCCGATGGAGCCATTCGACTATCCGCGCATCAATCCGGGACGCAACACATTGACGGTGGATGACGGAGCCGCCAAGAACCAGACGTCGCTTTTGTGGGCATTGTCGCGCATGACCAACTATGCCGGTGTGATGAATTATATGGGTGCACGCTTCACCGGCGAGGCGGATGCTTTCGCGCCGGTGCTGGGCGAGATCGGCAGGCGCGGTCTTTATTATCTGGATGACGGCACTTCGGCGCGCAGTCAGGCTGATCAGATCGCGCAAAAGGACGCCGTGCCCTATGCGGCAGCCGATGTGCTGATTGATGCTTTGCAGGACCGTTCGGCAGTGCTCGACCGTCTCAATGAGCTGGAACGCATTGCGCGCGCCAATGGCAGCGCGATTGGCACCGGCTCCGCCTTCGGCGTGACTGTCGATGCGGTGCGGGATTGGGCGAATGAGGTCAAGAAGCGCGGCATCGAAATCGTTCCCGTTTCGGCGCTGGTCCGCGACCCGGAACGGCACTAGTTGTTTTTACGCATTATCCTACGCAAAACCGCTACGCACTTTTGCTGGAAATGCTGCATATCATGGAGAATGTCATGTCGAAGCACAAAGGCCCCGTCGATCCTGAAAGCTTGCCCTACCGCCCCTGTGTTGGGCTGATGGTGCTGAACAAGGCCGGTCTGGTCTGGGCCGGACATCGCATCGTCATTCCGGGCGATGAGATGGATGGCGCAACGCAACTCTGGCAGATGCCGCAGGGCGGTATCGACAAAGGCGAAGACCCGGTCGAAGCTGCATTGCGCGAGCTTTACGAAGAAACCGGCATGAAGTCGGTCTCGCTGCTTGCCGAAGCGCCGGACTGGATCAATTATGATCTGCCGCCGCATCTGGTGGGGCAGGCCCTCAAGGGCAAATATCGCGGCCAGACGCAGAAATGGTTTGCCTATCGGTTCGAGGGCGATGAAAGCGAGATCGCGATCAATCCGCCGCCCGGTGGTCACACGGCTGAATTCGACAGCTGGGACTGGAAGCCTATGCAGCAGCTGCCGGAACTGATCGTGCCATTCAAGCGCAAGGTTTACGAGGAAGTCGTCGCCGCATTCCGGCATCTGGCGCCGTAATTTTCAGGCACATCCTGAAAAATGTGAGGCTGTTTCAGGATGTGCTCAAATTTTCGCACCCCTCTTGTGTGCTCGACCAACATATTGTCAACTCACTCCAGATGCGCCGGGTGGCGGCGCTCTAACCGTTTGTTTTGACGCACATCTCGCCCGAAAACCGTTTCACACTTTTCGGGATGTGCTCTGGAGGGAGAAAAGCGCATGGATGTTGGAAGTCTAATCGTATTTCTTTTTGTCGGTCTCGTCGCTGGCTGGCTGGCCGGCAAGGTCGTGCAGGGCGGCGGTTTTGGCATGATCGGCAATATCATTGTCGGCGTGATCGGCGCGTTCTTTGCAGGCTGGCTTTTACCGCGCCTCGGCTTTTCCGTTGGCGGCGGTATCATTGCCTCGATCATCAATGCATTCATCGGCGCGGCAATACTGCTGATCATTCTGCGCATCGTCAAACGCGTCTGAGGATCAGTTCCATTTCTTGCAAGACCCGGCTTTGTCGAAGCCGGGTCGTTTCCTTTCCCGAAGTCCAGTGAAATGACACCGAATTCCAAACTGTCGCTCGGTCTGGTTCTTACCGCATCGGCTGGTTTCGTTGATGCGATAGCCTTTCTGCAACTGGGCGGTTTCTTCGCTTCCTTCATGAGCGGCAATACCACGCAGCTCGGCGTCGCACTCGCGGGGCAACCCGGCGTTCAAGGCTCCGTGCTGGTTTGGTTTCCTGCCATCCTGATCATATTGTTCTTCCTTGGCGCGTTTTTCGGCACGCTGATCGTGCGCGCCTATGGGCGCTGGGGTAGTCTCTATGTAATGGCCAGCGTCGTGGTGATCTTGCTGGCAGTGGGCGTGCTGCGGCGCGAGGGCTCAATGTTCATCCAGCCGGTGCTGCTGCTCGCCGCCGCGATGGGCGCGCAGAATGCAGCCGTACAGCCCATAGGCGCGGCGCGTCTCGGTGTGACCTATGTGACTGGAACGCTTTTCAATGCCGCCGCCGACCTTGCCTGTTCGCTGCGCGGCGAAACACCAAAGTGGCGCTGGTTGCAACATGTTTCCGTCTGGCTGGCCTTGATGCTCGGCGCTGTTGCCGGTGGCCTCGGCCATGCGTTCATCGGCCTTGACGCATTGTTCGTTCCGGCTGCGATGATTGTTGGCGTTATGATCGCCTATATGCGGCTTAATTGAGCAAGCCTGCCCTCAACTGAACAGCGATTTTTCGCCTTCCACCAGTTCGGAGATGAGAGCCGATACGGCTGTCACGCGTCGCAATGTGCGGGCGGATTCATGATAGGCGAGCCAATAGGCGCGCCGGATCACCCGGTCGGGCAGAACCGGTACGAGATCGGGGTCTGCGCGGGCGATGAACGAATGCAGAATGCCGATGCCTGCACCTGCGCGCACCGCTTCCACCTGTCCCAGGGCGCTTGACACCTCGAATGCCGGTTTCCAGTCACGGCTGATTTCCGGCGCATAGGCAAGCGACGGGTTGATGACCAGATCTTCCACATAGCCGATCAGGCGATGGTGGTTGAGGTCGTCTGAATTTTCAGGCGTGCCATTGGCTTCCAGATAGCTGCGGTGGGCATAGAGGCCGAGCGTATAATCGACCAGCCTGCGCGCAATAAGCCGCCCCTGATCCGGACGTTCGACGGTGATGGCGATATCGGCCTCGCGCCGGGACAGCGAAAAGGAGCGCGGTACGGGTACCAGCTGGATGGTGAGGTCTGGATATTGCTGTGTCAGCCGGGCGAGGCGCGGCGCCAGAAAGGTGACGCCGAAACCGTCTGGCGCGCCTATGCGCACCGTGCCTGAAACCGCGACATCCGCATTGCCAACCTGCGCGCGGGCGGACAGCATTTCCGCTTCCATGCGCTCGGCGGCAAGCAGAAATTCCTCACCCGCCTGCGTTAGTGTCGAGCCATTGGTGCGGCGTGTCAGAAGCGTGGTGGAAAGCGCGGTTTCAAGCGCCGTCAGCCGCCGCGCCACAGTGGTGTGGTTCAGGCCAAGCCGCTTGGCCGCGCCCAGAATCTGGCCAGAGCGCGCGACCGCGAGGAATATGCGAATATCATCCCAGTTCATAATGTACTTCGCTTGAACATGATCTTGTCCGAAAACCGTTTCGCACTTTTCGGGATCATGTTTCGTACTATAAAAAATGCACAACGGATACGCTTTTCAGCGCCTTGCAATCATGAATTTGCAGAGTCAGGATAGGTACAACGATGAGGGCAGGGTGTGTCCTCATAAATGGTAATCAGGGAGGTTTCTCGATGCGCAATATCGGACATTTCATCGGCGGCAAGCATGTTGCTGGTAATAGCGGTCGCACCGCCGACGTTTTCCAGCCGCTCGACGGCACGGTACAGGCCAAAGTCGCGCTTGCCACCAAGGCTGAAGTGCGCGCCGCCGTCGAAAACGCAAAGGCTGCGCAGCCTGCGTGGGGCGCGACCAACCCGCAGCGCCGCGTCCGCATCCTGCGCAAGTTTCTGGAACTCGTCGAAGCCGAATATGACAGCCTGGCCGAACTGCTGGCACGTGAGCATGGTAAGACGATTGCTGACGCCAAGGGTGATATTCAGCGCGGTCTTGAAGTGGTGGAAGTCTGCCTTGGCTCCGCACATATGCTGAAAGGCGAATTCACCGACAATGCCGGTACGGGCATCGACACCTATTCCATGCGCCAGCCGCTCGGCGTCGTTGCCGGCATCACGCCGTTCAACTTCCCGGCCATGATCCCGCTCTGGAAGGCTGGTCCGGCGATTGCCTGCGGCAATGCCTTCGTTCTGAAGCCATCTGAGCGTGACCCGGGCGTCCCGATGCGTCTGGCTGAACTGTTCATGGAAGCAGGCCTGCCTGCCGGTATCTTCAACGTCGTCAATGGCGACAAGGATTCTGTCGATGCCCTGCTCGACGATCCGGATGTACAGGCCATCGGCTTTGTCGGTTCCACGCCGATTGCCCAGTATATCTATGGTCGTGGCTGCTCGAACGGCAAGCGCGTTCAGTGCTTCGGCGGCGCGAAGAACCACATGCTCATCATGCCCGACGCCGATATGGACCAGACCGTCGATGCGCTCATCGGCGCTGGTTACGGCTCGGCAGGCGAGCGCTGCATGGCCATTTCCGTGGCTGTTCCGGTCGGTGAAGACACCGCCAACCGCCTGATGGAAAAGCTCATCCCGCGTGTGGAATCGCTCAAGATCGGCCCGTCCACCGACAATTCCGCCGACTACGGCCCGGTCGTCACGCAGGCCGCCCTTGATCGCATTCGCGGCTATGTCGATCTTGGCGTCGAAGAAGGCGCGAAGCTGGTCGTCGATGGCCGTAACTTCAAGATGCAGGGCTATGAAAATGGCTTCTACATGGGCGGCTGCCTGTTCGACAATGTGACGCGCGACATGCGCATCTATAAGGAAGAAATCTTCGGTCCGGTTCTTTCGGTCGTTCGCGCCAAGAACTACGAGGAAGCGCTGGCTCTGCCGAACGATCATGAATATGGCAACGGCGTCGCCATCTTCACGCGCGACGGCGATGCGGCTCGCGATTTCGCAAGCCGCGTTCAGGTCGGCATGGTCGGTATCAATGTGCCGATCCCGGTTCCGATCGCTTACTACACCTTCGGCGGCTGGAAGGCTTCCGGCTTCGGCGATCTCAACCAGCACGGCCCGGATGCATTCCGCTTCTATACAAAGACCAAGACTGTCACCTCGCGCTGGCCGTCTGGGGTTAAGGATGGAGCCGAGTTCGTCATCCCGACGATGAAGTAAGGCGCCTTAATAGTCGCAATGTCTCACAGGAAACCCCGCCTTCAAGGCGGGGTTTTTCTTTCGCCGGTGGTTTCCGGTCTTTTGCGGTAGGATTCCTTGTCCGACTGTGCTACGGCGACGCTGTCCCCTTTCCTGAACGCAAAACGCTTCAGCAACGAAGAGACCGTTTCCTATGGCTGTCAGCTCAAAGCATATTCCCGCTCCCGATCTTCATCGGGTGCGCCGCGCCCTCCTTTCCGTTTCCGACAAAACCGGTCTGATCGAATTCGCCAAGGCGCTTCATGCGCATGGCGTCGAGATACTCTCGACCGGCGGCACGGCCAAGTCCATTGCCGCAGAAGGCATTCCGGTTCGTGACGTTTCCGAAATCACCGGCTTTCCCGAAATCATGGATGGGCGCGTCAAGACGCTGCATCCGGCAGTCCATGGCGGTCTGCTCGCCGTGCGTAACGACCCGGAACATGTTGCCGCAATGGAAGAGCACAAGATCGGCGGCATCGATCTCGCCGTGATCAATCTCTACCCGTTTGAGGAAGTCCGCTTCCAGGGCGGCGATTACGACACCACGGTCGAGAATATCGATATTGGTGGCCCGGCGATGATCCGTGCTTCGGCCAAGAACCACGCTTATGTCGCAACTGTCGTTGATCCGACAGATTATGACGAAGTGGTCACCGAGCTTGAGAAGCATGGCGGTTCGCTGCCGCTCGCTTTCCGCAAGAAGCTTGCTGCCAAGGCATTCTCGCGCACTGCGGCTTATGATGCGGCGATTTCCAATTGGTTCGCTGAAGCCATTGAAGAAGAAACGCCGGTTTGGCGCTCGGTTGCAGGCAAGCTGCATTCGGTCATGCGTTATGGCGAAAACCCGCATCAGACCGCTGGTTTCTATCTCTCCGGTGAAAAGCGTCCGGGCGTTGCCACGGCAACCCAGCTTCAGGGCAAGCAGCTTTCCTACAACAACATCAACGATACCGATGCAGCTTTCGAACTCGTCGCCGAGTTCGACCCAGCGCGCACGGCTGCCGTCGCCATCATCAAACACGCCAATCCGTGCGGCGTGGCGGAAGGCGCATCGATCAAGGATGCCTATCTGAAGGCATTGGCCTGCGATCCGGTGTCGGCTTTTGGCGGTATTGTTGCGCTCAACAAGACGCTGGATGAAGAGGCCGCCGAGGAAATCGTCAAGATTTTCACGGAAGTCATCATCGCTCCCGATGCAACGCCGGGCGCACAGGCCATCGTTGCCGCCAAGAAGAACCTGCGCCTGCTGGTGACGGGCGGCCTTCCTGATCCGCGCGCAAAGGGCATTGCCGCGAAGACGGTTGCCGGTGGCTTGCTGGTTCAGTCGCGCGACAACGGCGTTGTCGACGATCTCGACCTCAAGGTCGTGACCAAGCGCAGCCCGAGTGAAGCCGAACTGAACGACATGAAGTTCGCCTTCCGCATCGCCAAGCACGTGAAGTCGAACGCCATCGTCTATGTGAAGGACGGCGCAACGGTTGGTATTGGCGCAGGCCAGATGAGCCGTGTCGACTCCGCGCGCATCGCTGCCCGCAAGGCGGAAGATGCGGCAGAAGCTGCCGGTCTCGCAGAACCCCTGACCAAGGGCTGTGTGGTCGCTTCCGACGCGTTCTTCCCGTTTGCGGATGGTTTGCTTTCGGCTGTTCAGGCGGGCGCCACGGCTGTGATTCAGCCCGGTGGTTCGATGCGTGACGAAGAAGTGATCGCTGCTGCCGATGAGCATGGCATTGCCATGGTGATGACCGGGATGCGTCATTTCCGCCATTAATTCATTGGTTTACAATCTGAAAACGAGCCCCGAAACGAAAAATTTCGGGGCTTTTTGTTTTCATTGAGTTTCGAATTGTTTCGTTTTACATTCGTTTGTAAGCGACCGCGCAAATGCGGGCATGCTTTGCATCAGAAGGAGGGTGCCCACGGCACAGGCGGAGCGTTTCATCACCTGATGTAAACTGAATAGGTTTTACAGAAAGATATTCGACGGGAGGATACCGTGAGTACGAAGCAATTTATCGGTTCCATTGATCAGGGAACTACCAGCACACGCTGCATCATTTTCGATCAGCAAGGCGATATCATCGCCATGGATCAGCGCGAGCATGAACAGATCTATCCCAAGGCTGGCTGGGTTGAGCACAACCCGCTTGAGATCTGGCGCAACACGCAGCATGTCGTCGCCGAGGCGCTGAAGAAGGCCAAGCTGACGGCAGCAGACATTGCCGCTGTCGGCATTACCAATCAGCGCGAGACGACATTGCTCTGGGACAAGGCCACCGGTCAGCCGCTTTACAATGCGCTGGTCTGGATGGATACGCGCACTGCCGACCTCGTGGCACAATATACCAAGGAAAGAGGCGCTGACCGGCTGCGCGCCAGAACAGGACTGCCGATCGCCACCTATTTTTCCGGGCTGAAACTGCGCTGGATTCTCGACAATGTTCCGGGCGCCCGCGAAAAGGCCGAGGCAGGCGAGGCGTTGTTTGGCACCATCGATACATGGCTGGCCTGGAACCTGACCGGCGGCCCGAAGGGCGGCATTCACATCACCGATGTCACCAATGCCTCGCGCACGCAGCTGATGGATATTGCCAGCCTGCAATGGGATCAGGAAATTCTGGACCTTTTCCATATTCCCCGTGCCTGTCTGCCGGAGATACGCTCCTCAAGTGAAGTTTATGGCGAGATTACCGTTCGATCCCTGAATGGCGTGAAACTGGCCGGTATTCTGGGCGATCAGCAGGCGGCGCTTTTCGGTCAGGCCTGTCTTGAGCCCGGTGCGGCCAAGAACACCTATGGCACGGGCTGCTTCATGCTGATGAATACGGGCGACAAGCTCGTTTCGTCCAATTATGGCCTGCTGACAACCGTCGCCTACAAGCTTGGCGATGCGCCTCCCTCTTACGCGCTGGAAGGTTCCATCGCTATCACCGGCGCGCTGGTGCAGTGGCTGCGCGACAATCTTGGCATCATTCGCAACAGCAGCGATATCGAAACGCTTGCCCGCACCGTTGACGATAATGGCGACGTCTATTTCGTGCCTGCATTTTCAGGCCTTTACGCACCGCATTGGGAATCCTCTGCGCGTGGCGTTATTGCTGGGCTGACCCGCTTTGCCAATAAGGGCCATATTGCCCGCGCCGCGCTGGAGGCCTGCTGCTATCAGGTGCGCGAGGTGCTGGAAGCCATGGTGAAGGATTCCGGCGTCAAGATCAGTGAACTTCGCGCCGATGGCGGCATGACGGTCAACGATTTCGTCATGCAGTTTCAGGCCGATATTCTGCACGTGCCTGTGGTTCGCCCCAAGATCGTGGAAACCACGGCGCTGGGTGCTGCTTACTCGGCTGGTCTTGCCGTTGGCTACTGGAAATCCACGGAAGATGTCGTGGAAAACTGGCAAGTTGGTTATCGCTGGCATCCGAAGATGCCGAAGAAGGAGCGCGAAAGCCTTTTCGCCTCCTGGGAAAAAGCGGTGCAGCGTTCCCTGAATTGGGTGGATTGAAGCTGAAGCTCGGTCTTTGAGGCCAGGCAGAACAGAGAATTACAAAACTTTTTTGGCAGACCGGTGGGCATTACGCGTCCGCCGGATGGATTTCTGCACATTGATTTTTCGGGATAAGATTATGACAAGTGGCTTTTTAGGGGAATTTCTCGGCACGATGGTGCTGATCGTGCTTGGCGACGGGGTCGTCGCAAATGTGCTTCTGGCGCAATCCAAGGGACAGAATTCCGGCTGGATCGTTATTTCGGTTGGCTGGGGGCTGGCCGTGTTGTGCGGCGTGATGGTCGCAGTTGCGGCGGGCGCTGCTGGCCATCTCAATCCTGCCGTCACGCTCGCTTTTTATGCGGCGGGGAGTTTTCCGGCGGCGGAAGTCGCTCCCTATATCGCCGCGCAATTGCTGGGCGCTTTTGTCGGGGCAGTGCTCGTCTATCTTGCCTATCTGCCGCACTGGAAGCCGACCACGGATAAGGCGCTAAAGCTTGGCGTGTTTTGCACAGCCCCGGCAATTCGCAACATTCCGGCCAATTGCGTGACCGAAATCATCGGCACTTTCGTGCTCGTTTTTGTCGTCATCGCCATCGGCGCCAAGGCTGTTGGAGCCGATGGGGTTCTCGGTCCTCTGATGGTCGGTCTTCTCGTCTGGGCGCTTGGCGTGTCGCTTGGCGGACCGACAGGCTATGCCATCAACCCGGCACGTGATCTTGGCCCGCGCATCGCGCATGCCTTGTTGCCTATCCCAGGCAAGGGCGGATCAGACTGGTCTTATGCCTGGGTGCCTGTTGCGGCACCGATCGTCGGCGCTCTGCTGGCCATCGGTGCGGCCAGCGCGGTTGGCATGATGTGAATGAAATCACAGAGCTGGCGCGATCATTCTCGCGCCAGTTTTCACGATGGGCGCTCGGCTGGATAGGGCGTCATTTTGGTAAGATAGAGACCGGCGGCGAAGAAGATCACCAGCACCGCCATTCCAATTGCCGCCGATCCGCTGATAGCCGTAACGGTGGCGACCAGAAACGGGGCCAGAAAGCTGGTCGCACGACCCGCCAGCGCATAAATGCCGAAATAGCGGCCCGATTCTTCCGGCTGAATGCTACGCGCAAACCATGAGCGCGACGATGCCTGTACCGGGCCAAAGGCTGCGCCGATCATCAGGCCATAAATCAGATAGGCATGTTCTGCTGGCGTCGAGAAAAGCCCCTGTGCTGTACTTTCCGCAAAGGGAAGCAGTCCGAAGAATGTGTGATCGCGCCCTGTCGATACGATGCCGAGCGTCGCGAGCAGCAGCAGCACCAGCGACCCGATGACCACGGCTTTTGAGCCGAAGCGCGTATCCACGCGGCTGGCGGCAAGGCAACTGAAGATCGCCATCACATTGAGGATCATGCCGAACAGGCCGATCTCGGTAATAGACCAGCGAAACATGGCGGCGGCATAGCCTCCGCCCAGCGCCAGCAAAGCATTGACGCCGTCCTGATAGACCATGCGGGCAATGAGAAAACGCATGATGCCGGAACGCTGGCGCACTTCGCGTAGCGTGGCTTTCAGTTCCGAAAGACCGTGCCGCATCGCCTTGAACAGAGGCTCGCTCCGCGCCGAATCCGGCGTGAAGAGGAACATCGGCAAAACGAAGACCAGATACCAGAGTGTAGCAAGCGGGCCGGTGATCCGCGCATCTTCGCCGGTTGCCGGATCAAGGCCGAAGAGCGGGGCAATGCCGATGATCGTTTTGCCGGTTTGCGGCGATCCGGCAAGAAACAGCACGACGAAGATCAGCACGATCATGCCGCCGAGATAGCCAAGTCCCCATGCAATGTTGGAGATACGTCCGATATCCGCGTGCGGCACGAGGCGCGGCATCATGGAATCATTGAAGACGATGGAGAACTCGGCAGCAATCGAGGCGATTGCAAAGGCCAGCAACACCCAGAACAGGCTCGCACCCGGTGCGGCGAACCAGAGGAGCGAGAGGCTGACGATCTTCAAAACGGCAAAGAAGCCGATCCAGGGTTTGCGTGCCCCTGTACGGTCCGAAACAGCACCCAGAACTGGTGACAGAATGGCGATGACAAAGCCTGCCGCAGCGATGCCATAGCCCCATGCAACCTGACCGGCTTCCGGGTTCGCCGCCATGCGGGAGATGAAGTAGGGGCCAAAAACGAAGGTCGTGACGACGGTAAAAAACGGTTGTGCCGCCCAGTCGAACAGCATCCAGCCCCATATGCCGCGACGAGATGCGTAGCTGCGTTCGCTGACTGCCTGATCGGTCAAATGCCACTCCCTTGCGAATGTGGCCGGAGCTTATACGGACCATGGTTGCCCGACAAGAAATGAAAAGGGCAGCTCTAAGCTGCCCTCTTATTTTTTGTTGTCGGTGCGGATTACTGCGCCAGATCCGACATCAGTCCCGCCGCAACGGCCAGGCGCGAGACGGTGAGGTCTCCACCTTCGGTGAGCGCGACCATGCGGTTTCTCACCTGCTCGATCCGGACGCCGTCCGCATCGAGCCATGCCACAGCCGGGTCTTTCTCCTTGGCGAAGCGCTTCAGAGCGGCGATGGTGATCCCGCGCGCGGCCTGCGTGATGGTCTCGCTGGCACGCGACAGAGCCAATCCGTCATAATAGTCGGTGACGGGAATGGACCGTGCCGCATCTTCGATACGTCCGATGCGGAAGGCTTCCGACACGCCGAAATAGGCCTTGGCCGTTGCCACCAGATCGGCTTCCGCCAGATGCGCGATCAGCGCGATATCCGGCATGATGCCCGCAAGCTGGAGATTGGCGAGACGCTGGGCCAGCTTTTCCGGCGCACCCTTTTCAACGAAGGCGGCCTTGTCGGCACGCACAGCGTTGCGCAGGAATTCCGGCATCAGGCCTTCGAAACGCGGTTCCAGTTCGGCACGCGCCTTGACGATGGTGCCAACCAGCTCGGTGAGGTTTGCGCGGGTCGTATCGTTGCGCAGAACCCAAGCTGTCGTCGCCTGCAACATTTCGCCGACGAGATGGTAGAACTGGTTCTGCACATCGCCTGGCACCTTGTTGTCCAACGCGTCGATGGCGTCGTAGATCGCATCAATCTCGAAGCCGTCACGCACGGCGACATAGGCACGAACGATATCCGAAGGCGACTTGCCCGTCGTATCGGCCAGACGGCTGATGAAGGTGATGCCGCCGCGATTGATGACATCATTTGCCAGCAATGTTGCAACAATTTCCCGCTTCAGGCGGTGGCCGGAGATTTCCTCGGCATAGGTTTTGGCCATGCGCTTCGGGAAATAGCCGAACAGCAGCGACTGGAAGTAAGGCTCGTCAGGAAGTGCGCTTGCCACCAGATCGTCGGAGAGCGACAGCTTGGCATAGGCCAGCAAAACAGCCAGTTCCGGACGGGTCAGCGGCTGGCCAGCCTTCTGGCGCTCAGTCAACAGCGCATCCGATGGAAGATACTCGACCTTGCGGTCCAGAAGCTTCCGGTTTTCCAGCTCCGCCATGAAGCGTGCCTGATAAGGCAGCTCGGCCAAACCCTGACGCTCGCTCAGCGAAAGCGCCAGCGGCTGGAGATAGTTGTTGCGCAGCACCAGTTCCGAAACATCGTCGGTCATGCTGACCAGAAGCTTGTTGCGGGCGGGGCGCTTCAGCTTGCCTGAACGCATGGCTGCAGCCAGCGCAATCTTGATGTTGACCTCAACGTCCGAGCAGTTGACGCCAGCGGAATTATCGATGGCGTCAGTATTGCTGCGGCCGCCAGCGAGCGCATATTCGATGCGTCCGCGCTGGGTCATGCCGAGATTAGCGCCTTCGCCGATCACACGGGCCCGCACGTCCGAACCGGTGATGCGAATGGCATCATTGGCGCGGTCACCGACCTGCGCATCCGTTTCACTGGAGGCGCGGATATAGGTGCCGATACCGCCGAACCAAAGAAGATCAACCTGAGCTTTCAGGATGGTCGTCATGATTTCCTGCGGCGTTGCCGTGGTCTTGGCAAGGCCGATTGCGGCTGCTGCTTCGGCAGACAATGTGATGGTCTTCTGGCTGCGGCTATAGACGCCGCCACCGGACGACAGCTTGGAGCGATCATAATCCTGCCAGCTGGAGCGCGGCAGTTCGAATAGGCGCTTGCGCTCGGCAAAGCCGTCAGCCGGAACCGGGTTCGGATCGATGAAGATGTCGCGATGGTCGAAGGCGGCAACCAGCTTGATCTGCTCGGAAAGCAGCATGCCGTTACCGAACACGTCACCCGACATGTCGCCCACGCCGACAACCGTAAACGGCTCGGTCTGGATATCCATGTCGAATTCACGGAAATGCCGTTTCACGGCTTCCCAACCGCCACGGGCGGTGATGCCCATGCCCTTATGGTCGTAACCGGCGGAGCCGCCCGATGCGAAAGCGTCGTCCAGCCAGAAATCATGCGCCTGGCTGATGGCATTAGCCGTATCGGAGAAGGTGGCCGTGCCCTTGTCGGCGGCGACGACGAAATAAGGATCGTCATTGTCGTGACGCACGACATTTTGCGGCGGTACCACATCGTTGTCGTGGATATTGTCGGTGACCGAAAGAAGCGTCGAGATGAACACCTTGTAGGCGTCACGGCCCGCTTCAAAGACGGCGTTGCGGTCGCCGCCCACTGGCAGGCGCTTCGGATAGAAACCGCCCTTGGCGCCGACCGGCACGATCACGGCATTCTTGACCTGCTGCGCCTTCACAAGGCCCAGCACTTCGGTGCGGTAATCCTGTGCGCGGTCCGACCAGCGCAGACCGCCACGTGCGACCGCGCCGAAACGAAGATGCACGCCTTCGACTTCCGGGCCGTAGACGAAGATTTCGCGATACGGGCGCGGATCAGGCAGCCCGTCAACGAGACGCGGATTGAGCTTGAAGGCAAAGGTCACGCGCGGCTTGCCGTCACCATCCAGCGTATAGGCATTGGTGCGCAGTGTCGCTTCAATCAGATTGCGGAACCGGCGCAGGATCTGGTCGTCATCGATGCTCGGCACGCCAAGAAGTGCTGTTTCGATGGCGTCAATTAGCTTCTTTTCAGCCGTATCACGGCGCTTCGCCGCTGGGTTGAAGCGCAGATCGAACAGCGAATAGAGATCGCTGGCGATTTCCGGATAACGGTTGAGCGCGGCTGCGATGAAGCCCTGCGAATAGGCGATACCCGCCTGTTGCAGATAACGGCCATAGGAGCGCAGGATCATGATCTGGCGCGCGGTGAGGCGTGCCGTCTGCACCAGCGCATTATAGCCGTCATTGTCGGCAAAGCCGTCCCAGACGGTGCGGAATACGTCTTCCAGCATTTCGCCGTCATCGGTTAGATCGACAGGAGCGCCATAGGCGTTGACGAGCTGCATGTCGTGAACATAGACCGGCGCACCGTCTTTACCGGCTTGCGGCAAGTCGATGGTCTGTTCGCTGACGACGCGGAAGCCCATATTTTCCAAAAGCGGCACGCGCTGCGACAGCACGACCGGTGCACCGTGATGATAGAGCTTCAGTGAAACCGCATCTGGTCCATCGGTGCGATAGCGGTAGAAATCCACGAAAAGCGGCGCTTCCGGGCTGAGACCGGCAATGCGCTCGGCATCGACCAGTGCTTCCGGTGCGGTGAAGATTTCGCGATAGGATGGCGGGAAACTGGCGGCCAGCGCCACGACGCCTGCATCGGCATTTTCCACGCTTTCACGCACCGCATCTTCCCAGGTGCGGACCATGGCGCGGACTTCCGCTTCCAGCGCTTCGCGGTCGATATGCGGGGTGGATCGTTCGTGACGGCGAATGACGAACTGAACGCGCGTCAGGCCGTTCTGCAGGAAAACCGGGTGGAACTCAAAGCTGTCGCCGCCATAGACGTCGACGAGATAGCGACCGATCTTTTCACGCACGACCGAGTCGTAACGATCACGCGGGATATAGACGAGCACAGTCGCGAAACGGCCGAAACGGTCGAGACGGGGAATGGCACGGACACGCGGACGCTCGCCAAGCGCGAGGATGAGTTCGGCATTAGCCGTCAGGCTTTCCGTGTCGATCTGGAAAAGCTCATCGCGCGGATATTCTTCCAGCACGTTGATCAATGCCTTGCCCGAATGGTCTTCGCGGTTGAAGCCCAGATGCTTGATGACCGCATCGGCTTTTGAGCGAATGAACGGGATGCTGGCAACCGAGCTGATGTAAGCGACCGAGGTGAACAGGCCGACGAGGCGCAGTTCGCCCACGGCTTCGCCCTTCGGTCCGAAAATCTTCACACCGATATAATCGAGATAGGAGCGGCGATGCACCAGTGACAGCGTGTTCGCCTTGGTGACGATCAGCGGCTCGCTGCTGTCGAGGAATTCCGTGACTTCGCGCGGCGTCACTGTGTCGTCGTCATCCTTACGCAAAACACGGACTTCATTGTCGCCAAGGACGCCAAGCGGCTCCTTGACGGCGACGAGGCTGCGCTTCTTGCCCGAACCTTCAAAGGCCAGTTCACGCATGCCGAGGAAGATGAAATGATCGTCGCGCAGCCATTCGAGGAAGGCGATGGCTTCGGGCATGGCGGCATTGCCGTTCAGCTCGTAAGCGCGCTTGTAATCCACAATGGCGTCATCAAGACGCTTCAACATAGGCTTCCAGTCGCCGACGGCAAAACGCACCTGACCGAGAACGCGCTTCAGCCCGTCCGTCAGATCGGCCTTGGCCTGCTTGCCAAGCGCGGGGAGGTGAATTTGCACAAGGCTGACGCGCTCAACGCCCTTGGCGGGTGCGAGCTGCGATGCTTCGCCGAGAATGACCAGTCCATCCTTTTCCCGAGCAATATCGAGAACCGGGTGCACGACCATGAAAATCTGGCTGACGTGATTGTTCAGCTCGCCCAGAATGGAATCGAGCAGGAACGGCATGTTGTCGTTGACGATGGTGATGACGCTTACCGGGCGATCGTGACGTTCGATACCATTATCGACGCTGATGATGCTCTTGCCCTTGCGGTAGGACTCAAGCGCCGCATAGCCGTGGCGGGCAGAACTGTCGAGAGCTTCGGCGTCGTAAGCAGCCAGATCTTCTGGCGGGGCCCACTCGAAGAGGAGCTGTGAGAAGGCTGCCAGCGCCTTCGGCTTCCCCCCCTTTTTTTCCTCTTTGCTTGCCTTGGAATTCTTAACTTTGCTCGACCGATCCTGCTTTGCAGTCACGTCGGATACTCCTGTCATGATGGCAATGCGCGCCAAACTAGCAGATTAGACATTTGTTTCGATGACAAATCGCTGCGAATAACGAAAAATTTCCCGAAAAGTCAGAAAAATGGCATCTAATCCATTTAATTTGGAACAAAATATCGAAAACTTCGGGCAATTTTTCTAAAAATACCGGAGAAATTCACCGTACGCTATAAAACGGCGTCCGCTGGCGTCGGAAATGGCTCTGCCTCGCCACAATTCAGACCAAAGTCGTAGATGATTCTGAGATGCTGGAGCGGTTCCAGTTGGAACGGAATCGTGGAACCGCTCCATCCATTTTTTACGCATTATCCTACGCAAAACCGCTACGCACTTTTGCTGGAAATGCTCTGGAGCCGTCAAAGTTCGATCAGGTGATCGTCCAATTCGTTAATATTGTCAGTGCCTGCGGGGAAGTGTTTTTCCAGAAGCGTGCCCGCCTGACCAATCGCCATGACGAAGCCTTCCGCCATCTGCGAGCGCGATGCGTGATGGATCAGCGTTACGACAATGGCGTTCCATTCATCCTGCTCGACACGCGCATGAATACCCGCATCCGCGATGACTTCGGCATAGTGCTCAGCCATGGAAACGAAGAGCAGAATGCCGGTGCGGTTTTCCGTGATGTGGACGTTGCGCGCCAGGAATTGTTGCAGTGCGTTGAGATGGGCGCGCTTGTAGCGGATACGGCGGGGCACCAGCAACATGCGGATCGATGGCAGGAGCCAGAGAACCAGCATCGCCGAAATGAAGGCGGCAAGAATGGCAAGGCCGAACATCGGCAGGCTGATATCAAACCAGTACCAATGCGCGAGCAAGGCGGCGATGACCGAAGCAAGCAGAATACCGCAAGTCGCGACAAAACCGGCTGCAAAGAAATAGTCGTCGCTGCTGCGCGCCAGCACGGCATAGATTTCGCCGCTCGTCTCGGCTTCCGCTTGCCGGATTGCCTCGGCAATGCGGGTATGGTCTTCAGCGCCAATTAGCGTGTGATGCTTCATCGTCGCGTCTCCCTACCAGCTACCCGAGGCGCCGCCGCCACCAGATGAGCCGCCGCCTCCGCCAAAGCCGCCGCCGCCACCGCCGGATGACCAGCCACCGCCGCCGCCCCAGCCGCCGCCACGACCACCGGAGCCGCCGCTTGAATTGGTGTTGATCGTCATGCCCAGCCATTCATAGCGACCGGGGCCGAGCTTGCGTCCGAAGATCGGGGCAAGCACGGCGAAACCGAAACCGCCAAAGAAAATCAGGCACCAGAAGGTGATGAAGATGACGGCAACCCAGTCCACATCGTCCGAACTGGTTTGCGCATTGCGCTTCGCTCGGGCTTCAAGCTCGGCAGCGTCGCCGGAGAGAACGGAGAGAATGCCGTCCACGCCCTGCACGATGCCGCCGCTATAATCGCCAGTACGGAAGGCGGGAATAATGGTGCCGTTGATGATAACGCTTGAAAGCGCATCGGTCATTGTGCCCTCAAGCCCGTAACCGACCTCGATGCGCACCTTGCGGTCGTTCGGCGCGACAACGAGCAGGATACCGTTGTTTTCCTGCTTCTGGCCGAGAGCCCAGCTGCGGAACAGGCGGTTTGAATAGGATTCGATATCCTCGCCATTGAGGCTAGGCACCGTTACCACCACCACCTGATCGGACGACTTGGCTTCGAAGTCCGCCAGTTTCTGGGTCAGTTGCTGACGCTCTGCCGGGTCGATGATGCCCGCATTGTCCACCACGCGACCCGTGAGGGCCGGTGTCTGCTTGGCAGCATCCTGCGCATAGGCAACCGAGGTCGGTTGCAGTGTCAGGACAGCGGAAAACAGCAGAACGATGCATGCAAACAGGTATCGCGGCCAGTGAAGGCCGCGATGATCACGCGAAAATGCTGTGCCCGCCGCCACGGAAGCGACCGTCAGTTAAACTTGACTTGCGGTGCTGCTTGGCTGCCAGCATCAGCGCTGAAGGTTTGCATCGGCTGGGCGTCGCGATACCAGATCCAGGTCCAGATCATGGTTGGCATGGTCCGAAGCGTCGTGTTGTAGACGCGAACCGCTTCGATATAGTCGCGGCGCGCCACGGCGATGCGGTTTTCCGTGCCTTCGAGCTGCGATTGCAGCGCGAGGAAGTTCTGATTGGCCTTGAGGTCCGGATAGCGCTCGACCACCACCATCAGGCGCGACAGGGCGCTGGTGAGATTGGCCTGATTGTCCTGGAATTGCTTGAAGAGTTCAGGATTGTTGAGCGTTTCCGGCGTGATCTGCACTTGCGTCGCCTTGGCGCGCGCATCGATCACAGCCTGCAGCGTGTCCTTTTCATGGGCGGCATAACCCTTCACGGTCTCGACCAGATTGGGCACGAGATCGGCGCGGCGCTGGTACTGGTTCTGCACCTCGCTCCAGGCGGCCTTGGCCTTTTCCTCATTGGTCGGGATCGTGTTGAAACCGCATGCGGAGAGCAGCGGAACAAGAACGGCAAGACCAAGAGCAACGAAAATACGGCGGAAAGAAAAAGAAGAGGCAACCGTCGCAGCCGACATGGGTTTCTCCTGAAAAAGGACGCTTTGCCAAGCGCCCGAACACTGATGTCGTAGCCCGAATATTCGCAATCACGCAAATGCGAGCCGTCAAATCAATAAGATAGCGTAATTTCGCGCCTCGTCCAGTCTGTTTGGTGAGAGCATGCCATGCACGTCAACTCTATGTTGACTTAGTCAACACTTTAGATATTGATAGAGTCAACATAGGGAGGCGCCGTGCCATGGCGTATGCAGGGATGACGAAACCGGAAAAACGAGATGACATTGACGCATTGCGCGCTTTCAACCGTGTCTATACACGCCGTCTTGGCCTGTTGAACGCGCATCTCGACAAAAGCCCGTTCACCTTGACCGAGGCGCGTATTCTTTACGAAATCGCGCACCGTTCCGCGCCGACGGCGGCGGACATCATGCGAGCGCTGGGACTTGATCGCGGCCAGTTGAGCAGGACATTGAAACGCTTCACCGAGCGCGGATTGATCGAGACGGAACCGCATCCGGAAGGCGGTCGCAGCCGCCCCATTTTGCTAACTGAAGCTGGCCGCAAGACATTCAGCGCTCTGGAGCGCAATACCTGCGATGCCGTGGGCGAACTTCTGGATGGTTTAGAAACCGACCGCCGCCACGATCTGCTGACAGCTACCGGTGCGATCATGCGCGTTTTCGACGAAGGTCAAACCGGGCAGGTGCTCCTGCGTGATCTCAAAGCCGGTGATCTCGGCTGGATCATTCATCGCCAAGCCGTTCTCTACACGGGAGAATATGGCTGGAACAATGATTACGAAGCGCTCGTCTCCCGCATTCTTGCCGATTTCATGCAGGCTTTCGACCCTGCCCATGATGCGGCATGGGTGGCGGAAATCGACGGTCGCATCGTCGGCTCGGTCTTTCTGGTCAAGGGCGACCAGCCCAAACTTGGCAAGCTGCGTCTGCTCTATGTCGAGCCGGATGCGCGGGGCGCAGGTGTCGGAGCGAAGCTCGTCAACGCCTGCATTGAGCGTGCATGTGCTGTCGGCGATGAGCGCCTCACACTTTGGACGAATAGTGTTCTGACGGCTGCACGGCGTCTTTATGAGCGCGCCGGATTCAGGCTTGTCGAAGAAGCACCGCACCATTCCTTCGGTGTCGATCTGATTGGCCAGACGTGGGAGTTAGACCTCACGGCAAGTCTTTCCGGACAAATGAAGGCCAGTGCATAAAAGAAAAGCGGCGGATTACTCCGCCGCTTTCTCAAAACGCAAATTGCGCGAAAGATTATTCGCTTGCAGCAGCTTCTTCAGCCGGAGCAGCTGCAGCAGCAGCGGCTTCTGCAGCCTTGGCAGCAGCTTCTTCTTCAGCCTGCTTGGCCAGAGCCAGACGCTCCTGAGCCTTCTTGCCTGGCTCACCCTTGGTCGGGTTGCTGCGAGCCGGACGCTTGGCAATGCCAGCCTGGTCGAGGAAGCGCAGAACGCGATCGGTCGGCTGTGCGCCCTGAGCGATCCAATGCTGGATGCGGTCGGCGTCGAGCTTTACGCGTTCAGCGTCCTTGGCCAGCATCGGGTTCCATGCGCCAACGGTTTCGATGAAACGGCCGTCACGCGGGCTGCGGACGTCGGCAACGACGACGTGGTAGTAAGGACGCTTCTTGGAGCCAGCGCGGGCGAGACGAATCTTGAGGGACATTTTTTCTTTCCTTTAGACAAATTGTTCGGCCCTGACAGGGCTATCGGTGGTTCTGCCCGTCAGGGCAATGGATCGAGCCGTTATCGGCTATTCATTTTCCGCTGTGGTTGGCAGCGGCATGCTCATGATGCCGAATGACTTCCTTCACGATGAAGTTCAGGAATTTTTCGGCGAAATCGGGGTCGAGATGGGCATCGACAGCCAGAGCGCGAAGACGCTCGACCTGACGCTTTTCGCGAGCCGGGTCAGCCGGGGCGAGGCCCCGTTCGGCCTTCAGCACGCCCACTGCCTTTGTGCAGCGGAAGCGTTCGGCCAGCATATGGATCAGCGCCGCATCGATATTGTCGATGGAGGCACGCAGTGACAGAAGTTCGGCGGGTGCAGTGTTCTGTTCGTCGCTCATAATGCTCACTTCTTCTTCGGCAGACCTGGAAGGCCGCCACCAAGACCCGGAAGCTTGGGTCCGCCCAAACCGGGGAGGCCGCCGCCAGAAAGTCCAGGCAAGCCGCCGCCTTTCGTCAGACCGGCTGCTTCCGCCTGCTTGGCAAGCGCTTCAAGCTGCTTCGGGTCCATCTTCGACAGATCCGGCATGCCGCCGAGGCCGCCCATGCCACCACCCAGACCGCCAAGGCCCATCTTGCTGGCAAGACCGCCCATCATCTGCTTCATCATTCCGCCCTTGCCTTTGCCCATGACTTTCATCATGTCGGCCATCTGGCGGTGCATCTTGAGAAGCTTGTTGATGTCGGCGGCGTTGGTGCCCGAACCCTTGGCAATGCGCTGCTTGCGGCTGTGCTTCAGAAGGTCCGGATTGGCGCGCTCAGCCTTGGTCATTGAACCGATAATGGCGAGCTGGCGGTCAAAGACCTTGTCATCGAGGCCGGCTGCAGCAACCTGATCCTTCATCTTGCCCATGCCGGGCATCATGCCCATGATGCCGCCCATGCCGCCGAGCTTCTTCATCTGGCCCAGCTGGTCGGCGAGATCGTTGAGATCGAACTTGCCGGACTGCATCTTCTTGGCCATCGCAGCGGCTTTTTCCGCATCGATGTTTTCAGCAGCCTTTTCGACGAGCGAAACAATGTCGCCCATGCCGAGAATGCGGTCGGCAATACGCTTGGGATAGAATTCCTCAAGCGCATCCATCTTTTCGCCGGTGGCGATCAGCTTGATCGGCTTGCCGGTGATGGCGCGCATCGAAAGGGCTGCACCGCCACGACCGTCACCGTCCATACGGGTCAGAACGATACCGGTAATGCCGACGCGTTCATCAAAATTGCGCGCCAGATTGACAGCGTCCTGACCGGTCAGGCTGTCGGCAACGAGCAGGATTTCATGCGGATTGGCGGCCTTGCGGATATCCGCCATTTCCACCATCAGCGGCTCGTCAATATGCGTGCGACCGGCGGTGTCGAGAATGACGACGTCATGCGCGCCAAGCTTGGCGGCCTGAACGGCGCGCCTGGCGATTTCAACCGGCGACTGACCGGCAATGATCGGCAGCGTGTCAACACTGGTCTGGATGCCGAGCTGGCGAAGCTGCTCCTGCGCGGCCGGACGGCGCGTATCGAGCGAGGCCATCAGCACTTTCTTGCGCTGGCGCTCGGTCAGGCGCTTGGCGAGCTTGCCGGTGGTTGTCGTCTTACCCGAGCCCTGCAAGCCGACCATCATGATGACGACTGGCGCTGGCGCATTCAGATCGATGGAGACGCCTTCGGTGCCGAGCATTTCGATAAGCTCGTCATGGACGATCTTAACGACCATCTGGCCGGGCTTGATGCTTTTCAGGATTTCAGCGCCGACAGCCTTCTCGCGAACGCGGTCGGTAAACGAGCGAACCACTTCCAGCGAAACGTCGGCTTCGATGAGCGCACGACGCACTTCGCGCAGCGCTGCCGTCACGTCGCTTTCAGAGAGAGCGCCGCGTCCGGTGAGGCCGTTCAGGATGGAGCCAAGACGCTCCTGAAGTGATTCAAACATCGCGTTTCCTTATATCCGGGAGTAGGCGGGAGGCTTATCCGGGATAGATCGTCCCGCGTGTCTGCCAGTTCAAGAAGCACCCAAAGCGATACAGCACCCGAGGGCGCAACGCGCTGTCGGATGTGGACCTCCGGGATCGCTTTATACCATAATGGGTCCCGGTCGGTGGCTCGCGTTCTGAAGATCGCGGATAGATTGAGGGGTGGATTAGGGCTCGAAACGCTGAATGTCAAGCAAAACTCGGTCATTTTGCCGTTCTTTCACCCGATTTAGCGCATATCCGCCGATGACATTACAGTGTGGGAATGGCAAATTCCCGCATAAGGCGAATCAATTTCGCGGAACAGTTCACAGCAGATCACTCACTAAGGAGAGAAGAATGGCGTTGACTGCCAAGGGCCGGATTTGGGCGGCGACAGTTCTTGCAGCGGGCATGTTTGCGGGTGCAGGTGCGGCGGAAGCTGCACAATGCGGCAATAATGCTGCCGGTTACAATGCGTGGCTGCAGCAAACCCTGAAGGAAGCGCCGTCGCGCGGCGTTGGCAAGGCGGGCATCAGCGCGCTGGCCAGCACCAAATATGCGCAGGCCACCATCAATGCCGACCGCAACCAGAAGAGCTTCAAGCTCTCCTTCGAAGACTTCATGAAGAAGCGCGGCGCGGATACGATCATCAAGCGCGGCAAGGCCATGAAGGCGCAGAATGCGGCCCTCTTCGCCAATATCGAAAAGCGCTACGGCGTTCCTGCTGGTCCGCTGATCGCGATCTGGGGCATGGAAACCGGCTTTGGCAACTATCTGGGCAAGCAGCACACGGTTTCGGCCGTTGCAACGCTGGCTTATGACTGCCGCCGTTCGGATTATTTCACCGAACAGCTCTATGCTGCTCTCAAGCTCGTCGATCAGGGCGATCTCAGCCCGCAGGCTGTCGGCGCCATGCATGGTGAAGTTGGCCAGACCCAGTTCATGCCGGCAAACGTCCTGAAATACGGCGTCAGCGGTTCGGGCAGTGCCCATTTCGACCTGAAGAACAAGGCGGACGCTCTTCATTCGACCGCCAACTTCCTGGTCGGTCACGGCTGGAGCCGCGGTGCTGGCTATCAGCCGGGTGAGCCGAATTACGGCGCGATCCAGGGCTGGAATGCAGCGCAGGTTTACCAGCGTGCTATCGCCGTCATGGGCAAGGCTATCGACGGGAATTAAGAATAACGACGGAGCGCTGCTGAAGCGCTCCGCATATTCTGGAACTAAAAAAGCCCCGGTCAAACCGGGGCTTTTTATTGCCATCTGGCAAGATTTACAGAATGGGTTCGCCAGCTTCAGGACGTTTGAAGTCGCCCGTCTGGTGATCCATCACCCAAAGCTCACCGGTCGAAATATCGAACCATGCGCCATGCAGGCTGAGCTTGCCCTTCTTTTCCAGAATATCGACGCAAGGGAAGGTGCGCAGATTATTGAGCGAATAGCGGATCGAAATGCGCTCCAGCGCTGTCTGGCGCTCGGTCGGCGTCATCAGGCTGTTGCCGCCGACGGCTTCAGCCGCTGGCGCAATCAGGCTCATCCACTTGCCGATGAAGTCGCCGGGCGACAGAGGCGCGCTTTCCGTATCGAGCGCAGCCTTGATGCCGCCGCATCGTCCGTGGCCC
Organism: Brucella sp. 22210; assembly: GCF_052045675.1. NCBI lineage: Bacteria > Pseudomonadati > Pseudomonadota > Alphaproteobacteria > Hyphomicrobiales > Brucellaceae > Brucella > Brucella sp. 22210. Next base: position 218,013 of record NZ_JBQEPD010000003.1, read on the forward strand.
ATGACCACGATGTGCTTCACCTTGAGGCTTTGCACAGCAAATTCCAGCGCAGCCGATGCCGCATGAAACTCGCCATCGGGCTCGTAGGGGGGGATGAGATTGGCAACATTGCGCAGGACGAAGATTTCGCCGGGCGCAGAGTTGAAGATTGTTTCGGGAGCAGCACGGGAATCGCAGCAGGCAATAACCAGAGTTTCCGGTGATTGTCCTTTTTCCGCCAGTTCGCGATAGCGCGCGGTTTCCCGTGCGAAATGCTCCGTCATGAAGGTTTTGTAACCCGAGAGGAGTGTGTCCGGAAGATCAGCCATGGCGTTCCAATATCCTTATCGAAAACCGAGATCAATCAAAATGATCAGGCCCATATCGTCATTCGCAGACCGTGTGCATCATGCTCGGCATGGGCAGGATGTGCTCGGGCTTCGCCGTGCGTATAACGTCTGGCCACGAGAAACATGGCGCAGGCGTCGAGAAAGTCATCATCTTTCGCGCCTCGCGGAGCGCGCAGACTGACAAAATTTTCCGGCAGGCCACAGCGAACAAGCAAGGCTTGGCGTTCCGCCATGCCTTCCGGATTGACACGGCCTTTGATTTTCTTGGGCAGCGTCATGGCGCTGGGAACACCGGGTCCGCCGTTCAGCATGGCGAAGGCGAGTTCGGGGTGAGATTCGATCACACGTTCGCGCAAGCGTGGCTCGCCGCGCAGAACTGTGTCGAGTTCGCGGATTTTCGGGAACAGCCCGAAAGCTTGCCAAGAAACCTTGCGTGGCGGATCGGACCGCTCCAGCGAACGCGCGCAGCTTTCGCGATAGTCTTCGGCATAAACGGCTTCGCGTGGCGGAATGGAAAAGAGGCTCGACTGTCTCGCGCCAAGATGCACCCGCGCTGCGCGTTCGGCTGCCCGTGTGCCTGTTTCTGGCAGTCCGATCGGCATGTCGACCGCTATAGTGGCATTGTCCGGCAGCGCGGCAATCAATGCCGCAAAGCTACGGAAGACGTCGGCACGCATGCTGCTGCCTTCGCCCGACACAACGATCCAGCCGCCCGGGCAGCCATCGACGCCAGCAACAGGCGTCGCTTCACGCGTCAAGCGCGCAAGCCCTTGGTTGGATGCACAAGACGACGCGTCTGCACCATGGCCATGGGTGTCGCTAGGCTGGAGGCGTCGGCTTCCAGCATCAGCTCATCGGCGCCGCGTTTTGCCGACCGCGCCATGATTTCGAAAACGGCAGCTGTTGTGCTCTGCAAGGTCTTTTCTTCCGACTGGCCGGAAAGGCGGCGTGCGAGAAACACAGCCGAAGTCAGGTCGCCAAGCCCGTTTGTCGGACCATCCACACGGCGATGCTCCGCCATCAGAGCCATGGTTGGCGTCAGCAATATATTGCCTATGCTGCCCGCCATCAGCGGGAAGGCGGACGTGACCAGCATGGTGGCCGGTCCGGCGTCCAGTGCAGCTTCCATCAGCGATTTGTTGTCTTCCAGCGGCACGCCGGTCAGCCAGGACAGTTCGAACCGGTTGGGTGTTGCTATATCGGCAAGCGGCATGAGCTTGTCGCGGATGCCGATAGCGGTTGCCTCCGGCACATAGAGGCCTTTCTCGTCACCAATCACCGGATCGCAGAGATAGACTGCGTTCGGGTTTTGGGCCTTGACGCCTTTGACCAACTCGGCGACAGCTGCCGCCTGTTCCGGGTGGCCAAGATAGCCGGTCAGGATTGCGCCGACTTCACCAAGCCAAGGAGCACGCTGAAGATCCTGCATCAGGCGCAAAAACTCTTCCGGCGGCGGCACGATGCGCCCGGCAGGCCCATGGCCGGGGTGCCAGGGCAGGACCACGGTTGGCACGGCCCAGACTGGAAATCCCAGTGTTTCCAATGCGAAGACAGCGGCCCGGTTGCCCACCGAACCGCGCACGACATGGCTTGAAATGACAATAACGGTTGTCGCGTCCGAAGGCGCAGAAAGCGTCATGTTAGACCTAGCTTTGCATGAGATAAATGAGGAGCCAGACGATGATCGCCAGCGTGATGAGAAGGCCGAGGGTGCGTCCGATGCGGGTGGCCCAGATTTCGATACGGTCGTTTTCCGGCGCGTCCCCGGCGGCAAGGTGATTGGCGGTGCGGGCAAAACCGCGACGGACGAGGCCGTCCGCCCCGATCTGTTCGCGCTCCAGCCGATCCAGAATACGGCGCGCTTCTTCCTGGCGCTCGCGTCCCGGACCGCCGGCATCCTCGCCAATGCCAGCCTGCTGGCGTTCACCCATGATCTGCCTGCCTCGCCGAAGTGACTCGCAAAACCCGGCGTAGCATTATGCTTGCAACGTGGTTCTGCAAGCGGAATAGTTGCATTCTATGAGAGCTTTACGACGAGTTTGCCGAAATTGCCGCCTTCAAGCATGGAAATAAAGGCTTTCGGTGCATTTTCGAGCCCTTCCACAATGTCTTCGCGATAGCGGATTTGGCCATCGGCGATCCATTTTGCCATATCGTGATAGAAGGCGGGGCGCTGGTCGGCAAAGTCGCGCTGGATGAAACCGCGAATGGTCAGGCTCTTTGACAGGATATCGCGCATCAGCACTGGCAAGCGGTCGGGACCGTCAAATGGACCGCTCTGGTTATATTGCGCAATGAGCCCGCAAACCGGCACACGGGCAAAAGAATTCAGCAACGGCAAGACCGCTGCAAAAACCTTGCCGCCGACATTCTCGAAATAGACGTCGATACCGTCCGGGCAGGCCAGCGCCAACTCTTGCGCAAAGTTCGGGCTGTGATGGTCAACGGCAACGTCGAAACCGAATTCGTCCATCAGCGCCTTGCACTTGTCCGCGCCGCCCGCAATGCCGACCGCCCGTGCACCCTTCAGCTTGGCGATCTGCCCGACAGCGGAACCAACGGGACCGGTAGCCGCTGCAACGACAACGGTTTCGCCTTCCTTGGGCTGGCCGATGGTCAAGAGGCCGGAATAGGCGGTGAAGCCCGGCATGCCGAGAACGCCTAGCGCTGTGGTCAGCGGCGCTTGCTCAGGATCAAGTTTGCGCAAGGTTGAAGCATTGGCCACCGCATAGCTTTGCCAGCCGGAATGGGACAGTACGAAGTCGCCCGGCGCGAAGCCTGCGCTTTGGCTTTCCACCACTTCGCCCACCGTGCCGCCTTCCATAACTGAACCGATCTCCACCGGAGCGGCATAGGATTTGGCGGCACTCATGCGACCGCGCATATAAGGATCGAGCGAAAGATGACGCAGCTTCAGAAGCACTTCGCCTTCGCCAGCGCTCGGAATTGCCGCTTCCTCAAGCCGGAAGTTTTCTGCCGTGGGGCGTCCGTCGGGACGGGATGCAAGCACGATGCGCTGGTTGATCTTTTCGCCCATGGGGTAACTCCTGTTGTTGAGGACCGGCGTTAAACCGGAACGGTATGCTATGCATCCGGTTCCGCAACAGTTACTCACTTTTGAAGACGTTTTGATGCAGAAATGCTAAGGGATGATGTAAGCAGGTATTTGTAAATCCATTCGTTCTGAGGCCAAAGCAAAATGATCCAAGATACGTTGTTTCTTCTGACGCCGGGTTTCAAAGATCCGGCCTATCCCGGACAGGAATTCTACTGCTGGCATTGCGCGTTGATCGAGGGCGTTCTGGCGTCGTTTCCGTCACTCGGTGGAGATTTGAAGATCGAGCGCATCGCATTTGCCAGACCGCGCGAGACGGTGATCCAGCTTGCAGGTGAGGAAAATCAGTCGCTGCCATTGCTGGTTTTGAAGGACTGCGACCGCTCGCCATTCGAAACGGGCACTTATCAGGGGCGCTCGCTGATTGCCGATCCGCACAAAATTCTGGCCGCTTTGACGGAGCGGCACGGTTTCCCGCTGCCCCGCATCCGTGACCAAAAGGAAATCGGCTTAGACGTAGCTGCCCAGCGCCACGCGGCTGAACTGCCAGTTGATTTCCGGAAGTTCAGAAGCCGGGAAAGACAACACGATCTGCTTGGATGTGACGGGCCCGCGGAAACCGGCGAAGAAGATCGTATCTTCCAGTTGCGGCGCGACTTCGAAACAGGAGAAAACCCATGTGTCGTCCCGGTCAGCAGACAGGACGATCAGGCCATTCTCGTCATAGGAAATATCGACCGTGGGGTGCAGATGGAACCGCACCGCAATATTGTCACGTCCATTGGATTTCAGCGGTCGCCCGTCGCCGCGATAGAAGCGGTCGGCACCCTGAATGACGCTGCCATTGTGCGAGAGTACCAGCCGGCGTTCGTGATAAATGCCGAACAGGCGCGCATAGCCGTCATGGCTTGCCACAAAACCCTGACGGCCCATTTCTTCGATACGGTCGCGCTGCACGCGCGTTGGCCCGGCAATGATCGGCGTGCCGATCATATTGGAAAGGCCTGCATTGAGACTAAACCGGCATGACGATGTGTCGTTGATGGTCGCTGTCGAATGGGCAGCGGTCGAACGTCCCAATGGACGAAATTCCGGCGGGCCGAAACGGTCGATGCCGGAATTGACGATATAGCGCTGGCGTCCGGAGGACATTTCAAAAGCGAGACAGCCCGCATGGGCGTCCCGCGAAGCGGTCACCGGCGGCGGCAGGCCCGTATCGGCGATGATTGTCGTCGACCCCATGGAAAGACGTTCATAGCCGGAATAGGGCGCATGGGTCAGTGGTGACCCAGCCGTTTCATCATGGCGCAGCACGGAAATGATGCGTTCCGGCATGGTCGGTCCGACGCCGTTGAACAGCGCAAGGCTGCCATCCTGATGCCGGAAGAAGCGCAATGCGGGTAGCATGCGCTCAACTGCCTCGATCAGGGCCTTTGGCGGTGATTCTGTGCCGTTGGCATAGGTCTGGCGCAGTGGCAGAAGATCGGCCAGCAGCTCCAGAACCGTAACCGGATTGCGCGAAATATGCCCGCCATCGGGCAAAATCTGGCGCTTCAGCTCATATTCGAGATTGCGGCGGGCCGCACGCGCGGTCGGTGGCGAAACCGGCAATGCGAGGGCCGCGAAAGCCAGCGCGATGCGCGCGCGCAGCCGCTCTTCGCCGTCGTCCATTGCACCTGCCACCGTGCGCAGATAGCGAACCTGCATGGCGAGAGAGCGCATGAACTTGCGATAGGCGGGCATTTCTGCGCCGGAAAGGATAAGATTGGAGTGCTGCAACCAGGCGATGATGCGCTGCGCCGTTACTTCGGGCGCCCAGGCAAGACCGCCGATCCGCTTGCCGAACATGCGCATCCAGTCATCGACAAGCGCCCGCGCATTGGCAGTTGCCAGTTCGCTGTTTGCGCTTTTCAGATGACGCAGCCAGCCGAAACTTTGCAGCGCTGCTTCCCATTCGGGTGTCGGCGGCTCAACGGCAAAGGGCGATAGCCCGCCGGTTTCGACAAGGCGGCCCGCAAGCGCAAAGCGCCCGTGATAAAATTCCTGCGCCAGCTGCGGGTCGGCGACGCGCAGATCCGGCGGTGCAATCAGGATACGGTCGGGCGTAAAGCCGGTGAAGCGCCAGCTGTAAAGCGGCCCCATACGCAGGCGGCGGCTGAACTTGCGCCACGCCTGTGCAACGGCCAGTCCCCAAAGGTGAGGGGTTTCGCTGAGGGCGACTGCCACCCGGTCTTTCTCCGTATCGTTTGTCATTGTGTTTACGCATTATCCAACGCAAAACCGCTTCGCACTTTTGCTGGAAATGCTCTAATCCTTCAGGCCGGATCAGAATCCCAGCCTTCTTTACAATTCTATAGAATGGTGAATCGAGCGTTAACCATAACGGGTATCGCTGCCCGTTATGACAATTTTTACGATTTGCTCGGCTTGAAGCGGGCTAGATCAGGCTCACGAGCGCCGCTTGAAGCGTGCTGCGAAGAAACCGTCCATGCCCGCCATATGCGGATCGCCGTCGAAACGGTCCGCTGGCAGATCGGCTGGCGTGGAGCGCAGATAGCCTTCGCTGGTGATCAGCCCTTCAAGACCGGGACAATCATCCAATGTGATCGGGAAGGGTTCCAGCAGCGGATTTTCCGCCGCCTTGCGAGCCATTTCCTCGCCTTCAAGCGGATGCAGCGAGCAATTGGAAAAGACGATCACGCCGCCCGGCTTCACTAAAGTTGCGGCCTGGGCCAGCAGCTTGCCCTGAAGATCGGCGAGCTTGGTGATATCTTGCGGCGTCTTTGTCCAAGGAACGTCGGGATGACGACGCACTGTGCCGGTGGACGAGCAGGGCGCATCAAGAAGAACAGCATCAAAAAGCTCTTCCGGCGCGAAATCCATCAGATTGGTCGCAACTGTCTTCGCCTCAAAGCCGAGGCGTTCCAGATTGCCGCGCAGGCGTTTCAGCCGGTTTTCAGACAGATCGAGCGCGGTTACATCGGCGCCTTGCTGCACGAGCTGGGCCGTTTTGCCGCCCGGTGCTGCGCAAAGATCGGCGACGCGTTTGCCTTTGATGTCGCCCATCAGGCGCGCAGGCAGACTTGCCGCTACATCCTGCACCCACCAGTCGCCTTCGGCAAAGCCGGGAAGATCGGTCAGTGCGCCTTCAACGGTCTGTACGCGAACGGAGCCGCTCGGCAACGCAATGCCGCCGAGTTTCTCAGCCCAGACTTTGGGATCACCCTTCACGGTGAAATCGATCGGCGGCTCATAGGCATGCATGGCGAAGATGGCTGCGGCTTTTTCCGCGCCGTAAGCATCGACAATGCTCTTGGAAAACCATTCGGGCACATTGCCTTCCGGTAGCAATGTGTGTGCGAGCGCGCGTTCCTTGTTGCGCGACAAACGGCGCAGCAACGCGTTGACCAGACCAGCATATTTCCGATTGCGCGGATCGCCATTGGCGGCTTCCACCGCCAGATCCACCGCCGAATGGTCGGGAAGGTCGAGATAGAAAATCTGCGCGACGGCGACATGCAGCAAATGCTTCAGTGCGACGGCGTTTTCCGGCAATGGCCGGTCGAGACGTTTGGAAATAGCCCGTTCGATGGCGCCGCGATTGCGCAGGCTTGCGCCCAAAATAGCGCGTACCAGCGCGCGGTCACGCGGTTCCAGCGCCAGATATTGCGGGTGGCCATGGCTGTTGTCGGTCAGTCCATCGAGCGAAGTGTTCTTTTCAATCACTGCACCCAGCAGACGCGCCGCACATTGGCGCGCCGGCAAGCCAGGACGATCCACCACATTGCTCTGTACTAACGGCTTGTTGTTTCCGCGTTTTGGCGCGGGTTTCTTATCGTTCACGCTGTTCTACTTTATCTGGCGCGGATCTCATCCAAAAACCGCTTGGCGCTTTTTGGGATACGCTTTTAGGACCATGGGCCCCGATAGCCGGAACCGCCACTGTTGTTATCGCCTGCATTACCCCATGGACCACTACTTTGGGAAGGGGCAGCAGCGCGGGGAGCCATTCCGGCTGAGCGAATACCCATTTCTCCGGCCAGCTGTTCAAGCGCTGCGATACGATTATCGGTGTCCGGGTGGGTTGAGAAAAGATTGTCAGCACCGCGTCCGCTCAACGGATTGATGATGAACATATGCGCGGTTGCCGGGTTGTGTTCGGCATTTTCATTGACGGTAACCTTGGCGCTGCGCGCGATCTTGTTAAGCGCAGAAGACAGCCACAGCGGATTGCCGCAGATTTCCGCGCCGCGCTTGTCGGCAGCGTATTCGCGGGTACGGCTGACGGCCATCTGAACGATCATTGCGGCAAAGGGCGCGACAATCATCGCCAGAATAGTGCCGATGACACCAATGACGCCATTGCCATTTTCACGGTTGCCGCCAAGAAAGAAAGCGAAGTTGCCGAGCATCGAAATGGCACCGGCCAGCGTCGCCACGATGGTCATGGTGAGCGTGTCGCGGTTCTGCACATGCGCCAGCTCGTGCGCCATGACGCCTGCGACTTCTTCCGGCGTCAGGCGCTGGAGAAGACCTGTCGTGGCGGCAACGGCTGCATTTTCGGGGTTGCGCCCGGTGGCAAAAGCATTGGGCTGGTCTTCGTGGATGATGAAGACCTTGGGCATGGGCAAACCGGCATTGGCGGCAAGCCCGCTCACCATGCGGTAATAATCCGGGGCTGTGCGCTCATCCACCTGCTGCGCATTGTACATGCGCAGCACCATTTTGTCGGAGTTCCAATAGCCGAACAGGTTCATGCCGATCGCAAACACCAGCGCGATCATCATGCCGCCGCCGCCGCCCAGCAAATAACCGATGCTCATGAACATGACTGTCATGAGAGCAATCAGCATGGCAGTTTTCGTCATATTCATGCGTCGTGGTCTCCAATTCAGCGAGAGTTTATCTCAAACAGGGTTTTGCGTCCCTACTATTCCTGCCTATATGATGGGTATCAAAAGCCTGCGCTTCAATAATAGGACTTCAGCGGATGACCGATAAACTCAACGAAACCGACATCGACGAGAACGCTGCGCCGCGCAATTTTGACGATCTGCCTCCGGCTGCCCAGCGCGCCCTCAAGGAGGCGGAAGAACGCCGCGCCGCCGAAACGAATGCCAAAGCCCCGCGTGAAATCGGCGGGCGCGGCGGTAAGGACCCGGCGCGTTTCGGCGATTGGGAGATCAAGGGTAGAACCATCGATTTCTAAGCGTGGGATATTTTCGCTCCTGCGGCTTGTGTCCCCTCATCCTGAGCCGGTGCGCGGCACCGTGTCGAAGGACGAGGGTGTGCTTCCCTCCTAGATCCTTCGAGACAGCGCCCTTCGACAAGCTCAGGATGCTTCCTTAGGATGAGGAGGGCGCTTCTCAAAAAGAAAGGCCGGGAAATTCCCGGCCTTCTTGCTTTACTTCTTGTTCTGACGGTTGGCGATCAGATCGTCCACGACGCCCGGATCGGCGAGAGTCGATGTGTCGCCCAGTGAGCCGAAATCGTCCTCGGCGATCTTGCGCAGGATACGGCGCATGATCTTGCCCGAGCGGGTCTTCGGCAGGCCGGGTGCGAACTGAATCTTGTCCGGCGTGGCGATAGGGCCGATTTCCTTGCGCACATGCTGGGTCAGTTCCTTGCGCAGCTCATCAGCGTCCTGCGCCTCAGCGCCTGTCATCAAAGTGACGTAGCAATAAATGCCCTGTCCCTTGATCGGGTGCGGATAGCCGACAACGGCTGCTTCCGAAACCGAATGGTGCGAGACGAGTGCCGATTCGATTTCCGCCGTGCCAAGACGGTGGCCGGAAATATTCAGCACGTCATCGACGCGACCGGTAATCCAGTAATAACCGTCCTCATCGCGGCGGCAGCCGTCACCGGTGAAATACTTGCCCTTATAGGTGGAGAAGTAAGCCTCGATGAAGCGCTTGTGGTCGCCATAAAGCGTGCGCATCTGGCCCGGCCAGCTGTCGGTGATGCAGAGATTGCCGTCGGTCGCGCCATCGACCACATTGCCCTCATTATCCACGAGCTGCGGCTTGACGCCGAAGAACGGACGCGTGGCGGAGCCGGGCTTGAGATCGGTTGCGCCAGGCAGCGGCGTGATCAGAATGCCACCGGTTTCCGTCTGCCACCAGGTATCGACGATGGGCGACTTTTCATCGCCGACCACGTGATAATACCATTCCCAGGCTTCCGGATTGATCGGCTCGCCAACCGAGCCGAGCAGGCGCAGTGATGAGCGGGAAGAACGCGTGACGAATTCATCGCCAGCGCCCATCAATGCGCGGATGGCCGTCGGTGCGGTATAGAAAATGTTGACGTGGTGCTTGTCGATGACTTCCCAGAATCGGCCCTGATCGGGGAAATTCGGCACGCCTTCAAACATCAGCGTCGTGGCGCCGTTGGCCAGTGGACCATAGACGATATAGGAATGGCCGGTGACCCAACCCACATCCGCCGTGCACCAATAGGTGTCGCCGTCATGATAGTCGAAGACATATTGGTGGGTCATCGAGGCATAGACGAGATAACCGCCAGTGGTGTGCAGCACGCCCTTCGGCTTGCCAGTGGAGCCGGAGGTGTAGAGGATGAACAGCGGATCTTCCGCATTCATCGGTTCTGGTTCGCAATGCGGTTCGACGCTGGCGACCTCCTGATGATACCAAAGATCGCGGCCACGGCCCCAGCTGACCTTACCGCCGGTGCGGCGTACGACCAGCACCTTGTTGACCATGACATATTGCTTGGCGGCAATGTCGATGGCGGTGTCGGTGTTTTCCTTCAGCGGAACCGGCTTGCCGCCACGCACGCCTTCATCGGCGGTGATGACGAAAGTGGACTCACAATCGACGATACGACCGGCCAGCGCTTCCGGCGAGAAGCCTGCGAAAACCACAGAATGCACCGCGCCGATGCGCGCGCAGGCGAGCATGGCATAGGCGGCTTCCGGGATCATCGGCAGATAGATCGTAACGCGGTCGCCCTTCTTGACGCCGTGCTTCTTGAGCACATTCGCCAAGCGGCAAACGTTTTCATAAAGCTCGCGATAGGTGATCTTCTTGTCGATATAGGGGTTGTCGCCTTCCCAGATGATGGCAACCGTGTCGCCACGGCTCTTCAGGTGACGGTCGATACAGTTGTAGGAGACGTTGGTAACGCCGTCCTCATACCACTTGATGGATACGTCGCCGTTGAAATCGGTGTTCTTGACCTTGGTGAAAGGTTTGAACCAGTCGATGCGGCGACCGTGCTTGGCCCAGAAGCCATCCGGATCGCTCACGCTTTCCTTGTACCATTCGAGGTAGGTCTCATTGTCAATGAGCGTGTTCTTCTTTGCCTCCGGCAGTACGGGGTAAAGCTTTTCCGACATCATTTCCTCCAAGTTTCACCAACGTCCTCTCGTCAGTGCGTGGTTCGTAACCACTGTTGGGTCTTATCTAGCTTCCTAAGCTGTGAAGGTAAATTAGACGATTGGTGCGTCTCCCGTCCACAATGACGCAGGCTAAATCTTTGAATTGGCAGCACTCATAGCCATTTGTTGCTAACATATTGTTTTTACACTTTAAAAACCATTTGGAGTGATTATCTCAAATCCAGGAGCCGAATATATGGCTCTTCACAAAAAGGGGAAATCGCCATGACGACGTCCGCTTTTCACGCGAAATCGGCCTTCGAACTGCAACTCGCCGGTTATGGTTTGACGACGGCAAAACTCTTCTACCACATGCCGGATCATCCGCATCTGCTTCAGTTGTTTGTCTGGCAGGAATATGATGTCGCGCCGGAATTTCCGGTGCTGCACCATTTTATTGAGTTCTGGAAACGGGAGATCGACGGGCCGCTGCATTCGGTGACCTATACGCATTGCCGCTTGCTCGGCCCATCGGACTGGAGGAATGTGCAAGGGGAGATCGTTCTGCACTGATCGATAATGTGAGCAAACAGGCAACCGAGGCCATATGACGCTTCCGCATCTGACCAATCCGGGCAAGGCACTGCTTTATGCCTCGAAGACATTGCTCGGTTGCCTTATTTGCTGTTGGAGTATTCAGTCGTGATCTTGGCATGATGCGAGCAGTTGGCGGGGATGTTATAGTCCACAGATACAGGGGCCAAGATGGGAGTCTGCCCAATGAGGGCAGATCCCTTTGAGATGGTATATCTAGCTGTTTCTACGCTTAATAAATAAGCCACGCTGGCATTTTTTGTTATTCTTTTTTGTAAGAATTTTTCGATCCACATTCCTCATTAGAAGTGTTCAGTGATAAAGAATTTCTCTCCCTTTATCTCAAGGTCATTACCAATCTCGGTATTTTCTAAATAAATTTGATGGTATGCATCGTCCCCTTCTCTGGGATCGAAAACTATAAGTTTACGCCCTTCGGTGTATTCTATAAAATAGAATTGCTTGTTCGGGTCGAATTTAACAAAATTAAATACCATGTTGTCGCCGAAATTCTCACCGTGAGCTATACATTGATTTACCAATATTCCATCAAAAGATATCTGACCATTAAGTATTCCCAATGTAGCATATTCATCGTTTATACCAGGATTTGTGCTTATTGAGATCGGCTGTGGGAATTCATTCAAATCAGAAGTTAATTCCCAGTAGCTTCTGATTGGATCTATTTTTGGCATCATATTAACGACCCATAAATCTGGACCGATTTTACTACCAAGTTTTAAATATTCACCGGTTAGAATGCTCTGTATTGTAATCTTAGGCAATTATTTTACTCCTCAATTTATTTTCATATATTAATAGATGCAATGAACCGGACGGAATTGGAACTGTCATTTCGGGCCAAAAATTTGCTGATACTGACATTTGCTTTTCGGGCGCGCGCGTGGGTGTAAAAACCGCGCTTGGATGCGCTGATCATTGGTCACATTAAAGCGCGCATCGTAGCACTATGATGGCGACGTATAGGGACGTATAGGATGTCCGCCGAAAATCACCGAGCCGACCACGAACCGATGTTGCGTCAAAGCCGATGGCTGTTTCATAATCACCTGACATGCCTAGGGAGAGCTTGTCGCCACCAGCGAATACAGCGCATGGCATATCTCGTCTGACTACAGGTGACCGGGAGAAACCGAAGTAGTTTAAAGACCAATAGTCACGCAGATCGGATTGTGCGGACGATCAAGAAAGCGCCAGTTAAGTTCTTCCACTATATTTCCATCAACCAAATGCACTTCCATGCTCGCGATTGGTTGACCGCATACAACTCAGGGCTTTGAATCTCCTCCTATCAAGTCTTTCAGGAACGTTGGAAATCAAGGCCGGAAGTTTTTGTTGTCAATCCGAAACATCACATGTTGGTATCAAAATACTAGCGCCCGCAACCATGGAGATTGTCATGGTTGCGGGAGGTTATACTTAAGGGCTACAAGGAGTTTCTGTTTGCCTTTTCACTGCATGTCGAACTAACACTCGGATGCACGGTGTGGATTGCGCTGGTGTGAGCGTATACGGTGATACGGCAATGTGTTGAACACCATTTTATTGCACGATGGGGTGCTGCCGGTTAACCATTATAATCAGCGAATATAAAGAGATCTTCTGCTGACATAATTTCTCCAGGTTTCGTTTTTTCTTTAAAAAAAGAATCCTGTACACTGTTTTCAGGGGCATAAAGACTATAGATTCTATCTGATGTAAATTCTATTAAATTTATCTCTAAAATAGATTCAAATTTTGTAAATTTATAAAGTATTATCTCTTGATAATATTCAGTATATGCAGCCGTATAGTGAACTTTGTTTTCGTTTAATACAGATGTATTTGATTCAAATCCAAGGTAAGCCGGGGAGTTTTGTGTGTTTAAAGTTGATTTTATTTGTATATATGATGGATCTCTACTGATATATGTTGGTACAGTCCAGACATTTTTATCAGAGTTAAATTCTGTTTGCATAGAAACATTGTAAGAATTAGGGCCGAATTGTCCTCCCGTCGCAGTTAAATAACGTCCTGTGCGAAAACTTCTTATAGTAACATTTCTGATCATCATATTTCTCCTTATTAAATAGAATTCACAGAATATTACAATAATATCAAAATAATACTGGTAGTTACTGCGCTTTACCTGTGGCCAAAAATCGCCGAGCCGACACGAACCGAAGTTGCGCCGAAGCCGATGGCGGTTTCATAATCGCCCGACATGCCCATGGAGAGCTTTTCAACGCCAGCCTCGCGGGCGAGCTTTTCCAGCAGGGCAAAATGCGGTCCCGGGTTTTCATCTGCCGGTGGAATGCACATCAGTCCTTCGATGGCGAGGCCATGTTCGCTGCGGCAGCGCGCGACAAAGGCAACGGCATCCTTCGGTGCAATGCCGGCCTTCTGCTCTTCCAGACCTGTATTGACCTGCACGTAGAGTTTCGGGCTCTTGCCCTGCTTGTTGATTTCGTCGGCAAGGGCGGCTGCGATCTTCTCGCGGTCGACGGTTTCGATGACGTCGAACAGGGCAACGGCATCGGCGGCCTTGTTCGATTGCAGCGGGCCGATCAGATGCAGTTCAACGCCGGAATAATCATCGCGCAGTTCAGGCCATTTGGCTTGCGCTTCCTGCACGCGGTTTTCGCCGAAGACGCGCTGTCCGGCATAGAGCGCCGGGCGGATCGCATCCGCATCGAAGGTTTTCGACACGGCGACGAGCGTGACCGAGCCTTTGTTGCGATGCGCTTCCTTTTCGGCAGTGGCGATTGCGGCCTTGACCGTGTTCAGGTTCGTGACGATATCTGACATGAAACTCTCGCTTTCAGGCTTTTCATCCGCAAAAGGTTGACGCTTTCGCCAATACGTGGTGAAGGTCGCCATTAAATATCGACTCTCCTTATTGCATCACCTTCGTACGAGTAAATACGGACATGGCAGCCGAACGTTATAATCCGCGCGTGGCGGAAGCTCACTGGCAGAAAGTCTGGGAAGAAAACCGGACTTTCGAAACGGACAACAGCGATCCGCGCGAGAAGTATTATGTGCTTGAGATGTTCCCCTATCCATCGGGGCGCATCCATATGGGCCATGTGCGCAACTATGCGATGGGCGATGTCGTCGCCCGCTACAAGCGCGCCAAGGGGTTCAACGTGCTCCATCCGATGGGCTGGGACGCGTTCGGCATGCCTGCGGAAAACGCGGCGATGCAGAACAAGGTGCATCCGAAGGAATGGACCTACCAGAACATCGACACGATGAAGCGTCAGCTCAAGTCCATGGGCCTGTCGCTCGACTGGTCGCGCGAATTCGCGACCTGCGATGTGGAATATTATCACCGTCAGCAGATGCTGTTCATCGACCTGTTCGAAAAAGGTCTGGTGACGCGCAAGACCTCCAAGGTCAACTGGGATCCGGTCGACAATACCGTGCTCGCCAATGAGCAGGTGGTCGATGGCCGCGGCTGGCGCTCTGGCGCGCTGGTCGAACAGCGCGAACTGACGCAGTGGTTCTTCAAGATCACCGATTTCAGCGAAGAATTGCTGGCCGGTCTCGACACGCTTGACCAATGGCCGGAAAAAGTCCGCCTGATGCAGCGCAACTGGATCGGCAAGTCGGAAGGCTTGCAGGTTCGTTTCGCGCTCGATGGAAAGACCGCGCCGGAAGGCTTTTCGGAAATCGAGGTTTACACGACGCGTCCCGACACGCTGTTCGGTGCGGCTTTTGTCGCTATTTCCGCTGACCATCCGCTCGCCAAGAAGCTTGCAGAAAACAATGCGCCGCTCACCGGCTTCATCGAAGAATGCCACCAGCATGGCACCTCGCTTGCAGCGCTTGAAACCGCTGAAAAGAAGGGCTTCGATACCGGCGTCAAGGTCAAGCATCCGTTCGACGATAACTGGGAGCTGCCGGTCTATGTCGCCAACTTCGTGTTGATGGAATATGGCACGGGCGCTGTGTTCGGCTGTCCTGCGCATGACCAGCGCGATCTGGATTTCGCGAACAAATATGCGCTGAAGGTAACGCCGGTCGTTCTGCCGAAGGGCGACGATGCTGCGACTTTTGCCATCACCGACACGGCCTATACCGATGACGGTGTGATGATCAATTCGCGCTTCCTTGATGGTATGACGCCGGAAGCAGCCTTCAACGAGGTCACAAACCGCCTGGAGCAGTCCACGCTCGGCAATCAGCCGCAAGCCGCGCGCAAGGTGCAGTTCCGTCTGCGCGACTGGGGCATTTCGCGCCAGCGCTATTGGGGCTGCCCGATCCCGATGATCCATTGCGAGAGCTGTGGCGTCAATCCGGTGCCGCGCGCCGACCTGCCGGTCAAGCTGCCGGATGATGTCGATTTCGACCGTCCGGGCAATCCGCTGGACCGTCACGCCACATGGCGTCATGTGAAGTGCCCGAAATGCGGTGGCGAAGCCCGTCGCGAGACGGACACGATGGATACGTTCGTCGATTCGTCCTGGTACTATGCGCGCTTCACGGCTCCTTGGGAAAATGAGCCGACGGATCGTGCGATTGCTGATCGCTGGCTGCCGGTCGACCAGTATATCGGCGGTGTTGAACACGCGATCCTGCATCTGCTCTATTCGCGCTTCTTCACCCGCGCCATGAAGGCCACAGGTCATGTCGGTCTGGACGAGCCCTTCAAGGGCCTGTTCACGCAGGGCATGGTCGTGCATGAAACCTACAAGGCCGATGGCCAGTGGGTTGCGCCTGCCGATATCCGCATCGAGGACATTGACGGCAAGCGCACGGCATCCATGCTGGATAGCGGCGCGCCGGTCGAAATCGGGTCCATCGAGAAGATGTCGAAGTCGAAGAAGAATGTCGTCGATCCCGACGATATCATCTCTTCTTATGGTGCAGATACTGCGCGCTGGTTCATGCTGTCCGATTCGCCGCCTGAGCGTGACGTGATCTGGACGGAAGCCGGTGCTGAAGGTGCGCATCGCTTCGTGCAGCGCGTCTGGCGTCTGGTATCGGAAGCGGCCGAGCATCTGAAAGATGTTGCGCCCAAGACCGGTTCGCAGGGCGAAGCCCTTGCCGTTTCCAAGGCCGTGCACAAGACGGTCAACGCTGTTGGCGACGATATTGAAAAGCTCGCCTTCAATCGCGGCGTTGCGCGTCTTTATGAGCTGGTGAATGCGCTTGCAGCACCGTTGCAGCTTGTCGCCTCGGACAAGGCCGATGACGAGTTGAAGGGCGCCGTTCGTGATGCCACGGAAAAGCTCATCCAGATGCTCGCGCCGATGATGCCGCATCTGGCCGAACAGTGCCTGACGGAACTGGGCGGCAAGATCGCCGGACAGGAAACGTTGGTCGCCCGCGCGCCATGGCCGGCATTCGATGCCGCATTGGTGGTGGAAAACGAGATTGTGATGCCCGTACAGATCAACGGCAAGAAGCGTGGGGATTTGACAATCGCCCGCGACGCTGATCAAGCTAGCATTCAGCAGGCGGTGCTCGAACTTGACTTCGTCAAGGCTGCGCTCAACGGGGGCTCGCCGAAGAAGATTATCGTGGTGCCGCAAAGGATCGTCAATGTCGTTGCCTGATCGTTTCCTCTCCGCAATCAAGACTTTCCGCGTCGCTTTTGTGGCTGTGGGAGCTGCGGCTCTTCTGGCTGCCTGCACGGTACAGCCGCTCTATTCGTCGGGCGGCGGCGCTGGTGGTTCGATCGGCGGCAGCGTGACGCCGGATATGCGTACCAAGCTTGCTTCCGTGTCCGTTGATGCGGCTCATGACGTATATGGTCAGCAGGTTCGCAATCGCCTCATCTTCCTGTTAGGTGGTGGCGCTGGCGAGCCAGCCAATCCGATGTATCGTCTCAGCCTCGGCCTGAGCACGAGCACGATTTCCGCCGTGAGCGTGGATATCGGCGATCAGACCGACCGTACGGGCCGTCCATCGGCTGGTATTGTCAAGGCGACGTCGAATTTCGTGCTGCGTGATAAGGACGGCAAGCCGCTTGCCACCGGTACACGCACGACGGGCGCTTCCTTTGATCGTCCGCGTCAGGAATTCGCAAACCTTCGTGCAGAACGCGATGCGCGCAAGCGCGCTGCGGAAGAGCTGGCCGAGCAGGTTTTCCTAGCACTGGCGCAGAAGCTCTCGAAGCTCTGATCGGTTCTTTGGTCTGAAGTCCAAAAAGCGGCGCTTCCGAGCGCCGCTTTTTTTATTTCTTTTATTGCAAAAAGGCTCAAGGAATTCAGCAAGGTAACATCGCTGTTCCCTGCAAACATTTTTATAACTCCTTGTTTCAAATGAACTAATTTACAATTTGCATATTGCCCGAGGCGTGACGCGAAAAATGGGAAGGGACTTGCCCGAAGCGTCACGCATGAAAGCCGCTCGGTATTGCCGTCGGTTCAATCATAATTTCAGGAGTATTCAGATGATGCGATTTTCAGATGTTTTGCGAGGCGCGGTCTTTGCGGCAATAGGCGTGGCAGGGCTGGCCGTTGCTGGCCCGGCAGCCGCACAGGAAAAAGCGGCACCGCTGAAGTGGCAGTTTTTTCAGGCCGACGAGAATGGCTTCAACCGGACACCGGTTCTGTTGACCGGAGAGAAAGAGGCCATTCTTCTCGATGGTGGTTTCACCTTCTCCGATGGCAAGGCGGTTGCCGAGAAGATCAAGGAAACCGGTAAGAAGCTCACCACGGTCTATGTCAGCCAGAGCGATCCCGACTATTATTTCAATCTGCGTGAAATCAAGTCGGCTTTCCCCGATGTCAAAATCATTGCTGCCCCTGAGGCCGTTGCAGCCATCAACGGCAATGTCGAGACAAAGCTGAAGGTCTGGGGACCGCAACTCAAGGAGAATGGTCCGCAGAGCTTGTCTGACCTTGTTTTGCCGCAGGCATCGGATGAGAAGACACTCACGCTGGAAGGCAACGAGATCGAGGTCGTTCCGGCTGAAGGCATGAAGAATCGTCGCTATCTCTGGGTGCCATCGCTGAAGGCCGTGTTCGGTGGCGTCCTGATCGGCGCAGGCGAACATATCTGGCTGGCCGATACGCCAGACCTGGCGCAGCGCGAAGCTTGGATCAAGACGCTGGATGCGATTGCCGCACGCAATCCTGAAGTCGTTGTCCCCGCCCACATTAAGGCTGGTTCTGCAACCGATGTTTCTGCGATCAAATTCACCCGTGATTATATCGCTGCGTTCGATGAAGAGGCCGCGAAGGCCAAGGACAGCGCAGAGCTTATCGCCGCGATGAAGAAGCGCTATCCGGATCTGGGCGGCGAAAGCAGCCTGGAACTGGGAGCCAAGGTCATCAAGGGCGAGATGAAATGGGAATAATGCGCCGGTAAAACACAATCGGCTCTCAGCCCGGACTGCCCCTAACAGCCTTGGCTGGTTGATTGGAATTTGTGGTTCGTATCAAGATCGATATAAAGGGCGGCACGGTTTGTGCCGCCCTTTATTGTGTCAGCCTGTTGCGGAGATCATGCGCCTCGTTTCCTTTTCGGCCAAAGGCTATCGTTCGCTGCGTTCTGTCCGGTTTGATCTTGGGCAGGTGACGGTGTTCGTCGGTGAAAACGGCGCTGGCAAATCCAACCTCTATCGGGCTTTGCAACTGATCAAGGCGGCTGCTGAAGGCAATTTTTCGACAGAGATTGTCCGGGAAGGCGGCATGCAGTCGGCCATGTGGAGCGGCGGTCGTCGCAAGCACGAATCGGCGCGGATTATTCTGGAAGCGGATTTCGAAGATGAAAGGCTGGCATCGCGCCTGTCCTATCGGATCGAGGCGGGTTTGCCACCACCAGTGTCCGGCGCCTTTCCGTTCGAGCCGCAGATCAAGGAAGAGCAGCTCAATCTCGATACAGGTCGCCGCCCGGTCGATCTCATGGATCGGCGCGGCCCGGCGGTTTTTGCCCGCGACGGGGCGGGGCGGCGCATGGAGCATCCCGCGCGGCTTCTGACATCGGAAAGCGGGCTGGCGGTGCTCGGCCAGTCGGGGCATTATCCGGAAATCGGCGACCTCTCGGCGCAAATGCGCGGGTGGCGCTTTTATCACGGCTTCAGAAGCGATCGCGACGCACCGGCGCGTCAGCCTTCCATCGCTGCCACAGCGGCCATGCTGGACGAGGATGGCGGCAATCTCGCCTCAGTCTTCGCCACGCTTGCTCATATCCGTCAGGATACGGTCGATCTCGACCGTTTTATCGCAGAGGCGCTGGATGGCGCTAAACTGGTCGTTCCCTATCCGGAAGAAACCGCCAGTTTTGGTCTGAATTTCCCGGCTTTCCCGCCCCGTATTTTTCGGCCGGGCGAATTGTCGGACGGGCAGATTCGCCTGCTGGCGCTGGCAGGCGCGCTTCTGTCCTATCGTCTGCCGCCGCTGGTCGCGTTGAACGAGCCCGAGGCGAGCCTGCACCCGGATATGATCCCGTCGCTGGCCAGAATGATCGCGCAGGCATCCGAACGCAGCCAGATCTGGGTGGTGACCCATTCCAGCGCGCTCGCCCATGCCATTGCCGAGCAATGCGGCAGCAGGCCGATCCGCGTGAGCAAGCAGGATGGCGAGACGGTTCTGGAATAGTGAGCCGCAATAAAAAAGGCGGGCCATAAGCCCGCCTTCCATCTGTCTGGAAAGGTCGCTGATTAGGCGATCTTCTGGCCGGTCTTCGCCCAATCGGCGAGGAAGGTTTCGAGGCCCTTGTCGGTCAGCGGATGCTTGACGAGCGCCTTCAGCGTTGCCGGAGGTGCGGTCACGACATCGGCGCCGATAAGCGCTGCTTCCTTGACGTGATTGACGGTACGAACCGAAGCGGCAAGAATTTCGGTGCGGAAATCGTAATTGTCGAAGATCGTGCGGATTTCGGCGATCAGTTCCATGCCGTTGACGCCCATATCGTCGATACGGCCGATGAACGGCGAAACGAAGGTCGCGCCAGCCTTGGCGGCAAGCAGTGCCTGATTGGCCGAGAAGCAGAGGGTCACGTTGGTCTTGTGGCCGTCCGAGGTCAGGGCCTTACAAGCCTTGAGGCCGTCGAGCGTCAGCGGCAGCTTGATGCAGATATTGTCTGCGATCTTGGAGATGACGGCCGCTTCCTTCATGATCTGCTCATACTCGGTCGCAGCAACCTCAGCCGAAACCGGGCCCTTGACGAAGGAGCAGATTTCCTTGGTAACTTCAATGATATCACGACCCGACTTCAGGATGAGGGACGGGTTGGTGGTCACGCCATCGACCAGTCCGAGGTCGTTCAGTTCGCGGATTTCCTTGACGTCCGCAGTGTCCACGAAAAACTTCATAACAGCGTTCCTCCATAATGAGCGCGGGTGGTTTTTGGGAGCTAAATCCATTTAAGTCCCGGAAGGTGGCTTTTCTTTAGCGCAAAGCCGCGCCAAGGTCACGCGATCATGTCGAAAGATTCGCACGATATTGCTAACCCCGTTCAAGGCCTCTTTCCGAGCCTCGCGCCGCGCGTGGTTCCGGTGCTGGTGCCTATGCCAGCAGAACGGCCTTATTCTTATATGGTCCCGGAGGGCATGAACGTCCAGCCCGGGTCGATCGTGCGCGTCCCGCTCGGACCGCGTGAAGTTGCGGGTATCGTCTGCGAAGGCGAAACCGATGCGGTCGATGCCAAAAAATTGCGATCTATTTCTGAAGTTTTCGATTGTCCGCCGGTGGATAGCGAGATGCTTCGTTTCATGCGCTGGGCTGCGGACTACACGCTTTCTCCGCCCGGCATGGTGGCGCGCATGGTGTTGCGCGTGCCTGCGGCCTTCGATCCCGAGCCATCGGTACCGGGCTTGCGCTATTCAGGCGGCGAGCCGGAACGCATGACGGATGCCCGTGCGCGAGTGATGGAGCTTGCTCGCGACGGGCTTGCCTGGACGCGATCCGGTCTGGCCCATGCGGCTGGTGTTTCGACGACGGTCGTGGAAGGGTTGAAGGCGCAAGGCATCTTCGAGGAAGTGATGCTGCCGCCGCCCGCCGTGGTGGCGAAGCCGGATACGGATTATGCCCGCGCCACGCTTTCGGAAGACCAGCAGGCAGCCGCCGAAATGCTCTCTGATTCCGTCGCGGCAGACTGTTTTTCTGTTTCGCTTCTTGATGGTGTCACTGGCTCTGGCAAGACCGAAGTTTATTTCGAAGCCGTCGCCAAGGCATTGGAGCAGGGCAAGCAGGTGCTGATTCTCCTGCCGGAAATCGCCCTGACGCAGCAGTTTCTCGACCGCTTCCACAACAGGTTTGGAGCCAAGCCCGCCGAATGGCACTCCGACCTCGCGCCGCGCACGCGTGAGCGCGTCTGGCGGCAGGTCACGGAAGGCACGGTGCGCGTGGTTGCTGGTGCCCGTTCGGCGCTGTTTCTGCCCTTCAAGGAGCTGGGCCTGATCGTCGTCGACGAGGAACATGATCCGGCTTACAAACAGGAAGACCGGGTCTTCTACAATGCTCGCGACATGGCTGTCGTGCGCGGCCACATCGGCGGCTTTCCGGTGGTGCTTGCCTCGGCCACGCCCTCGATCGAAAGTCAGGTCAATGCGGATCAGGGCCGTTACAAGCGAATCAAGCTTTATGGGCGCTATGCGGAAGCTGCACTTCCCGATCTGAAGACCATCGACATGCGGCGATCACCGCCGCCACCGGGGCGCTTTCTGTCGCCTGCGCTCACCGAAGCCGTCGGCAAGACCGTGGAACGCGGCGAACAGGCGCTGCTGTTCCTCAACCGTCGCGGTTACGCGCCGCTGACCTTGTGCCGCGTCTGTGGCCATCGTTTCCAGTGTCCGCAATGCTCAAGCTGGCTGGTCGAGCATCGCTTTCGCGGCCAGTTGATGTGCCATCAATGCGGCTATCACGAGCCGACGCCCGAAGCCTGTCCGGAATGCGGCACGCTTGATCATCTGGTCGCCTGCGGTCCAGGCGTGGAACGCATCGCGGAAGAAGTTGCGGCGACCTTCACCGACGCGCGAATCATAGTGCTTTCGTCTGATATGGCGGGAGGCGTGAAGCGGCTGCGTCTGGAACTCGATGCCATTGCGAAGGGCGAGGCGGATATCGTCATTGGCACCCAGCTTGTCGCCAAGGGGCACAATTTCCCCAATATGACGCTGGTGGGCGTGGTGGATGCCGATCTGGGGCTGGCCAATGGCGACCCGCGCGCCGCCGAACGCACCTTCCAGCTTCTCAATCAGGTGACCGGGCGCGCAGGCCGAACGGGCCGCAAGAGTCTCGGTCTGATCCAGACTTACCAACCGGACCATCCGGTTATGCGCGCCATCGTCAGCGGCGATACCGAGGCGTTTTATGCTCGCGAGATCGAGGAGCGGGAGCGTAGCGCGCTGCCGCCATTCGGGCGGCTGGCCGCGCTGATCATCTCTGCCGATAATCGTCCGGATGCTGAAAACCACGCCCGCGCTCTTCGTCGTGCAGCACCGTCCTCTTCGGAGATTTCGGTGCTCGGTCCAGCCGAAGCGCCGCTGGCGCTGGTGCGCGGACGGCATCGTTTCCGGATATTGATCCACGGGACAAAACGCGCGGATATTCAATCCTTTATCCGCGCTTTACTAGCGGCTTCGCCAAAGGAGCGAGGGTCTATCCGCGTTCAAGTGGACATAGATCCCCAGAGTTTCTTGTGACCGGAAGCGACATGGAATCGCGGAGAATTATCCGCTATAGGGCCTAAAACGAAGAAGGTGAATACGATGGAATTCTATCTTCCCACCACGACCGGCGAATGGCTCGCCTGGAGCTCGGCAGCCGTGACTGCTTTTGCGGGCATTGTCATGCTGTTTGCGCCCGGCATCACCATGAAGCTGTTGCGGTTGCAGCCGATTAATGCCCGTCCGGAAGCCTTCAGCTCCATCCGCGCGGTGCTGGCTGGTCCTTATCTCGCTCTCGGTCTTGGCGCTCTCATCTTTGCACAGCCCTACCTGTGGATCGTTTTGGGTGTGGCATGGGGCTTTGCGCTGTTCGGTCGCTTCGTCTCGATGATGTCGGATAGGGGCGGCACCATCTATAACTGGTTGGCAGGAATTGTAGAATTCCTTCTGGCCGCCGGGCCATTGCTCTACGCTTTTGGCTTCATCGGTTAACCCTGCGACTTTTTTGATCTGAAAACGCGACAAAACTTACACAAAAGTGCGGGATTCGCGTGTTGCGAGTCCTGTTCGTCTATGCTAGACGGCAATCACATTTCGGTGTTGACGTGCTCGCGCGTCAGTGGTTTTCCGGAAACATTCAATAAAATCATCGGCTTGGCGTCCTGAGCAATAATGGGCCCCAAAAGGATGGTTTCAACGTAGAGAGCAGGTTGTTCGTGGCTGAAACGTCTTCGCTCATTTCAGGTGTGGCACAGCGTTACGCCGGATCGCTTTTCGAGCTGGCGCTCGAAGCCAAGTCCGTTGCTGCTGTGGAGAAAGATCTTGTTCGTTTCGAGGCGCTTCTGAGCGGAAGCGAGGACCTCAAGCGTCTGATCTCCAGTCCGGTATTTTCTTCGGAAGACCAGCTCCATGCGATCGGCGCCATTGCCGACAAGGCGGGCATCACGGGTCTGGTCGGAAATCTCCTGCGCGTCGTCGCAGCGAACCGCCGCCTTTTCGCCCTGCCGGGCATCATCGCCGCATTCCACAAGATTGCTGCTGAACATCGCGGAGAAGTTTCCGCCGATGTCACTTCCGCGCATGCGCTCACCGCTGCGCAGGAAAACGAATTGAAGGCAACGCTGAAGAGCGTGGCCGGCAAGGACGTGACGATTAACGTCACCGTCGATCCGTCGATCCTCGGCGGTCTTATCGTCAAGATGGGTTCGCGTCAGATCGACACGTCCCTTCGCACCAAACTATCTTCTCTCAAGCTTGCACTGAAAGAGGTCGGCTGATGGACATCCGCGCTGCGGAAATTTCCGCTATCCTGAAAGAGCAAATCAAGAACTTCGGCAAGGAGGCTGAGGTCTCCGAGGTCGGTCAGGTTCTGTCCGTCGGCGACGGTATTGCTCGCGTCTATGGTCTGGACAATGTTCAGGCTGGTGAAATGGTCGAATTCCCCGGCGGCATTCGCGGCATGGCGCTCAACCTTGAAAACGACAACGTTGGTGTCGTTATCTTCGGTGCCGACCGTGACATCAAGGAAGGCGACGTCGTTAAGCGTACCGGCGCCATCGTTGACGTGCCGGTTGGTCCGGGCCTGCTGGGCCGCGTCGTTGACGCTCTCGGCAACCCGATCGACGGCAAAGGCCCAATCGTTGCTACCGAGCGTCGCCGCGTCGACGTGAAGGCACCGGGCATCATCCCGCGCAAGTCGGTTCATGAGCCAATGTCGACCGGCCTCAAGGCGGTTGACGCTCTAATCCCGGTTGGTCGTGGTCAGCGCGAGCTGGTCATCGGTGACCGTCAGACCGGCAAGACCGCCATCATTCTCGACACCTTCCTGAACCAGAAGCCGATCCACGACAACGGCCCGGACAGCGAAAAGCTTTATTGCGTTTACGTTGCTATCGGCCAGAAGCGTTCGACTGTTGCTCAGTTCGTCAAGGTTCTCGAAGAACGCGGCGCTCTCGAATATTCGATCGTTATCGCTGCGACCGCTTCCGATCCGGCTCCGATGCAGTACCTCGCTCCGTTCGCAGGTTGCGCAATGGGCGAATACTTCCGTGACAATGGTCAGCACGCTCTCATCGGTTACGACGATCTGTCCAAGCAGGCTGTTGCTTACCGTCAGATGTCCCTTCTGCTTCGTCGTCCTCCGGGCCGTGAAGCTTATCCGGGCGACGTTTTCTATCTGCACTCGCGTCTTCTGGAACGTGCTGCAAAGCTCAACGACGAAAACGGCGCTGGCTCGTTGACGGCTCTGCCGGTCATCGAAACCCAGGGCAACGACGTTTCGGCCTTCATTCCGACCAACGTGATCTCGATCACCGACGGCCAGATCTTCCTCGAAACCAACCTGTTCTATCAGGGTATCCGTCCGGCTGTTAACGTCGGTCTGTCGGTTTCGCGCGTTGGTTCTTCGGCTCAGGTCAAGGCCATGAAGCAGGTTGCCGGTTCGATCAAGGGCGAGCTCGCCCAGTATCGTGAAATGGCCGCTTTCGCACAGTTCGGTTCGGATCTCGATGCCTCGACCCAGCGTTTGCTGAACCGTGGCGCACGTCTGACCGAGCTTCTCAAGCAGCCGCAGTTCTCGCCGCTCAAGACGGAAGAACAGGTTGCCGTGATTTTCGCCGGCGTGAATGGCTATCTCGACAAGATCGCCGTCAACCAGGTTGGCAAGTTCGAAGCAGGTCTTCTTTCTTCGCTGCGCACCGAGCACAAGGATGTGCTGGATGCGATCCGCGATGAAAAGGCGCTCACCGACAACATCAAAGCAAAGCTCAAGGCAGCGGTCGACGCGTTCGCCAAGTCTTTTGCTTGAATTTTGTGACGGGATGAACGGATGCCTTCACTAAAGGATCTGAGAAACCGTATCGCCTCGGTCAAGGCGACGCAGAAAATCACCAAGGCGATGCAAATGGTCGCCGCGGCGAAGCTGCGCCGTGCCCAGGAAGCTGCGGAGGCCGCACGGCCTTACTCGCAGCGCATGGGTGCCGTTCTCGCGAATATCGCGCAGAATGTCAGCGGCGAAGATGCACCGGCATTGATGGCCGGTACGGGTAAGGACGACGTGCATCTGCTCGTCGTCTGCACTGCAGAACGTGGCCTTTGCGGCGGTTTCAACTCGCAGATCGCACGCCTGGCGCGCGATCATACCCGCAAGCTCCTCGCTGAAGGCAAGACGGTCAAGATCATCACGGTCGGCAAGAAGGGCGCAGATATTCTGCGTCGCGAATTTGCCTCTCTGATCATCGACCACGTCAATTTGCGCGAAGTCAAGCAGCTCGCTTTTGTGCATGCCGACCAGATCGGCCACAAGGTGATCGAGCTGTTCGAACAAGGCGCCTTTGATGTCTGCACGCTGTTCTATTCCGAATTCAAGTCGGTGATTGCACAGATCCCGACTGCACAGCAGATCATTCCGGCTTCGACTGGCGATGTTGCGCAGGCGGACACTGCAGGCGATGCGATTTATGAGTACGAACCTGATCCTGCGGCGATCCTGAGCACGCTGATCCCGCGCAATATTTCGGTCCAGATTTTCCGCGCTCTCTTGGAAAATGTGGCGGGCGAAATGGGCGCGAAGATGAGCGCGATGGACAATGCGACGCGTAATGCCGGTGACATGATCAACAAGTTGTCGATCACGTATAACCGTCAGCGTCAGGCTCAGATCACCAAGGAACTGATCGAAATCATTTCGGGCGCGGAAGCGCTCTAGGGTTTACCGCAGGGTCTATCCGGGAAGTCTGCAACTTTCCGGGACCATGCTAACGGAAGGTAAGGATCGATGGCAAAAGCAGCGACCCCGAAAACTACCGCCGCGGCCGAAGCAAAGCCGGCAGCGGCGAAGAAGGCTCCGGCCAAGGCTACACCGGCTAAGGCGGCTGCCGCCAAATCTCCGGCAAGCAAGTCTCCTGCAGCTCCCAAGGCTGCAACGACCGGCGCAGTCGGCAAGATCACTCAGGTCATCGGCGCTGTTGTCGACGTACAGTTCGAAGACGGTCAGCTTCCGCTGATCCTCAACGCTCTGGAAACCGACAATCTGGGCAACCGCCTGGTTCTCGAAGTTGCGCAGCATCTGGGCGAAAACACCGTTCGCACCATCGCCATGGACTCGACTGAAGGTCTGGTTCGCGGTCACGAAGTGCGCGACACCGGCAACCCGATCATGGTTCCGGTTGGCGAGGAAACCCTCGGCCGCATCATGAACGTCATCGGCGAGCCGGTTGACGAAGCTGGTCCGATCAAGACCACTGCCCGTCGTGCGATCCACCAGGAAGCTCCTGAGTATATCGAACAGTCGACCGAAGCTGAAATCCTCGTAACGGGCATCAAGGTCGTCGACCTTCTCGCTCCTTACGCCAAGGGTGGTAAGATTGGTCTGTTCGGGGGTGCCGGCGTCGGCAAGACCGTTCTCATCATGGAACTGATCAACAACGTCGCCAAGGCGCACGGCGGTTACTCGGTATTCGCTGGCGTTGGTGAACGTACCCGTGAAGGTAACGATCTTTACCACGAAATGATCGAATCGGGCGTTAACAAGCTCGGTGGCGGTGAAGGCTCCAAGGCCGCACTCGTCTACGGTCAGATGAACGAGCCTCCGGGTGCGCGCGCTCGCGTTGCTCTGTCGGGTCTGACGGTTGCTGAAAACTTCCGTGACAAGGGCCAGGACGTTCTGTTCTTCGTGGACAACATCTTCCGCTTCACGCAGGCTGGTTCGGAACTTTCGGCTCTTCTCGGCCGTATTCCTTCCGCTGTGGGTTATCAGCCGACGCTGGCAACCGACATGGGCGCGATGCAGGAACGCATCACCACGACGACCAAGGGTTCGATTACCTCGGTTCAGGCAATTTACGTTCCTGCCGACGATTTGACCGACCCTGCACCGGCAACGTCGTTCGCTCACTTGGACGCGACCACCACGCTGAACCGTTCGATCGCTGAAAAGGGTATTTACCCGGCTGTGGATCCGCTGGAATCCACGTCGCGCATGCTCGATCCGATGATCGTTGGTGAAGAACACTACGCTGTCGCCCGTCAGGTTCAGTCGATCCTTCAGCGCTACAAGTCGCTTCAGGACATCATCGCCATCCTTGGCATGGACGAATTGTCGGAAGACGACAAGCTGACCGTTGCGCGCGCTCGTAAGATCGAACGCTTCCTGTCGCAGCCGTTCTTCGTTGCTGAAGTCTTCACCGGTTCGCCAGGCAAGCTGGTTGACCTCGCCGACACCATCAAGGGCTTCAAGGGCCTTTGCGCAGGTGAATACGATCATCTTCCAGAACCGGCCTTCTACATGGTCGGCTCGATTGAAGAAGCGATCGAAAAGGCGAAGAAGCTGGCTGCCGAAGCCGCTTGATGAATTGAGTTTCCCGGTGGGCCGATAGGCCCACCGAGACGACCTCTTCATTTGTTTGAGCACGATTTTTTCGAAAACCGGTTTCCAGTTTCGGGATCGCGCTCTTGAGATTTAAGTGAGAACCATGGCTCAAGCTTTCCAATTCGAACTCGTGTCGCCTGAACGCCTCCTGCTTTCCGCGCAGGTGACGGAAGTCGTCATTCCGGGTAGCGAAGGCTATCTGACGGCTCTCGCCGGTCATTCGCCGCTGATGTCGACGATCATGCCGGGAGTCGTTTCGGTGAAGCTTGCCGACGGCAAGTCCGACTCTTATGTGGTTTTCGGTGGTTTTGCCGATATTACCCCGCAGAGCTGCACCGTGCTGGCCGAATCCGCAACGCATGTCGACGCCATTGAGCCGTCGGACATTACGCGCCGCATCGATGAAGCCCGCAAGGCGCTCGATGATGCGACGTCGCCGGAGCATCGCACCAAGGCCGAAATCTTCCTGCACCAGCTGATGACGCTGCAGGGCGCGGTTATACCGGGCTGATCGGCTAAGAAATTCACAGATTTTATGGAGAAGCGGACTTTGGTCCGCTTTTCTTTTTGGTTTCATTTGCAGCGCATATTTTTCTTTTTAACGACTATTCTTTTTTCAAGTTATTTCGGTTCTTAAATCCAGGCTTCAGGCACAACTTATTTGGTTTTACTCCCTTGGCTGAGGGAAAAACTTCACGCTTGCGTGACTTGCGCGTGTGACCATTGAAAATGAACCGTGAGCCATTTATCCAGAAACACAATCGTTAGTTTACTAATATATAAGGCATCGGATATGAGCACGACAGATCTCAGAGCAGAAATGATTGATGCCATGGCGAAGGTGAACCGCAAGCTTCGCACCGTTTTTGACGCCAGGGTAAAGGAGCGCGGCCTGACACTGGCGCGCGCGCGCACGCTGCTGGCACTGATTGAACAGGAAGGTCTTTATCAAAAGGAACTGGCTGAAACGCTGGAGATCGAGAATGCGACCATGGTTCGCCTGCTCGATGGTCTGGAGCGTCAGTCGTTCATCGAGCGCCAGACGGTCGAAGGTGACCGGCGCGCCAAGCGTGTCGTGATGACCGAAGAGGGCAAGGTTCTGGCGGAGCAGGTTGAGAAACTCGCCGGTGACGTGCGCGAGGACCTGCTTGAAGGCGTCACCGATGAAGAATTGAGCGTTGCACTGAACGTACTGCGCAAAATGTCGGAATCGATGAACAAGACGCATTAAACGAACGTCTCAGTTCATGAGAAATCGGCCGGAGCCTTCGCTCCGGCTTTTTTATTTCAATCACGGTTTTGTGAAAATCTGCCGCGAAGCCGGTCGGCTTGCGCCATCTTTCGGTCGCCAGTTCACCGTTCACTGGTCCCACAATTTTGCGGACGGAACGCATGTCCAGAAAGACGCGAGTCGGCTTTCGAAAAGATGTGCGTTCAAACCAACACACAAAGCGCCGTTGAACGGATCGAACAAGTGCCGTGGTGTTTTGCCTGACGGGAGCGTCGGAAATGCGTTATTCGACCCAGACCCTGGTGGGCCTCATGGCCATTGTTTCCATCGTTTCGGTGCAGGCGAAGGATATGCGCCATGGCACCCGGCATTCCTATGCGCGGGCGCTCAACGATGTGAATACGGATGACGGCATGGTTTTCGATACCAATGCATCGGCCTCTTACGGCGTGAGAACGACTGAGCGCTCGCGTAGAAGTTCCCGTATGCGTTAGGGTGCAAGAGTGCGCAGATATTCCATCAGTTCACTTGCCGTATTGCTGGCGCGCTCCGGTTCTCGGGACACAATGGCTTCGATGAGCGCGGCATGGGCATGGGCGGAGCCGGTAATGCTGGCCGATGGGCGCAAGCGGAACCAGAAGCGACGGCTATGCGTCTGAAGCGGGGCTGCCAGACGGGTCGCATAGGGATTGTTGGCCGCGGTGCCGAGAACGATATCGAAGGCCTTGTCGGCATCGAGAAATGACTGCACGTCCTCATCTGGGATGGCCTTCCGCATGGCAGCGGCGGCCGCCTCCAGCCGTTGATAATCGCGCGGGCTACCAAAGCGGGCCGCATCGCGCGCCAGTACACGTTCGACGCCTTCGCGGGCATCCAGCACCTTGGCGAAATCCTTCGGGTCAATCGGCGCGATCGCAATGCCGGAACGGGGGCGGACTTCCATCAGTCCTTCCCAGGCAAGCCGCTGAATGGCTTCACGCAGCGGTGTGCGCCCCATTCCTGTCAGCTCGATGAGCGTGCGTTCGTTGACGACAGCTCCCGGCTCCAGTTCGAGTGTCACGATCATGCGTTCAAGCGTGCGATAGGCCTGATCGGCAAGGCTTTCGCCGCCCAGACCGTCAATGGCTGTTGTCAGTTTGCCGGTGGCGCTTTTCATCGACCGCTCGCGGAGGCTCGTCTGTGTCATCGGGTCCAGTGTCCTGCATGATGGCAATTGACATGAAACAATCCTACAAATATATCTCTGATATATCAATACGGACCAAGGGTGCAGCTATGCCGGGCCTCCGCTTGCTTTAACCGGGTTTCGGCATAGTGTTATTCCAAAATTTTGTTAGACGGGCTGGCGCTCCGATTTCAAAGTCGCTCTGATTTCGAACCCGCATTGTTCCAGACAGGCATGGATTGCAAGCACGAAATTCGGGCACCGGGTAACCGGTATTGACAAAGACAAGGGGCTCCATCCGTGATGACGCCTCTCATAAGGATCGGTGGGGAGCCGCACAAGAATGAAATCTGATCCCAACAAGCAGCAAAAAATGGGACAGCAGGATATTGTTATCATCGGCGGCGGCATTGTCGGTTCTGTGACGGCAGCTCTCCTGACCGAAGCCGGACGCGATGTGCTGGTCATTGATCGCACGGGCATTTGCGAGGAAACGAGTTCCGGCAATGCTGCGGCGCTCGCCTTTTCCGAAATTCTGCCGCTGGCTTCAAAGGGTGTCATGCGCAAGGTACCGGGCTGGCTGATGGACCCGCTGGGACCGTTCTCCATTCGCCCGTCCTATTTCCCGAAAATGGTGCCGTGGCTCTATCAGTTCTGGCGCTCCAGCAGCGCTCAAGCGCTGGAGAAAACTGCTGTCACGCAGGCCAATATCATGCGTCTTGCGGCAAGCGAAATGCTGGCGCTGATCGACCGTGCCGAGTTGCGCGACCGTTTGCAGGAAAACGGCAATCTGGAACTCTATGAAAGCGAAGCCGAGCTGAGCGCTGCTCTGCCAAGCTGGGACATTCGCGAGAAGGCTGGCATTGCGCATGAACATGTCCACGGCGCAAGGCTGGCCGAATTGCAGCCGGGTTTGAGCCCGCGCATCGTGGCCGGAACCTTCGTGCCGGGTTGGAAAAATGTCAGCGACCCGAAACTGTTCGGACAGGCTGTCTGGGCCTATGCGGAGCGCCTTGGCGCACGCTTCCTGAAAGCGAAAGTGACGAGCGCGAAACCGGCAGATGGCGGCGCGCGTGTGCGTCTTGAGGACGGCACCGAAATCAGCGCGAAGAACCTGATCGTGATGACCGGCGCTTTCTCGCGTGATTTCGCCAAAGGGTTCGGCGACGCGGTGCCGCTCGACACCGAACGCGGTTACAACACCACATTGCCGGTGGGTGCTTTCGACGTGAAGCGCCAGCTCACCTTCCCAAGTCATGGTTTCGTCGTCACACCAATGGCGACAGGATTGCGCGTTGGCGGAGCGGTCGAGTTCGGCGGGCTTGATCTGCCGCCGAATTATGCGCGCTCCAAAGCGATGCTGACCAAGGCTTCCCGCTTACTGCCCGGCCTGAAAACCGAAGGCGGACGCGAGTGGATGGGCTATCGTCCGTCCATTCCGGACTCAGTGCCTGTTATCGGCCGCGCATCGTCGGGCGGAAATATTTTCTACGGTTTCGGCCATGGCCATCTTGGCCTCACGCAATCGGCAGCGACCGGGCGCCTCATCCGCGATTTGATCACCGGCGCGAAGCCCGCAATCGACATCGAACCATTCAAGCCTCAACGTTTTCGGAACTGACCATCATGGCAAGACATTCCTTTTTCTGCGTCGACGGACATACATGCGGTAACCCTGTGCGTCTGGTGGCTGGCGGCGGCCCGAACCTCGAAGGTTCGACCATGATGGAAAAGCGCGCGCATTTTCTGCGCGAGTTTGACTGGATCCGCACCGGCCTGATGTTCGAACCGCGTGGCCACGACATGATGTCGGGATCGATCCTCTATCCGCCGACGCGCCCGGATTGCGATGTGGCGGTGCTATTCATCGAGACCTCCGGTTGCCTGCCCATGTGCGGTCACGGCACCATCGGTACGGTGACCATGGCGATTGAACAGGGCCTCGTCACGCCAAAGACGCCCGGCAAACTCAACCTCGACACGCCAGCCGGTCTGGTTGCCATCGAATATGAGCAGAACGGCCAGTATGTGGAGCGCGTGCGCCTCACCAATGTTCCGGCTTTCCTCTATGCCGAGGGCATGGAAGTGGAATGCCCTGATCTCGGTACGCTCAAGGTCGATGTGGCCTATGGCGGTAATTTCTATGCCATCGTCGAGCCGCAGGACAATTACACCGACATGGCCGATTACAGCGCCTTGCAGCTGATCGCCTGGAGCCCGGTTCTGCGCCAGCGTCTCAACGAGAAATACAAGTTCCAGCACCCACTGCTGGCCGATATCAACCGTCTGACGCATATCCTTTGGACCGGCAAACCGACCAAGCCGGAAGCCCATGCCCGCAACGCCGTCTTCTATGGGGACAAGGCCATTGACCGTTCGCCTTGCGGCACTGGCACCTCGGCACGCATGGCGCAGCTCACCGCCAAGGGCAAGCTGAAGCCGGGCGACGAATTCGTGCATGAATCCATCATCGGTTCACTGTTCCATGGTCGCGTCGAGCGTGCGGTGGAAGTCACGGGCCCTGCAACGGGCCAGGATACCGTCCTGCCGGGAATTATCCCGTCAATTGCGGGCTGGGCACGCATGACAGGTTATAATACCATCTTCATCGATGACCGGGATCCGTTTGCTCACGGTTTCACAGTTGCGTAAAACGGGTACGGTTAGCCAAAAGCGGCCAACCACCCAATTTCTTGCCCTTTGAGGCTTCGGGGAAAACATGGGATAAGGCGTCCGTTTCGGTAGAAAAGGACGCGAAAGGGGCGTTTAGTAGGGGACATAACTGGTTTGCAGAAGGATGAAGCAATTAGTCTTTTGTTTAAGACGAAAGGGGCTTGCATTCCTTGATGCAGCCGTTAGGTGTAATCGACCGGGAAAAAAATGAGGGTGCACGAAATAATGATGCGCCAATAAGATTCCGGCTTGTTAAATGGGTGGCTTTTCGATGGAATATTTCCTCCAGCAGGTGATCAACGGGCTCGCGCTCGGTTCGATCTATGGCCTGATCGCCATCGGCTACACGATGGTCTATGGTATCATTGGCATGATCAACTTTGCTCATGGCGATGTTTTTATGCTCGGCGCCTTTATGGCGCTGATTGTTTTTCTAATCATCACAACCTTCATCGGAGCACTGCCGATTGCGCTGCTTCTGCTTCTGATGATGGTGGTTGCTATGCTCATGACCGGCTTGTGGAGCTGGACGATCGAGCGCGTGGCTTATCGGCCGCTGCGCGGTTCGTTCCGCCTTGCACCGCTGATCACGGCAATCGGCATGTCGATCGTCTTGTCCAACTTCGTCCAGGTGACGCAGGGTCCGCGCAACAAGCCGGTTCCGCAGCTCCTGAACGGCTCGTACAGCCTGTTCGGTTCCAGTGTCACGATTTCGCTCAAGCAGATCGTGGTCATTGTGGTAACGGCGGTGCTGCTGGCGATCTTCTGGTACATCGTCAATCGCACATCGCTCGGTCGTGCGCAGCGTGCCTGTGAGCAGGACCGCAAGATGGCCGCACTTCTCGGCATCAATGTCGACCGCGTGATTTCGCTCACCTTCGTGATGGGCGCCATGCTCGCAGCCGTTGCCGGTACGCTTTACCTGTCCTTCTATGGTGTGATTTCCTTCGCCGACGGGTTCATCCCCGGCGTCAAGGCGTTCACCGCTGCAGTTCTGGGCGGTATCGGTTCGCTTCCGGGCGCGGTTGTCGGCGGTCTGCTGATCGGTCTGATCGAAGCGCTCTGGTCGGCATATTTCTCGATCGACTACAAGGATGTCGCGGCGTTCTCGATCCTGGCCATCGTGCTGATCTTCATGCCGTCGGGTATTCTTGGCCGTCCTGAAGTCGAAAAGGTGTAATCATGGCTGTACAGTCGAGTTCACGCCCGGATTCCCTTTTTGGCCGGGCCATTCGTGAAGGTATCATCGCCGGTCTTCTGGCGCTGGGTCTCTTCGTCCTGATCATCGGTTTCAAGACCGAGCAGAACATCAACAATGAACTGGTGCTGGTACAGCGCTGGGGCGCATTGGCCGTTATGGTTGCGCTGGCAGCAGCGGGACGCTTCCTGTTCGTCGCCTTCCTGCAGCCGCAGCTCGAGGCGCGTAAGCTCGCCAAGAGCAAGCGTACGGTGGATGCCTCGGAAGGCCAGTCCTTCTTCCGCACCCAATTCTCCAAGCTTGGCGTTGCCTTCCTCTTTGCCTATCCGATCCTGATCGTCATGGCTCTGGGCTGGCAGGGCTCGCTCAAGTGGGTGGATAATTTCGGCGTCCAGATCCTCATCTATGTGATGCTGGCCTGGGGCCTCAATATCGTCGTTGGTCTCGCCGGTCTTCTCGATCTCGGCTATGTGGCCTTCTACGCTGTCGGCGCATATTCCTACGCGATCCTGTCGAGCTATTTCGGTCTGTCGTTCTGGATGTTGCTGCCCATCGCAGGCATTCTGGCGGCAACATGGGGCGTCATTCTGGGCTTCCCGGTCTTGCGTCTGCGCGGTGATTATCTCGCCATCGTGACACTCGCTTTCGGTGAAATCATCCGTCTGGTGCTCATCAACTGGACCGATCTCACCAAGGGCACCTTCGGTATTTCGGGCATTGCCAAGGCAACCTTCTTCGGTCTGCCGTTCAAGGCCGGTCCGGATGGTTTTGCCGCCCATATGGGAATTGCTTTCTCGCCGGCGCATTACAAGTTCTTCCTTTATTACGTCATTCTGCTGCTGGCGCTTCTGACTGCATGGGTTACGATCCGTCTGCGCCGCATGCCGGTTGGCCGTGCATGGGAAGCGCTGCGTGAAGACGAAATCGCCTGCCGTTCGCTCGGCATCAACACCACGACCACCAAGCTCACGGCTTTTGCCACGGGCGCAATGTTCGGTGGTTTTGCGGGCTCCTTCTTCGCTGCACGTCAGGGCTTCGTGAGCCCGGAATCCTTCGTGTTCCTTGAATCCGCAGTTATCCTCGCCATCGTCGTTCTCGGCGGTATGGGATCGCTCGTCGGTATCGCCATCGCTGCAGTCGTCATGATCGGCGGCACGGAAATCCTGCGCGAAATGGGCTTCCTGAAGGTAATCTTCGGTCCCGACTTTACGCCGGAACTCTATCGCATGCTGATCTTCGGCCTCGCTATGGTGGTCGTCATGGTCTGGAAACCGCGTGGCTTTGTCGGAAGCCGAGAACCAAGCGCGTTCCTGCATGCAAAGAAGATGGTGTCGGGTGCCTTTACCAAGGAAGGGCACGGCTGATGGCGGAGACAGCGACAATGTCTGACAATGTTCAGAAAAACCTGGTTCAGAAAGACACCGTTCTTCAGGTTGAGCATCTGTCGATGCGCTTTGGTGGCCTCGTCGCCATCAACGATCTGAGCTTCGATGTGAAGCGTGGTGACATTACCGCGCTCATCGGCCCGAACGGTGCCGGTAAAACGACGGTCTTCAACTGCATCACCGGCTTCTACAAGCCAACGGGCGGCATGTTGACCATGCATCGGAACACGGGCGACACTTTCCTTCTGGAACGTCTTCCGGATTTCCAGATCACCAAACAGGCCAAGGTGGCACGTACCTTCCAGAATATTCGCCTGTTCTCAGGCCTGACCGTTCTGGAAAACCTGCTCGTCGCCCAGCACAACACGCTGATGCGGTCGTCCGGTTTCACGATCCTCGGCCTTCTGGGCCTGCCGGGCTATAAGAAGGCCGCCAAGGAAGCCATCGAAAAGGCGCGTTACTGGCTGGACAAGATCAATCTGACTGCACGCGCAGACGATCCGGCTGGCGATCTGCCTTATGGCGATCAGCGCCGTCTGGAAATCGCCCGCGCCATGTGCACTGAGCCGGAAATTCTCTGCCTCGATGAACCGGCAGCAGGTCTCAATCCGCGCGAGTCGGCTGAGTTGAACAAGCTTCTGCTTGATATCCGCAAGGATACCGGAACGTCGCTCCTGCTGATCGAGCACGATATGTCGGTGGTTATGGAAATTTCCGACCACGTGATCGTGCTGGAATATGGAACGAAGATTTCCGACGGCACGCCGGAAGAAGTCCGCAACGATCCGCGCGTTATCGCTGCTTATCTCGGCGTCGACGACGAGGAAATCGCCGATCTGATCGACGAGGCGGATAAGCCTGGTGTGACCGATGCCATCGATCTTGTTACGACGCAGCTTGCCGAAGAAGCGATCGAACAGGAAAAGGCTGCGGAAGTGTCCCGTCTTGCCGGTGGATTGGAAGCGGCTCGCGATGGCAAGGCCGACAATCTGACGCTCGTGAAGGGCATCGGTGCGGTTAACGAAAAGAAGCTGAACGAGCACGGCATCTATCATTTCGACCAGATCGCCGCATGGTCCGAAGCTGACATCAAGCAGGCCGAAACCTATCTGGAATTCGATGGCCGCATCGCCCGTGAAGACTGGGTGGGGCAGGCCAAGCAACTGGCTGCTGGCCAGGTGACCGAATTCTCGAGCCGCGTCGAAGCCGGTGATGTTCCGACGAGCCACAAGACCGCTCCCGCAAAGGCGCCGCGAAGCCGAAAAGCTCCGGCCAAGCCGAAGAAGGGAGGCGAATGATGCAGGCTGATCCCATGCAGAAAAAGCAACCGCTTCTGGCCGTTGAAAAGGTTGAAACCTATTACGGTAATATCTGTGCGCTGAAGGGCATCGACCTGACAGTCGACGAGGGCGAAATCGTGGCGCTGATCGGTGCCAACGGCGCTGGCAAGTCCACGCTGATGATGACGATTTTCGGTTCGCCGAAGGCGCGCACCGGTCGCGTTCTCTTCAACGGCAAGGACATCACGTCCATGCCGCCACATGAGATTGCCAAGCTGCGTATCGCGCAGTCGCCGGAAGGTCGCCGTATCTTCCCGCGCATGACGGTTCTCGAAAATCTTCAGATGGGCGCGAGCCTCGATCATCAGAAGTACTTCGAAGAAGACGTGAAGCTGATGTTCGACCTGTTCCCGCGTCTCAAGGAACGCATCAGCCAGCGTGGCGGTACACTGTCAGGCGGCGAACAGCAGATGCTGGCCATCGCTCGCGCGTTGATGGCGCGTCCGAAGCTTTTGCTTCTCGATGAGCCTTCGCTTGGTCTTGCACCGCTGATCGTCAAGCAGATCTTCGAGGCGATCAAGGAACTGAACCGCACACAGGGCCTGACGGTATTTCTCGTCGAGCAGAACGCATTCGGTGCGCTCAAGCTCGCCGACCGCGGCTATGTGATGGTCAACGGATCGATCACGATGAGCGGCTCTGGCCGTGATCTTCTGGCCGATCCGGAAGTGCGCGCCGCCTATCTCGAAGGCGGAAGGCATTAAGGAGAAAGTCATGCAAGGTATTCTCTACGAAGAACCGTCTTTCTGGCTGTTTTTCCTCATCACGTGCGTGCTGGGCGGCTGGGCTGCCTGGATGACAGGTCGCGCCTGCGCGCAGACCTGGCGCAGCTTGCCGCAGCTTCTGGTCTATCTGATCCCGCTGGGCGCTGCTGTGCGTTTCATCCACTTCGCGCTGTTTGAAGGAACGCTGCTTTCCTTCCACTATTATCTGGTGGACACGATCGTTCTGATGATCGTTGGGTCGATCGGCTTCCAGTTCACGCGCACCAAACAAATGGTGCGGCAGTATGGCTGGCTTTATGAAAAAGCTTCGCCGCTGAGCTGGAAAGCAAAATAATTCGAAGCTTCGCCGTTCGCGGCGGAGCTTTTTTTAAAAGATCACGTTGACAGTATTATGATTCAGCGTAGATATTGCTGAGTATTCAGCAAGATAATAAGGCGGTGCTAAAACATCGCTTCGGGGTAAATACAAGGATGGGAGTTCCAAAAATGAAGAAGTATCTTTTTTCGGGCGTGGCTCTTGCTGCTGTGATGGCTTTTGGCGGCTCTGCATGGGCTGATGTACTTCTGGGCATCGGTGCGCCGCTGACCGGCCCGAATGCCGTTTACGGTGCGCAGATCCAGAAAGGCGCCGAAGCCGCCATCAAGGAAATCAACGATGCTGGCGGCATCAACGGCGAGAAGATCGCGATTACGCTCGGCGACGACGTTTCGGATCCGAAGCAGGGCATTTCGGTTGCCAACAAGTTCGCTGCCGATGGCGTGAAGTATGTTGTCGGCCACTTCAACTCGGGCGTTTCGATTCCGGCTTCGGAAGTCTATGCTGAAAACGGCATTCTCGAAATTTCGCCTGCTGCAACCAACCCGGTTTATACCGAGCGTCAGCTCTGGAACACGTTCCGTACCTGCGGCCGTGATGACCAGCAGGGTATCGTTGCCGGCCAGTACATCTTCGACAACTTCAAGGACGCGAAGATCGCCGTCATTCACGACAAGACCCCTTATGGTCAGGGCCTTGCCGACGAAACCAAGAAGAAGCTGAACGAGCTCGGCACCAAGGAAACCCTTTATGAAGGCGTAAACGTCGGCGAAAAGGATTTCTCGGCTCTGATCGCCAAGCTCAAGCAGGCTGGTGTCACTGTCGTATATTGGGGTGGCTTGCATCCGGAAGCTGGCCTGATCATCCGTCAGATGGCTGACCAGGGCCTCAAGGCTCAGTTCATCTCGGGCGACGGTATCGTGTCGAATGAACTGGCTTCCATCGCTGGCGATGCTGTTGCCGGTACGCTGAACACCTTCGGTCCAGATCCGCGCAACAACCCGGACAATGCTGAACTCGTCAAGAAGTTCCGCGACGCCGGTTTTGAGCCGGAAGCCTACACGCTCTATTCCTACGCGGCCGTTCAGTCGCTTGCTCAGGCCGCCAAGGCTGCAGCCAGCAACGACCCGCAGGAAGTTGCGAAGGCGCTGAAGGCAAAGGGTCCGTTCAAGACCGTGCTCGGCGATATTTCCTATGATGAAAAGGGCGATCCGAAGCTCCCAGGTTACGTCATGTACAAGTGGGAAAAGGGCGCTGACGGGAAATATACCTACATTCAGCAGAAGTAATAACGCAGCATTATTGCGCAATTGGAAAATGCCCGGCCATCGTGCCGGGCATTTTTGCTTTCTGGCAGCTAATATAGGTCTGTAAAAAGTAGCTGACTCTTATTGAAGGGTGATACCGCATTGTGTTGATAGGCGTGTGCGGTCTGGCGAATGAAATATCTATTTAAAACAATGCGTTGGATCGATTATGGCGGGGGTGATTTCACGGGAGTCGCCGCGGACGCATAAACTCATGCGGAAAACGCCGAAAGTAGTTGATTTCTATGCTTTACTTTTATGGCTATGCGAATTTACCTGCCTATGTGATTTTGCGTAGCGTGATTCTCTACGTTTAATCTCGCCTTCTGGGGAGGAGGCCGGTCATTCGGGCGGAGGTGTTTTATTTCCCCCAAACTGCGCCCGGCAACGGGCATATGGAATATCGGTTTTCTCATGCGGTTTGCAGCGTCTGCTGCGATCCCTGCCGGCAGTGCGCATTCTAATTCGCATTTGGTCGCCGGGATTGTTGTCTGGCGGCAGGGTGCCTGGAGCATTTCCAGCAAAACTGCGCAGCGGTATTGCGTCGGATAATGCGCGATAACAATGAGACAGAGCGGTGCCAGTGGCTTGGTTTTCACTGGATGCGTTTGAAGTGGGAGTAATCGAAATGAAAAAGTCTTTGTTCTGCGGCGTTTGCCTTTCGGCTCTGGTCGCTTTTGGCGGCGCAGCCTTTGCCGATGTGATGGTTGGTGTTGGCGCACCTTTGACAGGCAGCCAGGCAGCCTTTGGCGAACAGATCAAGCGCGGCGTTGAAGCCGCTGTCGCGGAAGCAAATGCCAAGGGCGGCATGAATGGCGAAAAGATCAGCATCGTCTATGGCGATGATGCCGCCGACCCGAAGCAGGGCATTTCGGTTGCCAACAAGTTCGTTGGCGATGGCGTTCAGTTTGTCATCGGTCACTTCAATTCCGGCGTCAGCATTCCGACCTCGGACATCTATGCCGAAAACGGCGTGTTGATGATCGCGCCGGGCACCACCAACCCGACCTTCACCGAGCGTGAACTGTGGAACACCTTCCGCACCTGCCGTCGTGATGACCAGCAGGGTATCGTTGCCGGCAAGTACATGGCCGACCATTACAAGGACGGCAAGGTTGCCATCCTGCACGATAAGACGCCTTATGGTCAGGGCCTCGCCGATGAGACCAAGAAGTCGCTCAACGAGAACGGCATGAAGGAAACGCTTTATGAAGGTGTGAACCAGGGCGACAAGGATTTCTCGGCGCTGATTTCCAAGATGAAGGCTGCAGGCATTACCGCTGTCTATTGGGGTGGCATGCATCCGGAAGCCGGTCTTTTGATCCGTCAGATGGCCGATCAGGGCCTCAAGGCGCAGTTCATTTCGGGTGATGGTATCGTCTCCAACGAACTGGCTTCGATTGCCGGTGATGCAGTGGCCGGCGTCATGAACACCTTCGGTCCGGACCCGCGCGACGACAAGTCGAACGCTGAACTCATCAAGGCGTTCCGCGACAAGGGTTTTGAGCCGGAAGCTTACACCTTCTACGCCTATGCCGGTGTGCAGTCGCTTGTCAGCGCCGCCAATGCAGCTGGCAGCAACGATCCGCAGGAAGTTGCAACCGCAATGAAGGACAAGGGTCCGTTCAAGACTGTTCTGGGTGAAATCTCCTTCGACAAGAAGGGCGATCCGAGCCTTTCGCCTTATGTCATGTTCGAGTGGCGCAAGGGTGAAGACGGCAAGTATAACTACTTCCAGAAGTAATGGAGCATTTCCAGCAAAACTGCGAAGCGTCTACGCGAGGAAATCAGTTCACTGGACTGATTTCTGATCCCGCTTCGATGCGTTGGACAATGCATAGAGTAGTTCTGATGATTGCTTCATAATAGGAACTGCTCTTTTGCCTGATATATTGGCATAAATTGCTATAAAATTAATCAGAATGCCCGGCTTTTGGTCGGGCATTCTGTTTTTAATTGGTGGTTGCACAGTTTGTTTGCGCTTGATCATATTGCAAGGTAAGCAATGGCGCCTTCGTCATTGCAGTAAGGGAGATCTGCCTTGCCTATCAGGAAAATTCTGGTCGCCAATCGATCCGAAATCGCAATTCGCGTATTCCGCGCCGCCAACGAGCTAGGGCTCAAAACGGTGGCCATATGGGCTGAGGAGGACAAACTTTCCCTGCATCGCTTTAAAGCGGACGAGAGCTATCAGGTCGGGCGCGGGCCGCATCTGCCTCGCGATCTGGGGCCCATCGAAAGCTATCTGTCGATCGATGAGATCATCCGCGTCGCCAAGCTTTCGGGGGCAGATGCTATTCATCCGGGCTATGGCCTTCTGTCGGAAAGCCCGGAATTCGCCGAAGCCTGTGCCGAAAACGGTATCATCTTCATCGGACCGAAGCCGGAAACCATGCGCCGTCTTGGCAACAAGGTGGCTGCGCGCAATCTGGCCATCGAAATTGGCGTGCCGGTGGTGCCAGCCACCGATCCGTTGCCGGATGATATGGAAGAGGTCAAGAAGCTCGCAGCGCAGGTCGGCTACCCGGTCATGCTCAAGGCAAGCTGGGGCGGCGGCGGTCGCGGCATGCGCGCCATTCGCTCCGAAGCCGATATTGCCCGCGAGGTCACGGAAGCCAAGCGCGAAGCCAAGGCGGCCTTCGGTAAGGATGAGGTCTATCTCGAAAAGCTCATTGAACGCGCGCGCCATGTTGAGGTGCAGATTCTGGGCGATACGCATGGCAATGCCGTGCATCTTTTCGAGCGCGACTGTTCCATCCAGCGGCGCAACCAGAAAGTCGTGGAGCGCGCGCCAGCTCCTTATCTCAACGACGCGCAGCGTCAGGAACTGGCAGATTACGGCCTGAAGATCGCGCATGCGACCGATTATATCGGCGCAGGCACGGTGGAATTCCTGATGGATGCCGATAGCGGCAAGTTCTATTTCATCGAGGTCAATCCGCGCATTCAGGTTGAGCATACCGTCACCGAGCAGGTGACTGGCATCGATATCGTCAAGGCGCAGATCCACATTCTGGAAGGTTTTGCCATCGGCACGCCGGAATCAGGCGTGCCGCGTCAGGAAGATATTCGTCTCAACGGCCATGCCCTCCAGTGCCGTATCACGACGGAAGATCCGGAACAGAATTTTATCCCCGATTACGGGCGCATTCAGGCTTACCGTTCGGCGTCGGGCTTCGGCATTCGTCTTGATGGCGGCACGGCCTATTCGGGCGCGTTCATCACGCGCTATTACGATCCGCTGCTGGTGAAGGTCACAGCTTCGGGCGCGACGCCGCTGGAAGCCATTCGCCGCATGGATCGTGCGCTGCGTGAATTCCGTATTCGCGGTGTGGCGACGAATCTCACTTTCCTTGAAGCGATCATCAATCATCCGAAGTTCTTGTCGAACGACTATACGACGCGCTTCATTGATACGACGCCGGAACTGTTCGAGCAGGTAAAGCGACAGGACCGCGCCACCAA
The DNA here is from genome assembly GCF_052045675.1 of Brucella sp. 22210. Classification (NCBI taxonomy): domain Bacteria; kingdom Pseudomonadati; phylum Pseudomonadota; class Alphaproteobacteria; order Hyphomicrobiales; family Brucellaceae; genus Brucella; species Brucella sp. 22210. The sequence goes on from NZ_JBQEPD010000003.1 coordinate 261,072, forward strand.
GCTTCTGACCTATATTGCCGATGTGACCGTCAACGGTCATCCGGAAACCAAGGGACGTGCCAAGCCGGCTAAGGATGCCGCAAAGCCGCGCGTGCCGTGGTTTGGCGACACGCCGGTTGCGGATGGCACCAAGCAGCTTCTGGACAGTCTCGGACCGAAGAAGTTTGCCGAATGGGTGCGCAATGAAAAGCGCGTTCTCGTCACCGATACGACCATGCGTGACGGCCATCAGTCGCTGCTGGCCACGCGTGTACGCACCTATGACATTGCGCGCATTGCCAATACCTATGCGCAGGCATTGCCGAACCTGTTCTCGCTGGAATGCTGGGGTGGGGCGACTTTCGACGTGTCGATGCGCTTCCTGACGGAAGATCCGTGGGAACGTCTGGCGCAGGTGCGCGAAGGCGCACCGAATCTGCTTCTGCAAATGCTGCTGCGCGGTGCCAATGGCGTTGGCTACAAGTCCTATCCGGACAATGTGGTGAAATATTTCGTGCGGGAAGCCGCGCGTGGCGGCATCGACCTGTTCCGCGTGTTCGACAGCCTCAACTGGGTTGAGAACATGCGCGTCTCGATGGATGCGGTGCTGGAGGAAAACAAGCTCTGTGAAGCGGCCATCTGCTACACCGGCGATATTCTGAACCCGGAACGCGCCAAATATGACCTCAAATATTACGTCAATCTGGCGAAAGAGGTTGAAAAAGCAGGCGCGCATATCATCGCCGTCAAGGATATGGCTGGCCTGTTGAAGCCTGCTGCGGCGCGGGTGCTGTTCAAGGCGCTGCGTGAGGAAACCGATCTGCCGATCCACTTCCACACCCATGACACGTCCGGCATTTCTGCCGCGACGGTGCTGGCGGCGGTGGATGCGGGTGTCGATGTGGTCGATGCGGCCATGGATGCCTTGTCCGGCAACACATCGCAGCCTTGCCTTGGCTCCATCGTGGAAGCACTGCACGGTGCCGAGCGTGATCCGGGTCTCGATCCGGAATCAATCCGCCGCATTTCGTTCTATTGGGAAGCCGTGCGCAATCAATATGCGGGCTTTGAAAGTGACCTCAAGGGACCGGCTTCGGAAGTCTATCTGCACGAAATGCCGGGCGGTCAGTTCACCAATCTCAAGGAACAGGCGCGTTCGCTTGGGCTTGAAACCCGCTGGCATGAAGTGGCGCAGGCCTATGCCGATGTGAACCGCATGTTTGGCGATATCGTCAAGGTCACGCCGTCCTCCAAGGTGGTGGGCGATATGGCGCTGATGATGGTCAGCCAGGATATGGACGTCAGCGATGTCGAGAACCCGGACAAGGATATCGCCTTCCCGGATTCCGTGGTGTCGATGATGCGCGGCGATCTCGGACAGCCGCCTTCGGGTTGGCCGGCAGCGCTTCAGAAGAAAGTACTGAAGGGCGAAAAGCCGTTCACTGTGCGTCCCGGCTCGCTACTGCCTGCCGCCGATCTCGATGCGGAGCGCAACGGGTTTGAGGAAACCGTGGGTCGCAAGATCGACGATCAGGAGTTTGCATCCGCGCTGATGTATCCGAAAGTCTTCACGGATTTCGCTGCCGCACAGGAAACCTACGGTCCGACAAGTGTTCTGCCGACGCCGGTTTATTTCTACGGCCTCAAGCCGGAGGAAGAAGTCTTTGTCGATCTGGAACGCGGCAAGACGCTGGTGATTGTCAATCAGGCGATGAGCGAGACCGACGAAAAGGGCATGGTCACCGTGTTCTTCGAACTGAACGGTCAGCCGCGCCGTATCAAGGTGCCGAACCGCGCCAAGGGCGCTTCAGGTGGTGTCCGTCGCAAGGTGGAAACCGGTAATGAAAATCAGGTCGGCGCGCCGATGCCGGGTGTCATCTCGACGGTTGCCGTCGCCAGTGGCCAGAAGGTTTCGCAGGGCGACGTGCTGCTCTCCATCGAGGCGATGAAGATGGAAACGGCCATTCATGCCGAGCGCGACGGTGTGATTGCCGAAGTGCTGGTACGGCCTGGCGAGCAGATCGACGCGAAGGACCTGCTGATTGTGTATTCGGAATAGTTTGCGTTCAGCCCGAGCCGGATGATTTCAAGCTCCATGTGCACCACGCTTCCCCCTCATCCTGAGCTTGTCGAAGGACGAGGGCAGGCGCTGTGTGTTTCCCTCGCCCTTCGAGACGCCGTTTTCAACGGCTCCTCAGGATGAGGGAGAGAGAAGCCTATTCCTCTGACCACCGATATTGAAAATGCCGCGCCCCTTAAAAGGCGCGGCATTTTGTTTGCGCTTGCAGTGTGCGCAAATTCTGATATGCATGTTTGTGCCGATTTATGCATGTTTATGCGTGTTAGGAGAGATAAGTGGCGACGGAGCTTCTGCTTCATGAAAGACAGGCGCGCATTCAGGACCTGTTGCAACTGTCGGGCCGCGTGCTGGCGGCTGAGCTGGCCGAGAGCTTTGGCGTGTCGGAAGATACGATCCGGCGCGACTTGCGCGAAATGGCGGCTGCGGGGCTATGCAAGCGTGTTTACGGCGGTGCTCTGAAAGCTGCACCGTCATCGCTGTCGCTGGCTGAGCGCGATGTGGAACGCACGGAGGCCAAGGCAGCGCTGGCGGATGTACTGCTCGGCCTGATTAAGCCGGGCATGACGGTGTTTCTGGATGCTTCCTCGGTCAATACGGCTTTGGCGCGTCTTTTGGTGGAACGCGGCCAGGCGCTGACAATTGTCACGAATACGCCGTCGATTGCCACTATTCTGCTTGCTGCTCCCGATATTGATTTGATCATGATCGGCGGGCCGATTGATCGCCGTGTTAGCGCTGCGGTCGGCGCACGCGCCCTGCGTGATGCGGAGTTGTTGCGTCCCGATCTTTGTGTGCTGGGCGCCTGCGGTGTTGCGGCGGAAATCGGCGTCACGGCGCTTTTTCTGGACGATGCCGAGTTCAAGCGCACCATTGCCAGCCGCAGTCGGTCTGTCGTACTGGCAATCACCAATGACAAGCTTGGCACTGTCGCAGCGCACGATGTCGTCTCACTGGACGATATCGGCGTCATGGCTGTTGAACAGGATGCTGATGAAGAATTGCTCGCGCCCTTTGTAGCGGCGAGCGTGAATATACTACGCGCGGCAGCAGGCCGTGGCTGAGGGATACATGGAACAGGTTTCCGGACGGGAAGATACCGCGCTGTCACGCGCGCCGATGATCACCAAAGAGCGTATTGCTGTTGCGCTGCTCTTTCTGGCAAATGGCTATATTTTCGGTGGCTGGGCACCGAAAATTCCGGAATTCGCCGCACGCCTTGGGCTGGATAGCGCAGGCATGGGACTGATGATCCTCGTCTTCGGCATCGGCTCGCTATCCATGATGCCGGTGGCCGGGGCTTTGTCGGCGCAGCGCGGTTCCGGTGCTGTGGTGCGCATTTTCGCGCTCGCCTTCATTCCGGCTCTGCTGATCATTGCTCTGGTGCCGAATGTGGTCACTGCCGTGATCGTGATGTTCTATTTCGGTGGCACGATGGCTGCGATGGATGTGGCGATGAATGCCAATGCGGTCGCTGTGGAGAAATCCATGCGCCGCGCCATCATGTCGTCCTGTCATGCCTTCTGGAGCCTCGGTGGGCTTATCGGCGCGGCAAGCGGCGGCTTTCTCATCGCGCAGTTCGGCTCGACCGTTCATGCGCTGGTGTCGACCGTTGTTGCGGCGGGGCTGATCGCTGTCGCGTGGCCATCGGTCATCGCCGACAAGTTCCATCACCCGAGCGGCGAGAAGCAGAAGCTGACCTTGCCACGCAATCCGCTACCCTGGCTTGTCGGCGTGATGGCTTTGTTTTCGATGGTGCCGGAAGGTGCGATCATCGACTGGAGCGCCTATCATATGCGCCAGGATCTGGGCGCGTCGGTGACGCTGGCGGGCTTCGGCTTTGCGGCCTTCTCCTTCTCCATGGCGGTAATGCGCTTTGCGGGCGATCTCGTGCGCGACCGTTTCGGCGCAGTGCGGACGCTCCGCGCCTGCACGGTGATTGCCATTATCGGCATGTTGATCGTCGGCTTTTCCACCGATCCTTATGTGTCGCTGGTCGGTTTTGCCATTTGCGGCATCGGCATTTCCAACATGGTGCCGATCGCCTTTTCGATGGCTGGTAACATGCCGGGCGTAAACCCAAGTGTCGGCCTGTCGATTGCAACGACGCTTGGCTATTCCGGCATGCTGGTGGCCCCGTCACTGATCGGCTTTGTCGCCAGCCATAGCGGCTTCGGCGTGGTGTTTATCGCGCTGCCAGCACTGCTTCTGGTCGTGCTCGCCTTTTCCAGTCTCGCTCGCTACGCAGACCAGAAGCACTAGGGCATTTCCAGCAAAAGTGCGTAGCGCCTACGCGGGGAAATCAGTTCACTGGACTGATTTCGAATCCCGCTTCGATGCGTAGGATAATGCGTGAAAACAAATGAATAGACCTGTTTATTCCGCGGTCCAGCCACCTTCAACCGGCAGGGCCGCGCCATTGATCTGCGCGGCTGCATCGGTGGCGAGGAAGGCTGCAAGCGCTCCGATCTGTGCGGTGGTGACGAATTCCTTCGTCGGCTGTTTATCGAGCATCACTTCGCGGATCACCGTTTCACGATCCATGTTGTGGGCCTTCATCTGGTCTGGAATCTGCGCCTCAACAAGCGGTGTCAGCACATAGCCGGGGCAGATGGAATTGGCGGTGATCTTGGCTGTCGCCAGTTCCAGCGCCAGTGTCTTGGTAAAGCCCACAATGCCGTGCTTGGCAGCGACATAGGCCGACTTGAACGGTGAGGCGACCATTCCGTGGGCCGACGCGATATTGATGATACGTCCCCAACCGCCCGCACGCATATGCGGGATGGCGGCAGCGGATGTATGGAAGGCCGAGGTCAGGTTGATCGCGATAATGCGGTCCCATTGCTCGGTCGGAAATTCTTCCACCGGCGCAACATGCTGGATGCCTGCATTGTTGACCAGAATATCGGCGCTGCCGAACGCCTTGACGCTGTCGGTGACCAGCCTGCGGCAGTCGTCGCCCTTCGACATATCGGCTGCGATATAGACCACGCTGGCGCCATGTTCTTCGCCCAGCATGCGGGCAAGCGCATGATCTTCGTCGCGGTCGGTAAAGGAGTTGATCACAACGTTGTGTCCCGCGGCCGCCAATGCATGGGCGATGCCAAGGCCGATTCCGGAATTGGAGCCGGTGACAATAGCGGTTTTACGGGCAGTTGCGTCGGTCATGGGTGGGCGTCCTCGTTTATGATGACGCGCATAATGAGAGGGCGACAATGCGTCGGCAAGTGATTATATAGATCGAAATCCTTATAAGCGCAGACCCAGTTAAGAACAGAGCAAAATGTCTTCCGAGACCGTCAGCTATTTCTCGCATCCTTTCCCTCGCCGCCAATCGGTTGGTGTTAGCGTCGGTGGCGTCATCGTCGGCGGCAGTGCGCCAGTCGTCGTGCAGTCGATGACCAATACGGATACGGCGGATGTGGATGCCACCGTCGCGCAGGTCGCAGCCTTGCACCGCGCGGGGTCCGAGATTGTGCGCATCACAGTGGATCGCGATGAATCCGCTGCTGCCGTGCCGAAAATTCGCGAAAGGCTGGAGCGTCTGGGACATGACGTGCCGCTGGTCGGCGACTTTCATTATATCGGTCACAAGCTGCTCGCGGATTATCCTGCCTGCGCGGAAGCGCTTGCGAAATATCGCATTAATCCGGGCAATGTCGGTTTCAAGGACAAGAAGGACAAGCAGTTCGCCGACATCGTCGAAATGGCGATCCGCTATGACAAGCCTGTCCGCATCGGCGTGAACTGGGGTTCGCTCGATCAGGAGCTTCTGACCACGCTGATGGACCGCAATCAGGATGCAGGCGCACCACTGAGCGCGCAGGAAGTCATGCGCGAGGCCATCGTGCAGTCGGCCCTGATTTCCGCCAATCTTGCGGAAGAGATTGGCCTTGCTCGCGACAAGATCATTCTGTCGGCCAAGGTCAGTCAGGTGCAGGATCTGATCGCCGTCTATACGATGCTGGCGCAGCGTTCCAATCATGCGCTGCATCTGGGGCTCACCGAAGCTGGCATGGGTACCAAGGGCATTGTCGCCTCGTCGGCGGCCATGGGTATTCTGTTGCAGCAGGGCATTGGCGACACGATCCGCATTTCGCTGACCCCGGAACCGGGCGGCGACCGCACCCGCGAAGTGCAGGTGTCGCAGGAACTTTTGCAGACCATGGGCTTCCGTCAGTTCATCCCGATTGTTGCGGCGTGCCCCGGTTGCGGACGCACGACGTCGACAGTGTTTCAGGAACTGGCGCAGACCATTCAGGACGACATCCGCCGCAACATGCCGGTCTGGCGTGAGAAATATCCGGGCGTGGAAGCGCTTTCCGTTGCGGTCATGGGCTGCATCGTTAACGGTCCGGGCGAATCGAAACATGCCGATATCGGTATTTCACTTCCCGGTACGGGCGAAACGCCGTCCGCACCGGTCTTTGTCGATGGCAAGAAGGTGACGACGCTGCGCGGTCCCGCCATTGCCGCGGATTTCCAGAAGATGGTTGCCGATTATATCGAGAACCGCTTTGGGCTTGGTCAGAAGGTAGCTGCCGGACAAAACTAAGCGGAGCAGCTCACTGCTTGGGTTGCGGCCTCCGGTGTTGTTTTCAGTGTCGCTGCCCAGAAGACGAGCGTGACGAGGCTGATGCCAGCGCCAAGCAGGCACACGCCGTTCCAGCCCGCATGGGCATAGACCCAGGTTGAAATCGCTGAACCACTCGCGCTTCCTATGGAATAGAAAACCATATAGGCGGCGGTGAGCCGGTTCTGCGCGTCCGGACGCACACGATAGATCATCGCCTGATTGGTCACATGGACCGCCTGAAGCCCGAAATCGATAATCAGCACACCGACGATCAGCCACAACAAGGATTGCCCGAGCAGGGCAATGGGCGCCCATGCCACCAGCATCAGCGCGAGTGCTATGCCGGTCATACGCTGTGCATGGCCGCGATCCGCAGCGCTCCCGGCCCGTGAGGCCGCCAGTGCACCGGCAGCGCCCGCAAGGCCAAACAGGCCGATCTCCGCATGGCTCAATTCAAAGGGTGGTGCACTCAGCGGCATCACCAACGGTGCGAGCAGGGTGGTGATATCGGCAAAGATCAGCATGGCGATGATCGCGCGAATGCGCAGCACAGGTTCTTCTTTGAACAGGGTTGCGAGTGACAGGATCAGCGCCGGATAGGAAACGCTTGCGGCTTGTCGCTTTTGTCGCGGCAGGCTGCGCCAGAGCATGAGACCGATCAGCAAGGTAACGGCTGCCGAACTCAAATAGACACTGCGCCAGCCGCCAATGTCGGTCAGCGCGCCTGCAACCGCGCGGGCGAGCAATATGCCAAGCACGATACCGCTCGTCACAATCCCCACGACATGGCCGCGCCGCATCGGCTCCGCAAGGCTTGCCGCATAGGCCACGAGTGCTTGTGTAACCACGGCAAGAAGGCCGGTCGCTGCCATGGCGAGAAAGAGCAGGGCGGGTTGTCCAGCAATACCGACGGCTGCCAGTGTCAGTGAGGACAGCAGGAAATGCGCGACGATCAGTTTGCGCCGGTCGAAGAGGTCGCCAAGCGGCACCAGAAAGATGAGGCCAAGTCCGTAGCCAATCTGGCTCGCACCGACGATCAGTCCCGCTGTGGAGCGGTCCAGTCCGATATCGTCGACCATCACATCCAGAAGCGGATGCGCAAAATAGACATTGGCAACGGCAAGACCGCTCGCAATGGCAAACAGAAGAAGGGTGGTGGTGGAGAGCGATGGGCGCGCATCACTGTTCGCGGCAGTTTGCGCTGCCGCGTCGGGAGAGATCTGCATGATGAACTCCAGCAAATTTGGTTTTAATATGAAACCATTTTGCTTGTAGCGAAAGAAGTTTTATATTGCAACCAGATTGAATGAATGGAGTGAAGATGGTTCGCAAGAAGAGCCTGAAAGGCGACTATTGCCCCAGTGCGCGGGCGCTGGATGTGATTGGGGACTGGTGGTCGCTGCTGATCGTGCGCGAGGCCTTTGACGGCGTGACACGCTTCAGCGCCTTTCAGAAAAATCTGGGCATTGCGCGCAATATTCTGGCCGAGCGTCTGCGTAAGCTGACGAGCGAGGGTATTCTGGAAAGCGTGCCTGATCCCAATGGCGGTGCGCATCAGGAATATGTGCTGACTGCGAAAGGGCGCGATCTTCTGCCGGTCGTGGTCGCCTTGCGGCAATGGGGCGAGAAGCATCTCTTCGCGCCGGAGGAGCCGCATTCACGGCTGGTCGACAGCGTGTCGGGTCAGAACATTGCAAAGCTTGACGTGCGCGCGCAGGATGGGCGCATACTTTCTGTCGATGATGTCGTTCTGATCAAGGTCCGAGAAGACGATCTTTGAGTATTAGCTCTGGCGTTCGGCGATGAAGCGCGCAGCCTGCTTGAGAATATCGGCATCCTTGCCGAAAGGAGCAAGCAGGCTTTCCGCCTGAGCGACAAGGCCTGACAATTGCTTGCGCGTCCAGTCGATGCCATGCAGCGCCACAAGCGTCGCCTTGCCAGCAGCAGCATCCTTGCCGGTCGCCTTTCCCATTGCAGCGGCATCTGCCGTCACATCCAGAAGGTCGTCGGCAAGCTGGAAAGCAAGACCGATGGCCGAGCCGAATTCCGCCATCCGTTCGCGATCTTCGCGGGAGGCGTCGGCGATGATTGCCCCTGCCTCGCAGGCAAAGCGGATCAGCGCGCCGGTTTTCATCGCCTGAAGCGTTATGATGCCAGCTTCGTCCGGCTTCTTTGTCTCGGCCATCAAATCGAGGGCCTGCCCGCCCGCCATGCCGCCAAGGCCCGAGGCACGGGCGAGGGCGGAAACCAGTTGTACGCGCACGGACGAATCGAGATCGGTCTCGTCAGAGGCGACAATGTCGAAAGCGTAGGTAAGAAGGCTGTCGCCCGCGAGAATCGCAGCCGCTTCGTCAAAGGCTTTGTGCACCGTTGGCTGGCCGCGGCGCAGATCATCATCGTCCATGGCGGGAAGATCGTCGTGAACCAGCGAATAGCAATGGATGCATTCCAGCGCTGCCGCGACCCGCAGCACGGCGTCGCCGCTCTTGCCGAATAGTGCAGCACTTTCCACAACCAGGAACGGACGCAGCCGTTTGCCACCATTCAGCACACCGTGACGCATGGCGGCAATCAGCCGTTCCGGGCGGGCGATCTCACCGCTGCGCAGGCGCTCGTCAAGAAGCCCGATCAGCATCGCTTCCACTTCGTGGGCGCGATGGTTCAGGGCATCGGTGAATTCGACAGTCACATGTTCCATGATGATCGGCATGGACGAAAGCGCTAATTTGGTCAACTGGGCATATCGATCAGCACAGGCTTTTTCATCAGACGGTCATCAAACGATATGTTTCCGGCTTGTTTCCAACACAGGATTATGGAATCGGGTTCTATATTATTAAAGAATGGTTTATGTCGCTGGGGGAGTACATCAGGCGGTGGACGTGGCCAAAATCATCTTAAAGAGCAAAAACGGGCGCAGTTATCTGGCCGATCCCGTGTGGGGACGCCGGATCATTCTGGCGTTCCGGGTTTTGCTGGTGCTGGCGGTGTTGCCGCTCTTTCTCCTCCTCGTCTATTCGATCCCCTTCGTGCGCCCGGTCTCGATGCTGATGGTGAAGGACTATGTCCTGTTTCAGAATGTCGACCGGCGCTGGGTGAGCATCGATGATATTTCGCCGAATGTAATCAATGCGGTGATGATGGCGGAGGACGGCCAGTTTTGCAGCCATGGCGGTGTGGACTGGCATCAGCTCAGCATTGTGCTGGATGATGCCGGCGAAGGCGGTCCAAGCCGGGGCGCTTCCACCATCACCATGCAGACGGTGAAGAATCTCTTCCTGTGGAATGGGCGTTCTTTCATCCGCAAGGGGCTGGAATTTCCGCTGGCGCTGGCCGCCGATGCGATCCTGTCCAAGCGCCGGATCATGGAGATCTATCTGAACATCGCCGAATGGGGGCCGGGCATCTACGGCATCGAAGCCGCAGCCCAGCATTATTTCAAGCGACCGGCGGCAAAGCTCAATGCGCAGCAGGCAGCGCTTCTGGCCGTGACATTACCCAATCCGGCACTGCGCAATCCGGCCAAGCCGACCCGCAACATGCAGCGCATCGCACGGATCGTTGCCGGTCGCGCGGTACGCTCCGGTCCCTATGTGACCTGCGTACAATAAATGCGAGTCATGAAAAAAAGATCAGACTCCGACTGGTCAAAGCCCGCAAGAGCGTGTATAGGCACCTGACTTTCCGGAATTTTGTCCGCTGTGACAGGCTCCACCGGGGCCGTGCCGGACGTTTATTGACCGATCAGTGGAGCTGGATCCATGGCAGTACCTAAAAGAAAAACGTCTCCGTCGAAGCGCGGCATGCGCCGTTCGGCTGACGCTCTGAAGGCCCCGACCTATGTCGAGGACAAGAACTCGGGCGAACTTCGTCGTCCGCATCATATCGATCTGAAGAGCGGTATGTATCGCGGCCGTCAGGTCCTCGAAGCTAAGGAATAGGTCTGACGCTGCGGTTACCGCAGCCTAGCAGACACGTTTCAAAAACGCCGTTTCCGGGAAACCGGGAGCGGCGTTTTCTTTTATTATCTTTTGAGAAAATTGGAGATTCGTAATATAGATGACGTTTACTTTTACCTTTTGATAAAAAAACAAATTTAGGCGGCATTTAAGGTCACTTATATCAAGTGTATGATTTGTATTAATAAATTTATTAGGTCTGAACATGGAAGAATATTTCAAATCTGCAATTTTAAACTCTGGAATTTCGTTAAGTTGCGTCGTTTCATTGTTCAATGTAATTGACAATGCGAACTATAATGAATTTCATTCGATGAATATGTCTGATACACCCAGTTTGAATGGGCGTTTGGACGAAGATGGCGCCACGGCCATTACGCATTTCGCGCTTAATAATTTGGGATAACTGATACGATGAGAAGGCCGCTATTATTTGGCGGCCTTCTTCTTTTTCAGTTCAACCAGCGTCTGCGGTGAAACCGGCCTTTTCTATGCCAGCGATGGCGACAGCTTCATCATTTTCTGACGTATCTCCCGAAATGCCGACCGCGCCAACAATTTCTCCATCACTATTCTTGATAATGACGCCGCCAGGTACTGGAACGATTTTGCCGCCGGAAACGCCGGAGAGGCCTTCCAGAAAATGCGGGCGATCCTTTGCCTGATTGTGCAGCCAGCGCGAGCCGGTCCCGACTGCCAGAGCGCCAAAGGCTTTACCGGATGCAATCTCGAAGCGGAGGATTGACGTGCCGTCCTGGCGCTGAAACGCCTTGAGATTGCCGCCTGCATCGAAAACCGAGACGGCAAGCGGCTTGAGCTTCAGATCGGCGGCTTTGGCAAAGGCTGTTGCGATGATGGAATTGGCCTGATCGAGCGTGAGTTGGACCATAGGAACCTCCTGTTTCAATGCTGCCATTTTAGCGTCTGGGGGATGATCCGCATCCGCTAAAGTACCTCTCTTCCGGAGAAACAGCTTTTCGCTTTACCGAAGGTTTATGATGTAATCCTTGCCAAGCCGGGCTTTTTGGTTTTTCTCTGTCGCAACAGTTTGTCACGGAGGAATAGCATGACTGCCGCAACCGATCCGAAAGCCATCGTCATCGCCAGCGCCGCTCGCACGGCAGTGGGGTCGTTCAACGGTGCTTTCGCTACTGTGCCTGCCCATGAACTGGGCGCAACCGTGATCAAGGCGGCGCTGGAACGAGCGGGCGTTGCGGCTGACGACGTGGATGAGGTTATTCTTGGACAGGTGCTGACGGCAGGCGAGGGGCAGAACCCGGCGCGTCAGGCCGCAATGGCGGCGGGTTGCCCGAAAGAAGCAACCGGTTTTGCGATCAACCAGCTTTGCGGCTCCGGCCTGCGCGCCGTTGCGCTCGGCATGCAGCAGATCCAGTCCGGCGATGCTAAAGTCATTGTGGCTGGCGGTCAGGAATCCATGTCCATGGCGCCGCATTGCGCGCATTTGCGCGGCGGCGTGAAAATGGGCGACTTCAAGATGATTGACACCATGCTCAAGGATGGCCTGACCGATGCGTTCCACGGCTATCACATGGGGATCACCGCAGAAAACATTGCACGCCAGTGGCAGTTAACCCGTGCCGATCAGGATGAATTCGCGCTCGGCTCCCAGCAGAAGGCGGAAGCCGCGCAGAAGGCCGGAAAGTTCGAGGATGAAATCGTCCCGTTCACTGTCAAGACGCGCAAGGGCGACGTTGTCGTTTCGTCCGACGAGTATATTCGTCCGGGCACGACCATCGAAGCGCTGACCAAGCTGAAGCCCGCCTTCGACAAGGAAGGCACAGTGACGGCGGGCAATGCCTCCGGTTTGAATGACGGCGCTGCGGCAGTCGTACTGATGGAGGCTGAGGAAGCCAGCAAGCGTGGCGTGAAGCCGCTGGCGCGTATTGTTTCCTGGGCAACGGCTGGCGTTGATCCGTCAATCATGGGTACAGGTCCGATCCCGGCAACGCGCAAGGCGCTGGAAAAGGCGGGCTGGACGATTGACGATCTGGAACTGGTGGAAGCGAATGAAGCTTTCGCCGCACAATCCTGCGCGGTTGTTCGCGATCTTGGCCTGAACCCGGAGATCGTCAACGTCAATGGCGGCGCAATTGCCATCGGTCATCCGATTGGCGCGTCAGGCGCGCGCGTGTTGACCACGCTGCTTTATGAAATGAAGCGCCGTGATGCCAAGCGCGGTCTCGCGACACTTTGCATTGGTGGTGGCATGGGTGTTGCCATGTGTGTCGAGCGGGACTGATCTGCTTCCGATCAGGCTTTATCTTTCGGGCAGGCTGCGGGTTTCCGCAGCCTGCCTTTTTATGCCCGCAATGACAGGCTTGATGGCGAATGCAGACGGGGAGGGTTCCGCTTGAGCGTTCAAAGGTTAACGCCAAATGGCTTCTCTGTCCGGTTTTCGGGTGTATCGTTGCGGTAATCGATGTTCCAATATGGTGCGCTTTGGCGAAAGCCTACCAGATGTGGTGAGAACAAAGAGTGAAAATTGATCAATCACCGATTCGTCGCCGATTCGTTCCGGCTTTGGCCTGAAGGTTAATGAAAATGGCTTTCGCGACTTGATTTTCGATAACCAACTATTAGGAATTGTTAAGTTTTCTTTAAACTGCTCAAAGTGCTGTCATAAGCTGTTGACGCGCTTCTGGCAAAAGTTAACGCCAATCGCGTTCTGTTCTGTTTATGTTGGAACGTCGCATCTATGAGATTCAGCATATGGTGGCTATCGACAATCCGGTTACCATATGTTGCCGTGAACAAAAGGCGAAGGAATCAGAGTCAGCGATTCGTAGCCGATTCGTTCCAGAGTCGTTCTATTCGTTAAATCGGGTCGTTCGCTGAGATCGGCCATTTGAAAAAAATGTCGGGCTGCCTATTTTAAAATCGCGGGTGGTTCAAACTTAACAGGAGCGCTTTCGGCCAAGGTCGTATAGTGCTATCGCAAGACACGACAATCGGCCTCCCAATCGCATGTTGGGGTGCCTGCACCGGGAATTCTATTATTGGCATGAACCAACGCCCTGCCCATGATTTGCCGCTGACCCTGAGCGGCCGCGACGTGACTGCGGTGCTGGGGCCAACCAATACCGGCAAAACCCATCTCGCAATCGAGCGTATGCTGTCGCACGGGAGCGGCATGATCGGCCTGCCGCTGCGCCTTCTGGCGCGCGAGGTCTACAATCGTGTCGTCGAACGGGTCGGCGTGGCCAATGTCGCGCTGGTCACCGGCGAGGAAAAGATCGTCCCGCCCACTGCGCGTTATTCCGTTTGCACTGTGGAAGCCATGCCGCGCCGCACCGATGTGGCATTCGTCGCTATCGACGAAGTGCAACTCGCTGGCGATCTCGAACGCGGACATATTTTCACAGACCGTATTTTGCATCTGCGTGGACGCCAGGAAACACTTCTGCTCGGTGCTGCCACCATGCGCACCATTCTGGAAAAGCTCCTGCGCGGCATTAATGTGGTGACACGCCCGCGCCTGTCGCATCTGGCCTATGCCGGTTCCAAGAAGATCACGCGCCTGCCGAACCGGTCTGCCATTGTCGCTTTTTCCGCCGATGAGGTGTACGCGATTGCCGAGCTGATCCGTCGCCAGCGTGGCGGGGCTGCTGTGGTCATGGGCGCTTTGTCGCCGCGCACGCGCAATGCGCAGGTCGAGCTTTACCAGTCGGGCGACGTGGATTTTCTGGTGGCGACAGATGCCATCGGCATGGGCCTCAATCTCGATGTCGATCATGCGGCCTTCGCGCAGAACCGCAAGTTTGACGGCTATCAGTTCCGTGATCTCACGCCTGCCGAAGTGGGGCAGATCGCCGGTCGCGCCGGTCGCCATCTGCGTGACGGCACATTTGGCGTGACGGGGCAGGTGCAGCCCTTCGACGACGAACTGGTCGAGCGGGTGGAAGCGCATAATTTCGATCCGGTGAAAGTGCTGCAATGGCGCACGGAGCGTTTCGACTTCTCGTCGATTGAGGCGCTTCGCCGATCACTGGAAACCCCGGCCCCGGTCGAGGGGCTTGCCAAGGCTTTGCCGGCTGTTGACCAGCAGGCGCTTGAAAATCTGTCGAAAGACGGAGAGATTGTGCGCCTTGCGACAACGCCGGCGCGAATTGAACTTTTGTGGGATGCCTGTGCGCTTCCCGATTATCGTAAGATCGCACCGGCACAACATGCCGATATCATTGCGTCTATCTATCAGGATCTAGTGCGCCGAGGGAGCGTCGATGAAGATTATATGAGCGAACAGGTGCGCCGCGCCGACAGTACAGAGGGGGAAATCGACACTCTGTCGCACCGCGTGGCGCAAATTCGAACCTGGACTTTTGTGTCGCATAGGCCCGGTTGGCTTGCCGATCCGACACACTGGCAGGAAAAGACGCGCGAAATAGAGGACAGATTGTCCGACGCGCTGCATGAAAGGTTGACGAAACGCTTTGTAGACCGCAGGACAAGCGTGCTTATGAGGCGCCTGAGAGAGAATGCCATGCTTGAAGCAGAAATCAGCCCGGCCGGAGACGTGAGTGTCGAAGGCCACAATGTTGGGCAACTGGAAGGATTCCGTTTCACCGCCGACGTCCAGGCCGAGGGGCCGGACGCGAAGGCAGTGAAGACGGCTGCGCAAAAGGCGCTGGCCGCCGAGTTCGATCGCCGTGCGGAGCGCTTTGCGGCTGCTCCCAACGGAGACTTCGCGCTTGGTTCGGACGGCGTCTTGCGCTGGGTCGGTGCGACCGTCGCAACTTTGGTTGCAGGTGACGACATTCTGAAGCCGCGCACGGTGATCCTTGCCGACGAACAGCTCACCGGTCCCGCACGGGACAAGGTCGCTGCGCGCATCGACCGTTTCGTAGCGCATCACATCGAAACCGTTCTGAAGCCCCTGACCGATCTGGCTGGCGCTGACGCGCTGACCGGCATGACGCGCGGTCTGGCTTTCCAGATCGTCGAGAACCTCGGTATTCTCCAGCGCCGTGAGGTGGTGGAGGAAGTACGCGGTCTCGATCAGGACTCGCGTGCGGCGCTCCGTCGTCTCGGCGTGCGTTTCGGTGCCTATCACGTCTTCATGCCCATGCTGCTGAAGCCGGCTCCTGCCGGTCTCATCACGCTGCTCTGGGCCTTGAAGAACGATGGCCGCGAGCGTGCCGGTTACGGCGATGTGGTCAATGTTCTGGCTGCCGGTCGTACGTCTGTCGTCGTCGATCCGGCTTTCGATCCGATGTTCTACCGTCTGGCAGGCTATCGGGTGCTTGGCCGTCGTGCGGTTCGTATCGATATTCTGGAACGTCTTGCCGATCTCATCCGTCCGGCTCTGGCCTGGCGTCCGGGTTCGGGTGTTCGTCCGGATGGCGCTTATGACGGCGGACGTTTCATCGTCACGCCTGCCATGATGTCGATCCTCGGTGCGACCACCGAAGACATGGAAGAAATCCTCAAGAGCCTGGGCTATCGCCATGAGGCGATGGAAGCAGCCGATGTTGCGGCCAAGCTTGCAGAACTGGATGCCTTTGCTGCCGAAGCTGCTGCCAAGGATGCAGGCGCTGCCGTTTCCGCTGTTGCAGCGGAAGCTGAAAAGCCTGCCGTGCCTGCAGCTGAACCAGTGCCAGCACCGGTTGTCGCTGTTGAGGTGAAGGCTGAAGAGCCTGCACCAGCTGCGGAAGCTCCAGTCGCCGAAGCCGCTGCACCTGCCGGTGACGCGGTTGCGGAAGAGCCGAAGCCGGTTCTCCTGTGGCGTCAGGGCCGTTTCGAAGGTCGTAACCGCAATCAGGACCAGAACAACCGTCAGCGTCATGGTGGCCAGAACAATCGTGGTCAGCAGGGCGAGGCGCGCAAGTCCGAAGGCGGCGACGAGCAGAATGCACGTGGCGGCAAGCGTTTCGACAAGAACAAGCGTCACAATCATGACGGCGAAGGTCAGGGCAAGCGCGAAGGCTTTAAGGGCAAGCCCCGTGATGGCGGCGGTCGTGACCGCCAGCCAAAGCGCGAGCATGGTGCCCCTCATGGCGCATCGCAGGGCAACAAGCGCTTCGAGCAGGAACGCCCCGCACGGATCGATCCCGATTCGCCTTTCGCCAAGCTTCTGGCTCTCAAGGAGCAGATGAAGAAGTAAGATGACCGGTGAACCGAGCGGAAGACAGCGTATCGACAAGTGGCTGTTTTTCGCGCGCGTGGTCAAATCAAGATCGCTGGCGGCGAAACTCGCCGTCGGCGGCAAAGTCCGGGTTAACCGCGACAAGATTGATCAGGCAGCACATCAGGTGAAAGTCGGCGATGTACTGACCGTTACACTTGATCGCCGCATCCTCGTTTACAAGGTGCTTCTGCCCGGCGAGCGTCGCGGCCCCGCACCCGAAGCCCAGCTTCTCTACCAAGATATTTCGCCAGCTCCGGTATCGTCGAGCGATCCGACAGTCACAGCCTTGCCGCAGCGTGAGAGCGGCGCTGGACGCCCCACCAAGAAAGAACGTCGCGATACGGACCGCCTGCGCGGGATTTGATCCGGACGTGTTGCCGCAGCCGTAAAAGTGGCCGCGATGGAAATTGCTCTGTAAGGCACTTTGACGAAAGTGTTTTCTACGCTTTCAGGTTGAGACGAAATGCGGTTTCCGCTATTTGCGCGATGCTTATAATGCGGCGATTGCACCCTTGTCAGAGCGCAATAAAATCGTTACCTCACGCTGTGTCACGCAGGACATGGCGATAAAATGGGTCATCCGATCCACTATCGTTTCCATGGACCGTGACGTCGTGGCGAGATATTTCATGACACAGCCATTTCCATAGGCCTGTCGGATATCGGCGCAAAACACCAGGATGGATAAACCACCTCTCGGAAAGAGGGGCGGTAACAGGAGTTCGACGATGACCTATGTCGTGACCGATAATTGCATTCGCTGCAAATATACGGACTGCGTCGAGGTCTGTCCGGTCGATTGCTTCTATGAAGGCGAGAACATGCTCGTCATCAATCCTGACGAGTGCATCGACTGCGGCGTGTGCGAGCCGGAATGTCCTGCTGAAGCCATCAGCCCGGATACTGAGCCTGGCCTCGACAAGTGGCTGGAACTCAACACGGAATATGCGGCGAAGTGGCCGAATATCACCGTCAAGAAGGATGCCTTGCCGGAAGCCAAGGAAATGGACGGCGTCACGGGTAAGCTCGAAAACCATTTCTCCCCGGAGCCAGGCAGCGGCGACTGAGTTCCGACCTGCCTATCGTCTTGTCATCGCATGTAGATTAGCATCGCCTTTCACTTGCTTTTTCTACATTAAGGCGGCAAAAGACGAATAAAATCACGGGAAAGCACCGGCAAAACAGGTGTATTAAGTTGCCAGACGGGACATATCTGGCAATTTGTTGATTCTTTCGCGAAATTGTGTTAGCCTGCACCAATAATTTCGGTGACTGGACGTCAATTCGTGGCGCAAATGCGTTTTTCTCAGAAAGGCTGATGTTTTTTACCGGGCTAAAATTGGCACCGGGGTGGATGATTGCGATCAAACGCAAGGTCCTGAAAAGTTCTTGGCTTCTCAGGACGGTTTTATGCGCCGCAACATCATTCCGTTTCTGCCCCTTTTCTCGCCCGATAGAGAAAATCTGCCGTTAGAGGCGTTTCCAGTCATCGCATTTTGCAGTCGGATGGAAAACATCCGACGCCGCATAAATGCGCCTTAACAGCGGCTTGGAGCGCCGGTCTGCTTTTGTCAGATCGACATAGGCTCCAGTGCCGACAACAGCTTCCGTGCTTTGTAGAAGCGCGGTCGAAGATCATGTGTCAACCGGCGGGTCGCGCCGGGCACAACAGGGAGTATTGAAGCGTATGTCATCCCAGCAGAAAAAACCCGCAATCCGTGGTGGTTTCAAGACCGGTGAGTCGATTGTGTATCCGGCTCATGGCGTTGGTCAGATCGTAGCGATCGAAGAGCAGGAAGTGGCTGGTCACAAGCTTGAACTTTTCGTGATCGATTTCGAAAAAGACAAGATGCGTCTGAAGGTACCGGTCGCCAAGGCCGCAACCATCGGTATGCGCAAGCTGTCTGAAACGGATTATGTGGAGCGTGCTCTGAAGGTGGTGCAAGGTCGTGCCCGTGTAAAGCGTACCATGTGGTCGCGCCGCGCGCAGGAATATGATGCGAAGATCAATTCTGGCGACCTGATCTCTATTTCGGAAGTTGTGCGCGATCTCTATCGTGCAGAAAACCAGCCGGAACAGTCCTATTCCGAACGCCAGCTTTATGAAGCTGCTCTCGACCGCATGGCTCGCGAAATCGCAGCCGTCAACAAGCTGTCGGATACCGAGGCTGTCCGTCTCATCGAAGCCAATCTCGCCAAGGGACCGAAGCGCGGCAAAGCCGATGCCGAAGCCGACCTTGAAGATGATGAAGTTGAAGCTGCATAAGTTTCACTTTTCTCGATGTTTTAAAAAGCCCGGCGAAAGCCGGGTTTTTTATTTGTGCTGTTTAAAGCGCGTATCACTCCGGTCGGATGCTGCTGCCGGCTACAGTGACTTGCTTCAAATTTGAATGATTTTCTAAATCAATCATTTACCCCAGTCCACTTTTGTCAGCGTTGTCAGAGATTTATACTTTTCGAAGGGAACCGGATCGCTTTTCGCGCGTTGTGCAAGACACCAGTTCGTAATGGGTTTGTTTTGCGGCGTTCGAACGTGTGCCTCAAGACTG
This sequence comes from Brucella sp. 22210, assembly GCF_052045675.1. Classification (NCBI taxonomy): domain Bacteria; kingdom Pseudomonadati; phylum Pseudomonadota; class Alphaproteobacteria; order Hyphomicrobiales; family Brucellaceae; genus Brucella; species Brucella sp. 22210. Next base: position 280,357 of record NZ_JBQEPD010000003.1, read on the forward strand.
TCCAAAGAGGGCGTTCTGAACGACTTTTGTTAGTGTTCAATTGTTCTTCGCGTAACTGGCATATCCTTCAGCCTGGCGTCCAGAAGGGTGTCAGTTCAGAACAGGAGAACCAGATGAAGCCGTCATCAATAAGCAGTTCTTCCGCAGTTCCCGCACATCGCATGCCTCCGGCTGCGCGTAATCTCCCAACGCCAGCCTCGTCTTCCCAATCCATGATCCGCAGCGCAATGTCGGCTCCCTATCTGGAGCGCGAAGAGGAGCGGGACCTCGCCATTCGCTGGAAAGAGTTGAAAGACCAGGATGCCCTGCATCGCATCACCTCGGCGCATATGCGCCTTGTGATTTCCATGGCCGGGCGTTTTCGCAAGTTCAAGCTGCCGATGAATGATCTCATTCAGGAGGGCTATGTCGGCCTTCTGGAAGCAGCCGCCCGTTTCGACCCGGAACGTGAGGTCCGTTTCTCGACCTATGCATCCTGGTGGATCCGCGCATCCATGCAGGACTATATTCTTCGCAACTGGTCCATCGTTCGCGGTGGTACAAGCTCTGCCCAGAAAGCTTTATTCTTCAATCTCCGTCGTCTGCGTTCCAAGCTGGCTCAGGCCGACGACACCATGAGCAAGGCGGAAATCTATCGCGAGATTTCAGATCAGCTGGGCGTTTCGGCCACCGATGTGGAGTTCATGGACAGTCGCCTGTCCGGCCCCGACAGCTCCTTGTCTGCGCCGGTCAACAATGATGAATCCGGGGCGTCGCGGCGCATGGATTTTCTTGTCGACGATCATCCGCTTCAGGATGAAGTCGCCGAAAGCTCCATCGATATGGAACGCCGGAACCAGTGGCTGCATGTTGCGCTGCACTCGCTCAACGAGCGCGAATTGCACATCATCCGTGAACGCCGTCTGGACGATGATGGCGTGACACTGGAAGCGCTTGGCGAAAAGCTCGGTATTTCGAAGGAACGTGTACGACAGATCGAAAGCCGTGCGCTGGAAAAGCTCAAGATCGCGCTGCTCAGCCAGCACGAACTGGCAGCTTATCAGGCCTGACGGCCAGACATTCACAACACTTGGGCAGCACAAGAAAAGGGCGGTCGGACCGCCCTTTCTTTTTGGCAATCAGGACTTGTCGCCTTCGAGGCGGTTTGACCAATCCTCAACCTTACGGTTTTCCAGACGACGAATGGCATAGCGCTTCCAGCCATCCGCCAGATGCGGAATTGTGGCCATAAGTGCCAGCTCGTCGTAATTGAGCATATCGACATAAAGCAGATGCCAGACGCGGTGCAGCGACCATTCGGGCGAAAGACGGTCAACAAGCACCATACTGTCGCCGGTCTGCGCTTCACCTTCTTCCAGTACGCGATAATACCAGCCGGTTCTTCCGGTCTTCTGGACACGGATTGCCATATCGGGCGTCTCGAAGCGTGCATTGAGCTTCCAGCACGGCTGACGCCCTTGCGAAACTTCGATCAGCGCCGTGCCGAAGCGGAAACGGTCGCCGACAGCGACATTGTGCTCATCGAGACCGGTGGTAGAAATGTTTTCGCCGAAAGCACCCGCCGCACCAAGCCGATGATTGTCGCCAATGTCCTTGCGCCAGACAGCGTAGTGATCGTAAGGATAGTGATGCAGCGCCTTCTCTGGCCCGCCATGCACCTTGCGGTCGCCTTGCTCATCGCAATCGAGACCGACCAAAGTCACGCGGGCCTTGCCGGTAACAGGGCGCTTGTCGATCGCGCTCGGCGCATTACGTGGACCGAGTGGAGCGATCTGGCCTGCAAGCAATGCGTCGATACGGGTTTCCATATTATTCACTGATTATCTTCACGCGGTCACCGACCGAGACAGTGGCTCCGGCTGGCATGGCGTTGAGCAGGCGGAACAGTTCAAGCTTGCGTGTCGTCCCCTGAACACGTGACGACAGGCTTGCCATGGTGTCGCCCGGCTTCACCGTCACAACGCGGATGCGCAGTGGCTTGATGGCGTTCTGTTCGGCGGGCGTGAGAAGGCGGAAGGACTGCGTTACGGTCTGCGAGGCGGGCAGCAGAGCGTTGCTGCCTTTCGGTGCCGCAGTCAGGAAGCGATAGACCTTGCCGTTTGCGCCAATCACCACGATGTCGAACTGCCAGCGGTCGGCAGCAGCGCGCGCGGTTGCGGCAGGCAATCCGTTGATGGTGGTTGCCTGAATGGAGCTTTCGTCCAGACCCGTCACCCAGCCCGACTTGATATAATCGGTAAGGCTGGAACCGGATGGCAGGGAAGCGCCGTCGAAACGGATTGCCACTTCACCGGGACCGCTCGCCATGACGGCGGTAGCGGAATTGTCGATAGTGAAGCCTTCGGGCGCGCGGAACGTCACGCCGAGTTTCGGATGAATGAAGGTCTGCTCGCGAATATAGCCTTCAGTGGGCGAGTCGCCATAGAGCAGCCCGTCAATGCCATCGAGGAAGGAATCGCGGTCGGTTGTGCCCACACCCGGCGCGCCAATGCGGCGGGCATGGCCCAGCGCCAGTTCGATGCGTTGCGGGGTGGCGGGGTGGCTGGCGAGGAAGTCGAGGCTGGCATCGGTCGCACCCGACACCGAACGGAAACCGGTATAGGCCTCCATCGATTGCAGGAAACGCGCTGAGGCGAATGGGTCATAACCCGCTTCGCCGATCATCTTGATGCCGATAGCGTCGGCTTGCAGTTCCTGATTGCGCGAGAACTGGGCAAGGCGCAGCTTGCCGCGAATAAGCGCTTCACGGCTGGCGGATTCGTTGTGCAACACTTCGCTGGCCACACGACCGGCGATTTCTGTTTCTGCTTCTTTTTCCTGCCGCAGAATGCCGTGATTGGCGACGACGTGGCCCATTTCATGGGCGATCACCGCTGCGACTTCCGAGGAATCATTGGCGAGCGCAAGCAGGCCGCGCGTCACATAGAGATAGCCGCCGGGCAGGGCGAAGGCGTTGATGTTGGGCGAATCGAGGATGGTGATGCGGTAGGTCTGATCCGGCTTGTCGGAAACGGTCGTGAGCTTGCCCACGATCTTCGCGACCATGCGCTCCAGCCGCTGATCCTTGTATTCGCCGCCATAGGTGGCGAGAATGCGCGGATGCTGCTGCGCACCGATCTGCGCCAGCTTGTCGTTGCGCGTCACATTATCAACCGTCACCGGATTATCCGATGGCTGCAAGCCGAGATCCTTGCTGGAATTGATCGACTGGCACCCGGAAATCAGGGCGACAGCAAACAAGCCAAAACCCACGGCTGTTTTCCGCCAATTGCGCTGCGTCCGTTCTGGCAGGGAGACTGGAAGACACAGGGAGGCCCGGAAAAGGGTCTTGTGACGGAACAGTATTTTATCCTCGCGATTCATACATCATCAGGTCGTCCGCAAATCTAGTCACAGACCAGCAGACGTACAAGCGGCCCAGTAAAGTTGAATACGGTTCTTCCGGTGGATTGCGAACAAAATATGTCCGTTACCGTAACTCTATTTGAGATTAGAGCATTTCCAGCAAAAGTGCGAAGCGGTTTTGCGTCGGACAATGCGGCGTAAAAAAAGATAGAGCGGTTTCAACGATTACATCACAACAGAAGCCGCTCTATCGTCTTTTATCACCGATATAGCGCCGGAGCGCTTCAGGTCCAGTCTCCGACAAAAGGTCCTTCGCCTGTCCCTGCGCCACGACCTCACCGTTTTCGATAAACAGCAATTGCGCATCGAGATAGAGCGCATCTTCCGGTGTATGGGTGACCATCAACACGCTCATGCCGGTTTCACGGCGCAGTTCATTGACGAGATCAAGCATCTGATGCCGCAATGCGGGTCCAAGCGAGGCGAAGGCTTCATCTAGCAACAGCACCGGGCGTTCGCGAACAAGCGCGCGGGCAATCGCCACCCGCTGGCGTTCACCGCCGGACAGGGCTTCGGGCTTGCGCTGTTCCTTGTCCTTGAGGCCAACACGGGTCAGCGCGTCGGCAATGGCGGCGCGGTCGCTATCCGTCAGTTTCAGGTTGGGCGCGCGACCGAGGCCGACATTTTGCGCCACGGTCAAATGGGCAAACAGATTGTTTTCCTGAAACACCATCGAAACCGGCCGTTCCGGCGGCGGCAGGCGGGTTACATCAGCGCCGCCGATGGCAATGGTGCCAGATGAAGGCGTCTCGAAACCGGCAATGAGGTTCAGGAGCGTGGACTTGCCCGAGCCGCTTGGGCCGACAATGGCAGCGATGGCGCCGCCCGCAATAGTCAGATCGAAGCGCATTGCGGTTTCGCCATAGCTGAAGCGCACGTCGGTCAGGCGGATGTCGGCGGATGCAGTCATGAGGCGGAATTCTCTTTCCGGGATGTGGCGGCGCGGTCGGCAAGCATCATCAGACCGAGGCAGAGAAGCCCCAGAATAAACGCGAGACCAGCAGCATCGAATGTGCGGTAACTGCCCATGCGCTGCAAGAGAAGATAGGGCAGGGTTAGAAGCGCATCGCTGCCGAACAGCGCGATTGTGCCAAGGTCGCCAATGGAAAGCGCCATGGCAAAGGCGAAGGCCATGCCAAAGGGTCTGCGGATCGACGGCCAGTCAATGAGCCGCAGCCGGTTGAGGCCATGAATGCCGAGCTGGGCACAGAGCCTATTGTGGCGTGCGGCTGCCGTGTCCCAGGCCGGGCGCAACAGCCGGACTGCGAAAGGCATGGCCATGGCTGCGTTGACCGTGACCACCATCACCGGTGCGATGGCGAAAGGATTGGTGAAATGGCGCAGCAGGATGAACCATCCCGCGCCGATTACGACGGGCGGCATGACGAGTATCAGGCTCGCGCCCGTATCGAACAGGCTGGCTATTTTGTTGTTTTTTACCGCTTCCCGGGCCGAAACGAGCGCCAGCGAGAGAAGCACCGAGAGCGTTGCCGCTGAAAAGCCGAGCGCCAGGCTGGTGCCGATGGCGCGCCAGACCGTCTTTTCGCTAAGCAGGCGCGTGAGTTCGGCGGCAAGACCTGATACGACCACGCCTGTAATCGGCAGGGCGACATAAAGAAAGCCGATGAGAATGGCGATGATGTTGAACAGGCGTTCGCCACGCTGCGGCCTGCCGTAGCGGCGTGGTGTTGCCGTGTGGGTAAAACCTTCTTCGGAAGGACGTCCGGTCAGGCGCAGGGCGAGCAGGATCAGCAGGGTCAGCCCGAGCTGGGTGACGGTGAGCGCCACCGCGCGCGCCGGGTCGAAATCGAAATGCAGGCTTTGATAGATCGCCACTTCCAGCGTTGTCGCTCGTGGACCGCCGCCGAGCGTCAGCACGGTGGTGAAGCTCGTCACGCACAACATGAAGATGAGCCCCGCCATGCCGGGCAGGCTGCGGCGGATAACCGGCCATTCGATCAGCCGGAAACGGGCGCGGTTGCCCATGCCAAGCTGGGCCGCGAGTTTCCAATAGTCGGCGGGTATCGATTCATAGGTGGCGAGGATGAGCCGCACTGCCAACGGCATGTTGAAGAACACATGCGCGATCAAAATGCCCGTAATGCCATAGATATCCGGCTGGAACGAATGGCCCGCGGCATTCGACATATGGGCGATGAGGCCGTTTCGACCGTAAATGCTGGTAACGCCCAGCACGGCCACAAGAGCAGGCAGCGCGAGCGGCAGGGCGAACAGCCGCAGAATGAAACCCCGCCCGGGAAAATGCGCTTCCGAATGCAAGGCGCGCGCAACGGGGATCGCAAAGGCGACCGAAAGCAGGCTCGACGCGATAGCCTGTGCGATGGTGAAACGGGCGGTTCGCCAGAGATAGGCATCGAAATTTGCGGCGGCATCGAAGCCGCCGCTGGCTTCAAAGGCAAGAGCGACAAGCGCGCCACCGGCAAGCACGGCAAGGAAGGCCAGCGCCAAAGCCCCCGCGACGGGTTTCATCGCGGGGGTGGAGCTGGTGTTTTTGCCTGCTGGAGTGCCGATCATTTGCTGGTAGCTGCCAGCCATTCATCGACCCAGGCCTTGCGGTTCTTCGCAACCTCGTCGGATGGAATGAGCAAGGTCTTTTCCGGTTTCGGCAAAGCATCGAAAACGGCGGGAAGCGGTGTTGATGTCTTGCCTGCCGGGAACATCCAGTTGGTTTCCGGAATTACATCCTGAAAGCCCGGGCCGGTCATGAAAGACAGGAATTTCTGCGCCAGCGGGTTCTTGGCGCCGGTCGTCGTTTGGGCGGCAAGCTCAATCTGGAGGTAATTGCCTTCCGGATAGGCCAGCGCCTTGTAGCGATCCGTCTTCTCCGCAATGACATGATAGGCGGGCGAACTGGTATAGGAGAGTACCATCGGCGCTTCACCCTTGGTGAAGAGGCCATAGGCTTCCGACCAGCCCGGCGTGACGGTGAGAATGCGCTTCTGCAATTTCTGCCAGGCATCGCCTGCCTGATCGCCATAGACGGCTTTCATCCAAAGCAGCAAACCAAGACCGGGTGTCGAGGTGCGCGGATCCTGAAGCACGATCTTCTGCGACGGGTCGCCTTCGACCAGTTCCTTCAGGCTCTTGGGCGGATTGGGCAGCTTTTCCGAATCATAGACCATGGCGAAATAGCCATAGTCATAGGGCACGAAAATGTCGTCCTTGAAGTCACCCGGCACGCTGACATTGCCAAGATCAATGCCGCTTGGCGCGAAGAAGCCAGTGGCGCGCGCTTCCGTGGTCAGGTTGGTGTCGAGGCCAAGCACGATATCGGCCTTGGTGTTGCCGCCTTCAAGCTTCAGCCGGTTGAGCAGAGCCACGCCATCGGCGGAAGCGACCCAGTTGATCTCGCAGTCGCATTCCTTCTCGAAGTTTTCCTTCACTTTGGGGCCGGGACCCCATTCGGAAATGAAACTGTCATAGGTATAGATGGTGAGCTTGTCTTTGGCCTGTGCCGCAGGGGCCAGACTAACGGCTGCCGCGAAAGAGAAGGCCAGCAAAGATAACAGCCGCATAACGGCACGTCCTTTCATAAAGTTAAAAGGATTTAGCGCCGCTTGGGGTCTGGAGCACAACAATAACCGAAAAGCTGCTACTTTTCGGGATCGTGCCGCAGAGCAGCATCTAATCCCTCCGCCGGTGCAAACCGGATCAGGTTCAGCGGGTTGGTTTTTTGAAAAACCTCTCAGCCATTCATGGGAACAAATGGCACCCCGTTAGAGCGTTGCGACATTAATATGTCAGGCCATGAAGGGCAAGAGAGGCAAAAGCGATACAAACTGGGACAGAGCGGACTTCCTGCTGGGATTTGCCCATGATAAGAGCGGCTTATGAGCACATTCGTCATCCTTCTTGGCGGCGACCTCGTCGTAACCGAACGGCTGCGTCAGCAGATAGCCGGCGCGCGCATTCTGGCCGCCGATGGTGGTATTCGTCATGCAGCCGCTCTGGGCGTCGAGCCGGAACTGTGGCTCGGTGATTTTGATTCCACGCCGCAAGACCTGCTCGATCAATATGCCCATGTGCCGCAAAAGACATTTCCGCGCGCCAAGGACATGACAGACGGCGAACTGGCTTTCGAGGAAGCTTTTGCCCGTGGCGCGACACGCGCCATTTTGTGCGGTGCTTTCGGCGGGCAGCGCACCGACCACACGCTGCTGCATCTCACAATGGCGACGGCGCAGGCCAACAAGGGGCGGAATGTCCTCCTGTCCAGCGGTGTGGAAGAAGCCTGGCCGGTGACATCCGGTGTATTTGCCTATGATTTCCCAGAAGGCACGCTGTTCAGCGTCATTAGTTTCGCCTCTGTAGAGGGGCTTTCAATCACAAATGCGGAGTGGCCGTTAGACAACGTGACCCTTCCTTTTGGTTCTTCGTGGACAGTTTCCAATATAGTGCGTGGAACACTTCGCATTACTGTGCGTTCTGGCTTAGCGATACTTGTTGCAAACTTAAATTCGGAGCATGCTGACGGCGTGTCGCTAACCTTACCGATTGAAAAGGCTTGACGCTCGACAGCGAAACGTATTTCAAATGCGGTAAGCGGGTTATTAGTTAGCGCCGAAATTGGGGACGCAAAATCGGCACCTGAAGTGTCAACTTTGACAGGAGATTGTTTGATGAAGTCACGTCTTTCCATGATTGCGGTTGCCGGGGTGCTCGCATTGTCGACAGCAGCATGCACGACCAACGAACAGCGCACGGCTGGTTACGGTGTTGGCGGTGCAGCAATCGGTGCTCTCGCCGGTGGTGCAATCGGCGGTAACGGCCGTGGCGCTCTCACGGGTGCTGCTATCGGTGCTGTTGCCGGTACGTTGGTTGGCGCTGCCCAGACGCGTAATGGCGTGCAGTACTGCCGCTATCGCGACAACTACGGCCGCGTCTACGAAGCACGCTGCCAGTAAGCTTGAAGCTTAAAATCGTATCGCGGACAGGCCGGGGAAACCCGGCCTGTTTGTTTTTCGTGCCTCTTTCCTATCGATCCATTTGACAGAACGGCTTTTGTCGCGGACAAGCAGGGCGGAATTTCAAAGCACATCCCGAGAACCGCCCAGAAAGCCTCAGAAGACACCATGGCACCACCGCTCCTTCGCCTAGACCAGATCAAGCTCACCTTCGGCGGTACGCCGCTTCTGGAGGATGCGAGCCTTTCGGTGAGCGAGGGCGACCGCATCGCGCTGGTCGGGCGCAATGGTTCTGGCAAATCCACGCTTTTGAAGATCGCCGCAGGCATGGTCGAGCCGACCTCAGGCGAAGTGTTCAAGCATCCGGGCGCGACGGTTCGCTATCTGCCGCAGGTGCCGGACATGGACGGCTTTGCCAGCGTGCGCGCCTATGTCGAAGCCGGGCTGGGACCGACCGACGATCCGCATCGCGTGACCTATCTTCTGGAGCATCTGGGCCTCACCGGCGACGAAAATCCGGATCATCTTTCGGGCGGTGAAGCGCGCCGTGCGGCGCTGGCGCGTGTGATCGCGCCGCAGCCCGATGTGCTTTTGCTCGACGAGCCGACCAACCATCTCGATCTGACAACCATCGAATGGCTGGAAGGCGAATTGCGCCAGATCCGTTCGGCCATCGTGCTGATCTCGCATGACCGTCGCTTTCTTGAAAATGTCAGCCGCGCGACTGTCTGGCTCGACCGTGGTATCACACGCCGTCTGGAGCAGGGTTTCGGCCATTTCGAGGAATGGCGCGACAAGGTTCTGGAAGAGGAAGAGCGCGATCATCACAAGCTTGGCCGCCAGATTGCCCGCGAGGAGCATTGGCTGCGCTATGGCGTGACGGCGCGCCGCAAGCGCAACATGCGCCGCCTCGGCGAATTGCATTCCATGCGCGCGGATTTCCGCAATCACCGAAAGGCGCAAGGGTCGGCGGTTTTGACGGCCAGCGATTCCAAGGAATCCGGCAAACTGGTGATCGAAGCCAAGTTGCTGAACAAAGCCTATGGCGACCGTGTTCTGGTCAAGGATTTCTCCACGCGCGTGCAGCGTGGCGACCGGATCGGTCTGGTCGGCCCGAACGGTGCGGGAAAAACCACACTGCTCTCGCTCCTGACCGACAAGCTGGCGCCGGATTCCGGCACGCTTCGGCTGGGCGTCAATCTGGAAATGGCCGAGCTTGATCAAAAGCGTGACAGCCTCAATCTGGATGAGACGCTGTCGCATTATCTGACCGACGGGCGCGGGGAAAACCTCGTCATCAATGGCGAGCAGCGCCATGTTGTTTCCTATATGAAGGACTTTCTGTTCCAGCCGGAACAGGCGCGCACGCCGATCCGCGAGCTTTCCGGTGGCGAAAGGGCGCGTCTGATGCTGGCCCGCGTGCTGGCTCGCCCCGCCAATCTCCTGATCCTCGACGAGCCGACCAACGATCTCGACATGGAAACGCTGGATCTGTTGCAGGAACTGGTCGCAGGTTTTCCGGGCACGGTTATTCTGGTCAGCCATGATCGCGATTTTCTCGACCGCACGGTGACGTCTGTGATCGCGCCGGAAGGTGACGGGCGTTGGCTGGAATATGCGGGCGGCTATGCCGACATGATGGCGCAGCGCAAGGAACAGGCGCTGGAACGTCGCAACGTGAAGATGGCGAATGCCCGCGCTGGCGATAAGGGCGGCGATAGCAGCGAGGAGGCTTCGCAGCCAAAGCGTGAGGAAAAGCGCAAGCTCTCCTTCAAGCAGAAATTTGCGCTGGAAACACTGCCGGGCAAGATGGATGCTCTGGGCAAGGAAATCACTGTCCTTGAAGGCAAGCTTGCCGATCCGCAGCTCTATGCCAAGGACCCGACGCTTTTTGCCAAGACTGCCGATCTTCTGGAAAAGAAGCGCACCGAGAACGCCGCCATGGAAGAAGAATGGCTGGAACTCGAAATGCTGCGGGAAGAGATTGAGGGATAAACGAACCCGCCGATATCTCGGCGGGTTTCTGTAGATTTAGGCGCTTGCCTTGTTGAGCAGAGCAATATCGCTGTCACGCAACTTCAGCTCGGCGGCAGTGATCAGCTCTCCCAATTGGGTCAGGCGTGTGGCGCTGGCAATCGGGGCGGTGATCGACGGGTGGGCGATCAGCCAGGCGATAGCCACCTGTGCCTGCGTAGCGTCGACATTGCGGGCCACTTCGTCCAGTGCGGCAATGATCCGCGAACCGCGATCCGTCAGATATTTCTCAACCGACTTGCCGCGAGCGCTCTGGCCAAGATCATCGGCAGACCGGTATTTGCCGGTCAGGAAGCCCGCAGCCAATGCGTAATAGGGGATGACGCCAATCTCGTTGTCGCGGCAGATTGCTTCCAGCCCGTCCTCAAAACCCGACCGGTCATAAAGATTATAGAGCGGCTGCAAGGTTTCGTAGCGCGGGAGGTTGTGTTTCTTCGCAACGTCCAGCGCTTCCGTCAGGCGTTCCGGCGTCAGGTTGGAAGCGCCGATGACGCGCACTTTCCCGGCGTCGATCAGCTCTTTATAGGTGCCGAGCGTGTCTTCGAACGGTGTTTCGGGATCATCCCAATGCGACTGATAGAGGTCGATATAGTCGGTTTGCAGCCGCTTGAGAGAGGCGTCGACGGCTTTGCGGATATAAGCGGGAGAAAGGCCTTTTTCGTTAGGCCCCATTTCCGAGCCCACCTTGGTCGCGATAACCACCTTGTCGCGCAGGCCCCGGGATTTCAGCCAGTTGCCGATGATGGTTTCGGATTCGCCACCGACATTGCCGTTGGCCCAGGCGGAGTAGACATCCGCCGTGTCGATGAAATTCAGGCCTGCATCGACAAAACGGTCGAGCAGCGAAAACGAAGTCGCTTCATCGACCGTCCATCCAAATACGTTGCCGCCGAAGCAGAGCGGCGAGACTTTTAGTTCGGTACGTCCGAGCTTCTTAAACTCCATGGACCCAATCCCCTTCCTCTGAATACGAATCAGGCTTGATCCGCCGGGTTCCGATTTCAGGAAGAAGGGGTAAAAGCTCCGGGAAGAGCTTTCGGTCAGCCCATGCCAAGCGCGTCCATATAGAGCTGGAGCATCGCTTCTTCTTCCTGACGTTCATGGTCTTCTTTTTTACGCAGACGAATAATGGTCCTCACGACCTTGCTGTCAAACCCTGAACCCTTCAATTCAGCGTAAACTTCCTTGATATCGTCTGCGATGGTCTTTTTTTCTTCTTCGAGGCGCTCGATGCGCTCAATAAAGGCACGCAACTGGCCGACGGCAATGGTTTGGGCTTCGCTGGTAATGTCGTCGCTCACGCGGTTTCTCCAATTCTCATTTTTGATGGATGCGAATGGCGCAGATGCACGATTTCGCATGTCTGAAACTCTGGACCGGTTTTCCCGCGAGTCGCGGGCAAAATTAAGAGCCTTTTCGATGCCCGGCACGATTTATAGGGTCAAACCCTGTGGAACACTGTGGAAAAGCGGCGGCTTACGCCACTGCGCCGGTGCGCGAGCCGAAGTGTCGGACCTCGTGAATGCCTTCGAGCCTGTTGATCTGCTGTAGCATCGGAGCAAGCCGTTCCGCCCATTCCATCGCTCCGGCCGCGTCGGCAATCAGGTCCTGCCGCACTTCGATCAGCACATGGGCAAAGCCCTTGGCCGTGGCGTGGCGATACATGGCATCGTTGCGCAGTGCGCCGTCATAAGGCTCGTTGTCACCAACCACCAAGCCCGGTTCGGCGCGCAGCAGCGAGAGAAGCGGGACGGTGGCGCGGTCGTCCTTGTCCCAGAGCAGGCCGATATGCCAGGGGCGGGCCTTGTCCTTCCAGCGTGGGGTGAATGAATGGATCGAGACGATGAAAGGCGCATGGCCGCTTTCACTTGCGACGCGGGCGCTCATTTCTGTCACAGCATCATGATAGGGACGATAGAAACGGGTCAGCCGGTCTTCCCGCTCGCCGGCCGACATCGGATAATTGCCGGTGATAACCGCGCCATCCGAGAGCTGCATGATGAGCGTCGGGTCGTCCTCACCGCGATTGGGATCGATCAGCAGGCGGGAGAAACCGCCCAGCACCGCTGGCGCTCCCAGTCGGGCAGCCAGTTCCCGCGTCAGGGCTTCGACACCGATGTCATAAGCGATATGACGGTCGAATTCGCTTTCTTCCAGACCCAAACTACCGTATTCGGCAGGCACGTCGCGCCGTGCATGGTCGGCGGTCAGAAGCAGGCCGAGGCGAAAATCGCCTTCAACCCTGTAAACAGGCGAGAACGAAGTGACTGACGGTTTGGCGAACGACACGGATTGAATTCCCAGGAACAATTCGGGATTGATTTTCATCGGGCGCGGGAAGCTGTTTCAGCTCTGTCATGAGAAAGCCGGGATTGCAACGATCATTCTTTCGTCATGTTCTTTCTTCTCGCTGGGACTGCGTTGACATCACCGGCGAAACTGCCGAAAAGAGAGCGACCGAAATGGGATTTCCAGACGTGAAACAAAAGCGATTGCGGGCTGAAGGGGTTCGGCGGATGCGACTTCCACACTTCCTAGCTGTATTTTCCGCTGTGTTGCTTGGCGCACTCGGCATGACATCTGTGGAGGCGCGTGCCGATTTCCGCGTATGTAATTCGACGCAGAATCTTGTTGGCGTCGCCATCGGTTACCGGGCCAAGACCGGCTGGGTAACGGAAGGCTGGTGGCATATCGAAGGCTCGACCTGCAAAACGCTGATCGAAGGCCCGCTGACTTCGCGCTATTATTACCTTTATGCCGAGGACGCCCAGGGCGACGGTCGCTGGCAGGGTAATGTGAATATGTGCGTCGCGGAAAAGGAATTCCGCATTTCAGGCGTACAGGATTGCTTTGCGCGCGGCTTCCAGCGCAATGGCTTCCAGGAATATGATACCGGGGAACAGTCGAGCTGGATGGTTCAGCTTGCAGACGAAACACCGCCGGAAACCCCCACTGTTACAGGAACGAATAGTCAATGAAGCGCAACCGCAAGGTCAAGATTCTCGCAACGCTGGGTCCGGCGTCTGGCGAGGAAGCCGTCATCCGCAAGCTCTTTGAAGCCGGTGCCGATGTTTTCCGCATCAATATGAGCCATGCCGACCATGACCTGATGCGCACCCTCGTGAAGCGCATCCGCAATGTGGAAAAGGCCATTGGCCGCCCGATCGGCATTCTCGCCGACCTTCAGGGCCCGAAGCTGCGCGTCGGCAAGTTCAAGGACGGAAAGGTCGATCTCGTTCCCGGCCAGACCTTCACGCTCGACAATAACGAAGCGCCTGGCGACGAAACCCGCGTTTTCCTCCCGCATCCGGAAATTCTGGAAGCGGTCGAGCCGGGCCACCGCCTGCTGATCGATGACGGCAAGCTGCATCTGGTCGCGGAAGCCACCGACGGCAAGTCCATCCGCTGCAAGGTCATTTCCGGCACCCGCATTTCCGACCGCAAGGGCGTCAGCCTGCCGGACACCACGCTGGGTGTCGGCGCTCTGACCGAAAAGGACCGCAAGGACCTTGATGCCGTGCTGAAGGAAGAAATCGACTGGGTTGCGCTGTCCTTCATTCAGCGTCCCGAAGATCTGGCCGAAGTGCGCAAGGTTTCGCGCGGTAAGGTCGGTATCATGTCGAAGATCGAAAAGCCGCAGGCTGTCACGCGTCTTGATGAGATTATCGAGCTTTCCGACGCGCTGATGGTTGCCCGTGGCGATCTCGGCGTGGAAATGCCGCTTGAAAGCGTTCCCGGCATTCAAAAGCAGATCACCCGTCGTGCCCGCCGCGCTGGCAAGCCGGTCGTGGTGGCCACGCAGATGCTCGAATCCATGATCACCGCGCCGGTGCCAACCCGCGCCGAAGTGTCGGACGTTGCAACGGCTGTGTTCGAAGGCGCGGATGCCATCATGCTTTCTGCTGAATCCGCATCGGGCCAGTATCCGGTCGAAGCGGTCGCCACCATGAACCGCATTGCCGAGCAGGTTGAGCAGGAACAGACCTATTCGACCATCATCGATGCGCAGCGTGCAGCACCTGAGCCAACCGGTGCCGATGCGATTTCGCTCGCAGCCCGCCAGATCGCCGAAACGCTGAAGCTGTCGGCCATCGTGACCTACACGGCTTCCGGCACAACCGGTCTGCGTGCCGCTCGCGAGCGTCCACGCACGCCGATCATCGCGCTGTCGCCGGTCGTTGATACCGCCCGCAAGCTTTCGCTCGTCTGGGGCCTGCATTGCGTCGTGACCGCCGATGCGCATGATCTGGAAGACATGGTCGACCACGCCTGCCAGATCGTCTTCGAAGAAGAATTTGGCAAGGCCGGTTCGCGCATCATCATCACCGCCGGTGTGCCCTTCGGTACGCCAGGCGCGACCAACATGCTGCGCATCGCCTATATAGGCGCGGACGGAAAGTCCGGCGTCTAAACTGCCGATATTCGGGCTCTGGTGGCCTGCAAATGGCGCGTCTTTGAGCTTCCGGTGCTCATGTACGTTAAGTACATTCCGCTCCGGGTCTCAAAGCCCCACCATTTTCGGCACACCATCATCCCGAATCTCATCCAGTTTCGGGTGCTCATCCGCAAAAGTCAGAAAAACGCGCTCCTTTCGGGGCGCGTTTTGCTTTGTGGGATAGTTCTGTTTGCAGATCAGTACTACAGTTGCAAATTCGTCAGGCCGTGGCGAAACGAGTGATTTTCGAGTACCGGAGCGGAGCGTACTTCTACGTACGTGAGCACCGGAGCACAGGAAATCGCTCGTTGCAGACCGGCATCACGAAGAATGCAGCTGTAGTGTCAGGTGCGGGTGTCGGCCAGCTCGTCGGCAAGGTCGTTGAAGCTCTTCTGGGCATCGCGCATCATCGGATAAACGATCAGCGCCTGCTCATAAGCCTTCATCGCCTGCTCCTTAAGGCCACGGGCGCGCAGAATGGCCGCCATGCCCGTCAGGGCGCCGTAATGGCGCGGCTCCAGCTCAAGCGTACGATTGATGTCGTACATGGCGTGGGCATAGTCTTTTTGCAGGAAATAGACGGTCGCGCGGCGATTCCATGCTTCAGCATAATCCGGATTGAGAGCGATGGCCTCATTCAGGAAATCGAGTGCCGACGTATAGCGACGTTCGAGCAGGGCAGCATTCGCCCATTGCACCAGAAGGTCAATCGTGGCGCTGCCGGATTGTGACCAGAGCGTATTGATCTGCGAAGCAATGCGTCGTGCCTTGGCTTCGTCTGTCGTTTTGCGCAATTCGGCGAACAGCTTGTCGAGCCGTTCTTCCGGCGTCTGGGGCTCGGCAGCTTTGGCAGGGGCTGGCTGCGTCGAATCTGGCTTCTGCTCGCTGTCTGCGCCAATTTGCACGGGCGTGAGCGGAGCGATCAGCGGGGAATTCAGAGGTGCCTTATCAGGCGTCATCTCGGCGCGTGCGCCATCGACAACCAATGTCGCCGCACCGAATGCGGCAACCGTCGCAAAAATCTTCAGACATGCAAAAACGTTCCGCATATGCATAGATTTCCCTATGCACGGCGGAACGTCAAATGCAAAATCAAAAATAAGATTAGCCCTGACGAGCCTTGTAGCGCGGAGCAGTCTTATTGATGATGTAAACGCGGCCCTTGCGGCGGACCAGCTGGCAGTCGCGATGACGGCCCTTAAGCGCTTTAAGCGAGTTCTTGATCTTCATGTCAATCACCGGTCTGGTTGGCCCATCGACATGAACACGCCGCCGGGCTTCATAAAAACAGCGCCCAAGGCGCCAATTGATTACAGACACGGTATATGTGCCTGAAGGGTTGGCCGAAATACACAAGGTTTCGGGTAAATGTCAACTCCTGCGCGGCAGATTCACGGGTGAGGGGCCGAAAATCTTGTCGCAGACGGCGGAGTTATCGGGAATCGTCAAGATTCCCGACAAAGCTTAGCTCGCGCGGGGCTTGATATGGGTCACATGGCCCATTTTCCGGCCTTCGCGGGCTTCCTTTTTGCCGTAGAGATGCAGCACGGCATTGGGTTCCAAGAGAATCGCTGGCACCTTGTCGACATCATTACCGATCAGGTTTTCCATCACGCAATCGGAATGCCTGTCCGTATTGCCGAGCGGCAGTCCGGCAACCGCACGGATATGCTGTTCAAACTGCGAGATTGCGCAGGCGGCTTCCGTCCAGTGGCCGGAATTGTGCACGCGCGGTGCAAATTCATTGGCGAGCAGCGAGCCATCCTTCAAGACGAAGAATTCAAGCCCCAGAACGCCGACATAATCGAGTGCGTGCAAGAGCTTCTCTGCGGCCTTCCGCGCTGCGTCAGCCGTCTGTGCGGTGATGTGGGCAGGAACGGTCGATGTCGAAAGAATGCCGTCCTTGTGCACGTTTTCGGCAATGTCATAGATGGCGACATTGCCGCTGCGGTCACGGGCGGCAATGACAGAGACTTCACGTTCGAAATCGACAAAACCTTCGAGGATGGCCGGGGCATTGTTGATGGCGACGAGTGCGGCATGGGCCGCGGTTTCGTCCAGCGATGTCAGGCGTACCTGTCCCTTGCCGTCATAGCCGAGGCGGCGGGTTTTCAGGATGCCGCGTTCGCCAAGCGCACCGAGCGCTGCGATCAGCGTTTCCTCATCGTCGACCAAACGCCATGGCGCGGTTTCAATGCCGCTTTCGTTAAGGAACTGCTTTTCGTTGAAGCGATCCTGCGAAATTTCAAGCGCTGCCGGCGGCGGAAGCACAATTGCGGTCTCGGCGAGCTTGTCGGCGGCGCTGACCGGCACGTTTTCGAATTCATAGGTAATGACGTCGGAAGCAGCGGCGAGTTCGGCCAGTGCTTTTGGATCGTCATAGGCGGCGACGATTTGGCGGTTTGCAACCTGCGCCGCCGGGCAATCTGCCTGCGGTTCGAGAATGACCGTCTGGAAGCCGAGGCGTGCGGCGGCCATGGCGAGCATGCGGCCCAGCTGTCCGCCGCCGATGATCCCGATCGTTGCTCCGGATTGAAGTGCGGATTTTTCCATATCAGACCTCGTTGGTAGGACGTTCAGCCACGCTCTCGGTCTGGGCGCTGCGCCACTCATCGAGACGTGCGGCAAGGGCATCGTCGTGGAGCGCCAGCACGGCGGCTGCGAGCAGGGCGGCATTGACGGCGCCGGCGCGTCCAATGGCCAGCGTGCCGACGGGAATGCCTGCGGGCATCTGCACGATGGACAGGAGCGAGTCCTGTCCCGACATCGTCTTCGACTGGACCGGCACGCCGAAGACCGGCAGGGGCGTCATGGCGGCGGTCATGCCGGGAAGATGCGCCGCGCCGCCTGCACCGGCGATCACGACCTTGAAGCCTTCAGCTTTCGCGCCCTTGGCGAAGGCGACCAGCCGGTCCGGCGTGCGGTGAGCGGAAACGATACGGGCGTCGAAGCCGATACCCAGCGCCTCCAGCGTGTCTGCGGCATGGCGCATGGTTTCCCAATCAGATTGGCTGCCCATGATAATGGCGACGTCGGCTGTAACGCTCATTGATCTGTCCTGCTCTGTTTCATGCGTTCGCGGATGAGATGTTGCGTGGATAAAAATGATAAAGCCGGGCGAACCCCGGCTTTGTTTTCAATATGAGACGCAATCAGGCAATGATGTCAGGAATGACCTGATCTTCCATTTCCTGAAGCTTGTCCTTGATTGCGAGTTTTTTCTTCTTCATGCGCTGGACGCGCAACTGGTCGCAGCCGACAGCTATCATCGCATTGATGGCTGCATCGAAATCCGCGTGTTCCTGTTTCAGACGTGCGACGGCCAACCTGATCTCGGCCTGTTCCTGATCGGACATGCGGAACCCCATTCTGTTGAATAGTTTTACGGGCTGCGTCGAACCTTGGTCAAGGCACGTCACAAGCCCGTTTCGGGCAAGCCCTTATCACATTTTTCGCGATTGGAAAATGCTACCACGACAAAATCGACTTTGCACCAAACTCATGCCAAACTGTCATGGTTCTGTCATGGATAGCGGCTGTCGAAGGCGACAAATCAAAACCGCGTCCCTGACAGCCGGGACTGTGTGTCTGGCCCGGATAAACAGGAGGTGTGCCGGGCGTTCATGTAGTTAAGCAAATGGAGCAACAGCACCTGCCACGGAGGTTGGTCTGGCTGTTCCATTATTGTGTGGAAATCAACCAAGGAGAACTGATGATGGCTATCGAGTCCCATCTTGCCACGCTTGAAAAGAAGCACGGCGCTCTGGAGCAGGAAATTTCCGATGCTTTGGCGTCACCGGCAATGGATGATCTTCACGTCGCGTCTCTCAAGCGCAAGAAGCTTATGCTGAAGGACCAGATTGAGAAGCTTAGATCTCAGGTAACGCGTCACTGACGCTAGCGCCCGCCGGGCGCGCAGACAGGGAAAGCCGCAAAAGGCGCTTCAAGCCATTTCATATCAGACGCGGAACAGACCGGTGAAAGCCGGGTGTTGCTGCCCTGATATCGCGTTAAGCATCTCGGCCAGAACGGTCGAATGGCGGTCGGGCTTTTGATGGCTGTATCTGGGGCTGGAGTTGGCGGCTGTGCCTCAGCCGCCAAACATTTTGATTCATATATTTTATTAGCGTATTTTCGGTGCTTTCGCGCTTCTAGAACATGTCGCGTTCAATCGTATTTACACGACGCGCTTTAAGCTTTTGTTTTTCCGCATGTCTTTATCCCGAAACCAGTTCCCACTTTCGGGAGACATGCTTTGGCGACCTAACCTGTCACATCAGCTTTCTGCTTCAGCTCTCGGATCGAGGTTCATCGCTTCCGGTGTTGCACCACGTTCGGAAGGCATGCTTTTAAACTGATCTTTTTCTTCTTTCGGCACAGCAGCACGCTGGCGCGAGCGGAACAGCGCGTATCCGGTAATGGAAATATGCGCGAGCATGGTGATGGCAAAGAGCCCGGATGGCCAGAAAATATCCATCGCGGCAGCGGCCAGAAGCGGCCCGAGCATGGTGCCGAAGCCGTAAAGCAGCAGCAGGCCGCTGGAAACCTTCACAAAGCTCTCCGCCGTTGCATGGTCGTTGGCGTGAGCAACGGCAACGGGATAGAGCGCATAGGCAAGCGCGCCGTAGCAGCCTGTCATGACGATGATGACTGGCCCGCTTGATGGTCCGACGAGAAATGCGATCAGGCCGACGAAGGCGGCCAGCGCTGCGACGCCTGCCAGCACAAAACGGCGATCCACCAGATCGGAAATACGTCCGATGGGGATCTGCATCAAAGCGCCCGCAGCGATGGTCACGCTGACCATGAGAGCGATTTCGGTGGTCGATATGCCGGATTTCGCGCCAAAGACAGCGCCGAGCGTGCCCCATGCGCCATTGGCGATGCCGATCAATATGCAGCCGACGAAGGCGGCGGGTGAATTGCGGTAAAGCGCCTTGAGGTCGAGCTGGACTTCGGTGAGCGGTCTTGGGCTGACGGCTGTGGAAATGGCGGTCGGAATGAGCGCCAGACAGAAGAGAATGCCGCAGATCATAAACAGGTGGTCGGAGTGCACATCGCCGCCTGCAACCAGCATCTGGCCGGACATGGTGGCCCCGTAATTGACCATCATATAGAGGCCGAAAATCTTGCCGCGTGATTCATTGGTGGCGCGTTCGTTGAGCCAGCTTTCGATGACCATGAAGGCGCCCGCCATTGAGAAGCCGGTGAAGGCGCGCAGGATGACCCATATGGTTGCGTCTACGAAGATGCCGGAAAGAAGCGCAATGACAGCCGCCGATGCTGCGAAACAGCCGAAGGCGCGCACATGGCCGACACGGCGCACAAGGCGCGGGGCAAAGAGGCAACCTGCCACGAAGCCGCCTGCCCAGGTGGTGCCCAGCATGCCGAGCGATGCGACCGAAAAGCCTTCGGCGCCACCACGCAAGGGCAGGAGCAACCCGTGTAGACCCGATGCCATCAGGAGAAAGGCTGTACCACAGAGAAGGGACAGGACCTGAATGTAAACGCGCACAACGACATTCCTATGTGATTGCCCCGTAGATGAATGCCCGGAAACTGGCTGAAGCCGCCTTATGCGGCTATCGATGGGCATCAAGGGGTGTGGTCTGGTTGAGGCGGCTTCAATATGTGTGATCGGATTGAAGCCGCTTCAGCTCTGTCAGAGCTTATCGAACCGGCAAAGCCCGGAGGCTTCCATTCTAGCGAAACAGGGCTTCGGCCGCAGCACGGCTGTCGCCTTTTTTCAGTCTCTGGGTTTTCAGTCGCTCGATTTCCGATTGCAACAAGACAATGCGCTGATCGATCTCCGCGACCGAAAGCAGCGACAGTTCATCTTCGCTGAGCACCGCGCTGTCGCGTGGCTTTATCGCATCTTCTTCGAAACCGCTCATGGCCTTCCTCCGTGGTCAATGATGGCTTAGTCACCGAGAAAAGATTTAACACCTTGAATCTTCGCATATATATTTGGGAAAATCGATTACGATTTCTCTAACGGAATTGCGTGTGTCCCAGATAGGCACCAGATCAGACGCTATGTGAGGCATTTCTGCGACGGTGCGAAGCTTTGCAAGGTGCACAAGATTCCGGCTGCGTTCGAACAGGAGTTGAAGATGATGGCCGATTTACCTTCCCGGATGACTGCAATCGAGATTTCTGAACCGGGTGGCGCGCATATGCTGCGCCCCGTTCAGCGGTCCATGCCGGAGCCGGGAGAGGGGCAGGTGCTGGTGCGCGTGCGGGCTGCGGGCGTTAATCGCCCGGACGTGCTGCAACGCCAGGGAAGCTATGCGCCGCCGCCCGGCGCATCCGATATTCCGGGACTGGAAATCGCAGGCGATATCGTCGCTCTCGGTACGGGTGTGAAGCGCTTCAAAAAAGGCGATCAGGTCGTGGCGCTGTTGCCCGGCGGCGGCTATGCCGAATATGCCGTGGTGCATGAAACCAACGCACTGCCGCTGCCTTCCGGCTATGGCTATATCGAGGCCGCCGCCATCCCGGAAACCTTCTTCACCGTCTGGCACAATGTTTTTCAACGCGGTGGGCTGAAGGAAGGCGAGACCCTGCTTATTCACGGTGGTTCGTCGGGTATCGGTACGACCGCCATCCAGTTGGGCAAGGCGTTTGGGGCAAAGGTCATTGTGACCGCCGGTTCAAAGGACAAATGCGACGCCTGTTTGAAACTTGGCGCAGACCGGGCAATCAACTATCGGGATGAGGATTTCGTCACCGCCGTCAAGGAAGCGACCGGTGGCAAGGGCGCCGATGTCATTCTCGACATGGTGGGCGGCGATTATGTCGACCGTAATTATAAGGTTGCCGCCGAAGATGGCCGCATCGTGCAGATCGCCTTTTTGAATGGCGCCAAGGCAACAGCCAATTTCGCGCTGCTGATGACCAAGCGTTTGACCCATACCGGATCGACCTTGCGTGCTCGCCCGGTCGAGTTCAAGGCAGGCCTTGCACGCGAGCTGGAGGCCAAGGTCTGGCCGCTTTTGGCCCAGCGCCGCGTTGCGCCGGTCATGGACATGATCTTTTCCCTGAAGGATGCCTGGCGTGCCCATGAGCGCATGGAAGAGGGGCGAAATATCGGGAAGATCGTGCTCGATATAGCCTGAGAATTCCGGCTCTGACGGCCTGCAAATGGTGTGGTTTTGCGCTTCAGCTGCTCAAACCCCGCCATTTTCGGCTCGTCATGGCCGCAATTGGGAAATCACGCACAGATTGTTGTGACGGCTTCAGCGCATTCTTGCCCTGCTGCCAAAAAACCTATATATAGGCCGTGATTTCCCGGAAATTGTGGTTTTTTCCACGTCCCGCGCCACCGGAGCGGACGAACAGAAGGATTATATCTAATGGCCACTCAGCTTCTTATGCCGAAGGCAACGGCCGTCTGGCTTGTCGATAATACGGCTCTGTCGTTTGATCAGATTGCAGCTTTCTGCAAGCTGCATCCGCTGGAAGTGAAGGCGATTGCCGATGGCGAAGCCTCGCAGGGTATCAAGGGTCTCGATCCGGTCATTACAGGACAGCTTTCGCGCGAGGAAATCGCGAAGGGCGAAAAGGACCAGTACTACCGTCTGAAGCTTGCCGACCCGAAGGTTCGCGTTCCTGAAGCCAAGCGCAAGGGCCCACGCTACACGCCGCTGTCGAAGCGTCAGGACCGCCCGAACGCGATTCTCTGGCTGGTGCGCAATCATCCTGAACTGAAGGATGCGCAGATTTCGCGCCTGATCGGCACGACCAAGTCGACCATCGAACAGATCCGCAACCGTTCGCACTGGAACTCCGCCAATCTGACGGCGATGGACCCGGTCACGCTCGGCCTTTGCTCGCAGATCGATCTCGACATTGAAGTCGAACGCGCAGCGCGCAATCGTCCGGCTGCACCGGAATCCGACAGCACGCTGTTGCCAGCTTCCGCAACGGAAAACTTCGATTATCGCGACGAGCCAGCTGCAGAAGAAGAACTCGACGCGGACAAGGTTTTCGCGAAGCTCTCGTCCCTCAAGGGCACGAACACCGACGAAGACGAAGAATAATCTTCGTAACAAGTGATCAAAAAACCCGCCGGTTCGGCGGGTTTTTTATTATGCTGCGTTTCAGTCCTTGAACGCGTTGTACTCGCTCATTTCCATCAGGCGGTAGAAGTCGGCCAGTGTCTTGCCGCGCTCGGCCCGAAACCGGCGTCCAGCTTCGCTTGCCTCGACAATGCGGTCGGTGCGGAAGGTGCGGAACGCATTGCGCAGCTCGCACCAGCCGATCACGGTCCATACCTTGCCCCAGAACCACAGGCCGAGCGGGCGAATATCGCGCTCACTCTCGCGGGCTTCGAGATCACGGTAGCGGATATTGAGCACGCTGCTTTCGTCAACCGCGCGCTCAACAGCGTCGATGATGCGGCGCTCGTCGATACTGATTCTGGCAGTAGGGGCGTGGATTTGTGTGCCGGTGATCCGCGCGCGCTCTTCCTTGGGCAGCACGGCCTCGATCTTGACCAAAGCTTCTTCGGCGCCGCGCGCCATGGATACACCGCCCCAGGCGCGGATGAGGCGCGCACCCGCTACCAGCGCAACGATTTCATCACGCGTGAACATCAGCGGCGGCAGCTCGAAACCCTGCCGCAATATATAGCCGACACCAGCCTCGCCATCGATCGGAACACCGGTTGATTGCAGGTCGGATATGTCGCGATAGATGGTTCGTTCGGAGACTTCCAGCCGTTCGGCAAGCTGGCGCGCGGTGACAAGCCTGCCACCGCGCAGGTGCTGAACGATCTGGAAAAGACGGTCTGCTCTGCGCATTCCGGGTTTACTCTCCGTTGCAATATTTGGTCTTGCGCTGTTCCAGATAGCGATCCGGCCAGCCCAAATCCTTGCGCAAATCTTTCGGCAAACCGTCCAGTGCGCGTTCGGTGCGGACGTAACGGCGGCGCTCATCATGCCTGCGCCTGTATTCCCTCAAGATTGCGATCAGCGGTGCGATTGCGAGTGCCATAGTTGATCTCCCTCATCCTTAGGGAAACACTATCGCACACCCCTCCTGACAGCTTTCTGTCAGGAGCAAAGCGATATTATTATGTCGCTAATATATAGGTATCGGTGCGAGCGCATCGCAAGCGCTTACGGTTTGAAACGTGGTTCGGCCATATAGCTGAGCGGCAGACGTCCGCCATCGGCATAGATCGTCTGGCCGGTGATATAACTGGCGTCCCGCGATGCGAGAAACGAGGCGATGGATGCAATTTCCGCCGGTTCTCCGATTCGGCCAAGCGGCGTGCGTGACAGAATCGTTTTGCGCGCCTCGGCGTCGGTGTTCACTGCCGACAGCATGTCCGTCTGGATGGAGCCGGGACCGATGGCGTTGACGCGGATGCCCCATTTCGCGAGTGCCACGGCCATGGTGCGTGTCAGCTGGCTCAGCCCGCCTTTGGAGACGGAATAGGCGAGCTGTTCTGGCAGTCCGAAAATGGCGTTGATCGATGACATGTTGATGATCGTGCCTGCTTCGCCACCGGCTTCCACACGGGCGACCATGCGCTTGGCGACAGCCTGTCCGCACAGGAATGCGCCCTTCAGATTGACGCGCATGACGCGGTCGAAATCCTCTTCCTTGAGGTCGAGAAAATCCGCCTTGTGCACGATACCGGCATTGTTGACGAGAATATCGATCTCGCCGAGATTGGTGACGGTGAAGGTCATCAGATTATGGATATCGAGCTTGTCGCCGACATCCGCCGCCATGGCGCGCACATCGCCGAATTGTTCGAGGTCCTTGACCGCCTGCAAGGTTGCCGTGGTGTCGATATCTGAAAGAACGACGCTGGCGCCGTCCATGAGGAAGCGTTTTGCGATGGCATAGCCAATACCGCGGGCAGCACCGGTGACGATGGCTACCTTGCCTTCAAGCTGCATGGTCTGTTCTCCGTTTCGCGCGGAGAGTGGACCGGCGAAAACCGCCGGTCAATAGTTTGGGTCTGATGCCGCTACAAGGCTCAGGCGAAGGCCATGCCGATGTGACGTTCGCGCAGGATCGTGCTGATTTCATCGAGAACCGCCGGGTCTTCGATGGTGGCGGGCATTTTCCATGTTTCGCCATCGGCGATTTTCTGGATGGTCGAGCGCAGGATCTTGCCGGAACGGGTCTTGGGCAGGCGCTTGACGGTCAAGGCCAGCCGGAAGGCTGCGACCGGGCCGATAGCATCGCGAACCATGGCCACACATTCCTTTTCGACCTCGCTAGTATCGCGGTCGATATTGGATTTCAGCACCAGAAAGCCGCAAGGCGCCTGACCCTTGACCGGATCGGAGATGCCGAGTACCGCGCATTCCGCCACATCGGGATGACTGGAAAGGACCTCTTCCATCGCGCCCGTCGACAGACGATGGCCCGCGACATTGATGATGTCGTCGGTGCGGCTCATGATGTAGAGATAGCCGTCACTATCCATATATCCGGCATCGGCGGTTTTGTAATAGCCGGGGAACTCCGCGAGATAAGCTAATCTGAAGCGCTCATCGGCATTCCACAGTGTCGGCAGGCAGCCGG
Organism: Brucella sp. 22210; assembly: GCF_052045675.1. Classification (NCBI taxonomy): domain Bacteria; kingdom Pseudomonadati; phylum Pseudomonadota; class Alphaproteobacteria; order Hyphomicrobiales; family Brucellaceae; genus Brucella; species Brucella sp. 22210. The sequence goes on from NZ_JBQEPD010000003.1 coordinate 305,704, forward strand.
GCGGCAGCGGCAGCTTGATCAGGATATTGCCGAGCTGGCCGCGTTCGACCTCGTGACCTTCATCGTCCAGCACACGGATATCATAGCCCGGAAGACAGACCGCAGGCGATCCATATTTCGTTTCCAGAAGACCGAGGCCAAGCGGATTGGCGACCATCGGCCAGCCGCTTTCGGTCTGCCACCAGTGATCGATCACCGGGCGTCCGATCAGGTTTTCCGCCCAGTGGATCGTGTCCGGATCGGCGCGTTCACCCGCCAGAAACAATGCGCGGAATTTCGACAGGTCATATTTGCGGACGAAGTGACCGTCGGCATCTTCCTTCTTGATGGCGCGCAGCGCCGTTGGCGCGGTGAACATCACCTCCACACCATGTTCGGCGATAATGCGCCAATAGGTGCCCGCATCCGGCGTGCCGATGGGCTTGCCTTCGAACAGGATCGTCGTGGCTCCAGCCAGCAGCGGCGCATAGACGATATAGGAGTGACCGACCACCCAGCCGACATCCGAGGCCGCCCAGAAAACCTGCCCCGGTTCCACGCCGAAAACGTGTTTGAGCGACCAGGCCAGCGCCACCATGTGCCCGCCATTGTCGCGCACCACGCCTTTCGGCTCGCCGGTGGTGCCGGACGTATAGAGCACATAGAGAGGATCGGTCGCGGCGACTGGCGTACAGGGGATGTGGCGGCCGCGCGCCGCGTCAACGGCGGTTTTGTAATCGATATCGCGTCCTTCAACGGGGGCGTGCGCATATTGTTCGCGTTGCAAGATGATGCAATGGCCGACCTTGTGATGGGCGGTTGCAATGGCCTTGTCGAGCATATCCTGATAGGGCACCACGCGCGTCGGCTCGATGCCGCAGGAACCGGCAATGATCATCACGGGCTTGGCGTCGTCGATGCGCGTTGCGAGTTCATTGGCGGCGAAACCACCAAAAACGACGGAATGCACAGCGCCGATTCGCGCGGATGCGAGCATGGCGACGGCAGCTTCAGGCACCATCGGCATATAGATCAGGACGCGGTCGCCCTTCGTCACGCCGTTGTCGAGCATGACAGCGGAGAGCGCCTCCACTTCCTCCAGCAGTTCGCTATAGGTGATTTTGCGCACCTTGCCGGTGACGGGGCTTTCATAGATTAGCGCAAGCTGATCGCCGCGCCCATTGGCGACGTGACGGTCGAGCGTATTGTAGCAGGTGTTGCATTCCGCGCCGGTGAACCAGCGGCCATAGACGCCTTCGTCTCCTGCAAAAACCTGATTCCATGGCTTGAACCAGTCGATCGCCTGCGCGGCTTCCGCCCAGAAACGCTCGGGACCGGCCTGCCAGGCGGCATAGGTTTCGGCATATTTCGAAGTCATGCTGTTCCTCCCAGAAACACGCGCCCGTCACCGCCCGTATGAGGGGCGTTTCATGGTGCGATTTTTCATCAGATGTCAGCGCGCTAGCGGCCTCCTCAGACCGAAATCCTCCCGGATTTCACGGTGCGCTTTCATCTCCTCCATCCTTAATTTACGCCGAGCCATAAAGCTTCGTCCATGGGACTTAAGATGAAGATCGGAACATAAAGCGACGGCATTTTGAGGGCGGTCTAATTGTTTGTTTTTACGCGCATCTTGACCGAATGGCGCTTTGCATTTTTCGAGATGCGCTTCAGCAAGAGTGCTTGCAGCTTGCAGGCACCTGCGTCACAAGGAGGGGAGAGGTGTCGCCGTGACCAAAGTTCTGCCTGTGCTGCTTGTCCTGCTGATGGGACTGCACATCATCAAACCGCTCGGCTTGCCGGGATTGAAGCGTCGCGGCGATTTCTGGAAAATTGCCGTCATCGCCTTGTTTGTCATGGCGCTGGCTGTCGGCTTTCATTTCCGCGAATCGTAAAAAAGCCCGGTTGAAACCGGGCTTTTCTTCATGTCTCTGGCTCTGAAATGGATCAGGCAGCCTTTTCGAGTTCTTTTTTCCAGCCGCCGGTTGCGGCAAGGCCGTTCATGCGGGCGCGGTGCGTGAAGGCGCGCTGACCAGCAGCAACATTCTCCGGCTTGCCGCCCCATGCCTGAAGCGCTGCTGCCTGAAGAGCACGACCGTAAGAGAAGGTCAGCTGCCAGGGCATATCGTAGCCGGCATTCATGGCCGAGAGATGCGCGGTTGCTTCTTCGTCGGACTGACCGCCCGAAAGGAAGGCGATGCCCGGAACGGTTGCCGGTACGGTCGCCTTGAGGCAACGCACGGTCTTTTCTGCAACTTCCTCGACCGATGCCTTGCGGGCATTCTTGCCGTCGATGACCATGTTCGGCTTGAGGATCATGCCTTCTAGCTTGACGCGGGCGTCATAAAGCTCGGCGAAAACGGTCTTCAGAACCAGTTCGGTTACTTCATAGCAGCGGTCGATGTTGTGATCGCCCGGCTTGCCGTCCATCAGAACTTCCGGCTCGACGATTGGCACAATGCCAGCTTCCTGGCAAAGCGCTGCATAGCGCGCCAGCGCCTGTGCATTCTGCTTGATCGCGCCCCAGGTCGGAACGCCATTGGCAATGGCGATGACGCCGCGCCATTTGGCGAAACGTGCGCCGAGACCGTAATATTCGTTCAGGCGTTCGCGCAGGCCGTCCAGACCTTCGGTGATGGTTTCACCCGGGAAACCGGCCAGCGCCTTTGCGCCAGCATCGACCTTGATGCCCGGAATCGAACCCGCATTGCGGATGATCTCTGCGAGCGGCGTGCCGTCCTTGGCTTTCTGGCGGATGGTTTCATCGTAAAGGATGACGCCGGAAATGTAGTTCTTCATCGCATCGTCGGCGCGGAAGAGCATCTCGCGATAATCGCGGCGCGCATCTTCCGTGGACGTCAGATTGATCGAATCGAAGCGCTTCTTGATGGTTCCGGAGCTTTCATCAGCGGCCAGAATGCCCTTTCCGGAAGCGACCATGGCAATCGCAATATCTTCGAGACGTTCGGTCATTCGTAAAGCTCCTCTACAGGCCAGGCCGACCGGAAGTGGCTTCCGCCGGCATCGGAAATTAATGGCTCACCGCCGATAGCAGAAGTGTTCGGTAAAACAAATGGCAGCGCAACCGATTGAAACGATTGAAATTTTTTTAAACGATTTAGATTGGACAAGTTTTCTTACCGTCTGTCAGACGAGGCCCGTTCAAGGTTTTTTCGATGAGGGGTTTCATCTCGGCGACAAGACCCCATGTAACAATAACCTGCCATTCTCATCGTCAAAGCCTCCGAGGAGAAGACATGCGCGCCGCTCACCTCAGTCTGCTGTTTGCACTCGCCGCATCGGTGGCATCTGTTCCGATCCATTCCGCCTGGTCCGCCAGCATCAATGCGGGCGACCGGAAAGCCGAGGCCGAACTGCCCTTCAACGTCACAAGCGTTGCGGAGTTCAACACGCCATGGGCAATTGCCTTCCTGCCCGATGGCCGTCTGGTTGTGACCGAAAAACCCGGGAAGATGTTTATCGCCACCGAGGCGGGCAAAAAGACTGAAGTGTCCGGTGTGCCCAAGGTCGCCTATAGCGGACAAAACGGTTTGCTGGATGTGGAGCCAGCGCCAGATTTTGCGAAGACCAAGGCGCTTTATTTTACCTATAACGAGCCGGCTGAAGGCGGAAGCAGTGTTGTGCTGGCGCGGGCCATACTGGCGGAGAGCGACGGCAAGGCCGCGCTCGAAGACGTGACCACGCTGTGGAAGCAGGATGTGGTTGCCAAGGGCGGGCAGCCGGGCGGAAAGATCGCCTTCGCGCCGGACGGCAAGCACTTGTTCCTTTCGGTCGGTGAACGCATGCAGCCTGCCACCGCACAGGATGCCAAAGCCCCCATGGGCAAGATCCTGCGCATGAATCTCGATGGGTCTGTGCCGGAAGACAATCCCCATGCGAGCGAGGGTGGTATCCGCGGCCTGACCTGGACGACCGGCCACCGCAATCCCTACGGGCTGGCCTTTGCGCCGGACGGCAAGCTCTGGGAAAACGAGATGGGTCCAAGGGGCGGTGATGAATTCAATCTGATCAAGCCCGGCCTCAATTATGGCTGGCCGCTTGTTTCCAATGGCGACAATTATAGCGGCAGGCCGATCCCGCGTCATAGTACCCGACCGGAATTCGAAGCGCCGTTGCTGTACTGGACGCCGGTGATTTCACCGGGCGGTCTGGTCTTCTACAAGGGCGATATGTTCAAATCCTGGGATGGTTCGGCCCTGATTGCCGGTCTTTCATCCATGGCACTGGTGCGAGTGTCATTCGATGGTAAAGGCCAGCCCGACGAGGCGCAGCGCTTCGATATGGGCAATCGCATCCGCGATGTAACTGTTGGCCCAGACGGAGCGATCTGGGTGATCGAAGATGATAATCCCGGACGCCTTTTGAAACTGACGCCGAAATTGTGACCAAATCCAGAAATGAAAAGGCCCCGGAAACGGGGCCTTTTCATTTGTTCATACGCAACTTCCCGCGCGAAACCGCTTCGCACTTTTGCTGGAAATGCTTTACTTCTTGAGTACATCGACACCCGGAAGCGGCTTGCCTTCCATCCATTCGAGGAAAGCGCCGCCTGCTGTCGAGATATAGGTGAAGTCGTCGGCCACACCGGCATGGTTCAGCGCTGCAACCGTATCGCCGCCGCCGCCGACCGAAACAAGCTTGCCAGCCTTGGTGCGGGCCGCGACGTGTTTCGCGGTCTTGACCGTTGCCGTATCGAACGGGCGCAACTCGAATGCGCCGAGCGGGCCGTTCCAGACCAGCGTTGCCGCATCATCGATAGCCGAAGCAATCAGATCGGTCGACAATGCGCCTGCATCGAGAATCATGCCGTCGCTTGGCACAGCATCGACGCCATAGGTCTTGTTTGGCGTGTCGGCAGCAAAGTGCCAGCCCACAACCGCATCGACCGGCAGGATGATGGCGCATTTGGTCGTTTCGGCCTTGGCCATGATTTCACGCGCTGTATGGGCGAGATCATGTTCGCAGAGCGACTTGCCGACATCGTGGCCCTGAGCCGCGAGGAAGGTGTTGGCCATGCCGCCGCCGATCACCAGCGCATCGACTTTTTCGATGAGGTTCGACAGGAGGTCGAGCTTGGTCGAGACCTTGGCGCCGCCGACAATGGCGACAACCGGACGGGCCGGATTGCCGAGGCCTTTTTCCAGTGCTTCAAGTTCAGCCTGCATGGCGCGACCGGCAAAAGCGGGCAGCACATGGGCCAGACCTTCGGTCGAAGCATGGGCGCGGTGGGCAGCCGAGAAGGCGTCATTGACATAGAGATCGCCATTGGCGGCCAGCGCATTGACGAATTCGGGATCGTTCTTTTCTTCGCCCTTGTGGAAACGGGTGTTTTCCAGCAGCAGAACGTCACCGTCCTTCAGCGCGTCGACAGCGGCCTTGGCCTTGTCGCCGATGCTGTCTTCCGCGAAATGAACGCCGTGGCCGAGAACCTTGGCGAGCGGCTTCACGACATGCTTCAGCGAATTTTCGTCGGAAGCAACGCCTTTCGGGCGACCGAAATGGGCGAGCAGAATGACCTTTGCGCCCTTCTTTGACAGTTCGGCAATCGTTGGAACGATGCGCTCGATACGGGTGAGGTCGGTCACCTGTCCGTCGGCCATCGGCACGTTGAGGTCAACGCGGACCAGAACGCGTTTGGATTTGACGTCGGCATCGTCGAGAGTGCGGAAACCCATAAGTTTTCTCCCTGGCTTGTTCCGGCGCTTCGCAAAGCAACGATCTGTTTGATCGTACGGCTTAAACGGGCAGACGCTGGAAAAGGGTTGGATAATCGGTCACAAGCCCGTCTTCATCGACGGGCAGATCGGCGGTGAAAGTGCGGTCCGCCGCCGCGTAACGATAGAGTCTGCCTTCTTCCAGACAGCTGTAACGCTGACGGTCGCGCAGCGGCTGAAAACTGTCGAACGGCACATAAAGCATGTCGAGCTGAACGGTGCCGCTTTCCGGTGTCAGGCCAAGCCTGCGTATTGGCAGTGAGTTGGTGAAGGGCGTTCCTGCCAGATCGATATCGATACAACCGTCGAATTCCGGCAGAGAATCGCCGTTCATCGTGTGCCAATGGCCTTCGCCATCGGAGGAAAGTTCCAGCTTCTGGCCGGATGTTGTCTCGATAAGGAAATGAAGAACGCGCCAGGTGCTGTCGCAGTCAATGCTATAGCGGACGCCGTAAGCATCGCCGCCGCGATTGCCGATCACCACGCTTTCGGCGTGAATATTGCGGCCCGAGGGCGCAAGATTCAAATGTTCGAGCCCTTCTCCTTCCAGCGGACGCCAGCGGGCGACAGTGGGGAGAAGGGCGCGAAACATAGTCAGGCCACGAGGCTTAGATCAGCTTGCCGAGAGCGACGGCAGTGTCGCCCATACGGTTGGAGAAGCCCCATTCATTGTCGTACCACGACAGGATACGAACCATGGTGCCGTCCATGACCTTGGTCTGGTCCATATGGAAGACCGAGGAATGCGGATCGTGGTTGAAGTCGTGCGAAACCAGCGGCTCGTCCGTGTAGCCGAGGATGCCCTTGAGGCGGCCATTGGCAGCGGCGCGGATCGCGTCGTTGATTTCCTGCACGGTGGTCGAACGCTTGGCGATGAAGGTCAGGTCAACAACCGAGACATTCGGGGTCGGTACGCGGATGGCGACGCCGTCCAGCTTACCCTTCAGTTCCGGCAAAACGAGACCAACAGCCTTGGCTGCACCGGTCGAGGTCGGGATCATGGACAGGGCAGCCGCGCGGGCGCGGTAGAGATCCTTGTGCATGGTGTCCAGCGTCGGCTGGTCGCCCGTGTAGGAGTGGATCGTGGTCATGAAGCCTTTTTCGATGCCGATGGCGTCGTTGAGAACCTGTGCCACCGGTGCAAGGCAGTTGGTGGTGCAGGAGGCGTTGGAGATGACTAGATGTTCCTTGGTGAGCTTGTCGTGGTTGACGCCGTAAACGACCGTGAGGTCGGCGCCGTCAGCAGGAGCCGAAACGATGACGCGCTTTGCGCCAGCTTCGAGATGCATGGCCGCCTTGTCACGTGCTGTGAAGATGCCGGTGCATTCGAGCGCGATGTCGACGCCTTCTTCCTTCCACGGCAGTTCGGTCGGGTTGCGAACGGCATGTACCTTGATCGGACCATAGCCGACGTCGATGGTGTCGCCTGCGACCTTTACTTCCTTGGGGAAACGGCCATGGACGCTGTCATAGCGCAGAAGATGCGCATTGGTTTCCACCGGGCCGAGATCGTTGATCGCGACGACCTGAATGTCGGTGCGGCCCGATTCCACGATGGCGCGGAGAACATTGCGGCCAATGCGGCCAAAACCGTTGATTGCGACGCGGACTGCCATTTTCTGTAAATCTCCCGATAGGATACTGCACTTGCAGTGCTTCATAATTCAGCCGGTGCGGGGCATTCGGACGAATCCCGCGCGGCACTGACCGGAAACTTAAACGCCGGCGTTTTTGAGACGCCGGCGTTCAAAAATCATGCTGCGGCGTTAAGCTTCTTTTCCGCGGCTTCAGCGGCGTGTTCCGCCGTGATGCCGAAATGCTTGTAGAGATCGTTGATCTCGCCCGAAGCGCCGAAGCCCTTCATGCCGATAAACACGCCGTTTTCACCGATGAAGCGTTCCCAGCCGAGCGAGATTGCCGCTTCGATGGCAAGCTTGACCGGCGCATTGCCGATGGTTGCCTGCTTGTAGGCATCGCTCTGGCCTTCGAACAGTTCGAAGCACGGTACCGAGACAACGCGCGTGGCAATGCCCTTGCCTTCGAGAAGGTCGCGGGCCTTGAGCGCGATTTCCACTTCCGAGCCGGTGGCGAAGATCGTCACCTTGGCTTCGTCGCTGGCGGTCGCCAGTTCGTAAGCGCCGTAAGCGGAGAGGTTTTCTTCGCGATGCTCGGTGCGGACGACCGGCAGGTTCTGACGGGTCAGGGCCAGCGTGGACGGGGTCTTGGTCGAATGCAGGGCGATCTGCCAGCATTCCGCCGTTTCCACAGCGTCAGCCGGACGGAAGACATTGTGGTTCGGAATGGCGCGCAGTGCTGCCAGATGTTCAACTGGCTGATGGGTCGGGCCATCTTCACCCAGACCGATGGAATCATGCGTCATGACATAGATGACGCGAATGCCCATCAGCGAGGACAGACGCATGGCCGGACGTGCATAATCCGAGAAGGTCAGGAAGGTGCCGGAATAAGGGATCAGGCCGCCATGCAGCGTGATACCGTTCATGGCAGCCGACATGCCGAGTTCGCGGATGCCGTAATGGACATAACGGCCGCCGTAATTTTCCGGCGTGACAGCCTTGGTCTGGCTGGTCTTGGTGTTGTTCGAACCGGTAAGGTCGGCAGAGCCGCCGATGGTTTCCGGTACGATGCCGTTGATGACTTCCAGCGCCATTTCCGAAGACTTGCGGGTGGCGACCTTCGGCTTCTCAGCGGAAAGCTTCTTCTTGTATTCGACGATGGCTGCATCGAAACCGGCAGGCAGATCGCCACGCATGCGGCGTTCGAATTCCGCACGGGTTTCCGGATCGGCAGCGGCAAAGCGCTTTTCCCATTCCTGGCGCTTCTTGGCGGCGTTGAGGCCAGCCACGCGCCATGCGTCCAGAATTTCAGCCGGAACGACGAAAGGTTCTGCCGACCAGCCAAGCGACTTGCGGGTGGCTGCGATTTCGTCAGCGCCGAGCGGCGAACCATGCACCTTGTTGGTGCCGGCCTTGTTCGGTGCGCCGAAGCCGATGGTCGTCTTGCAGGCGATCAGGGTCGGCTTGTCGGAAACCTTGGCCAGTTCGATTGCCTTGGCAATGGCGTCCTGATCGTGACCGTCAACGGCCAGCGTGTTCCAGCCGGAAGCGGCGAAACGGGCAGGCTGGTTGGTGTTGTCGGCGATCGAGATCGGGCCGTCGATGGAAATATTGTTGTCGTCCCAGAAGACGATCAGCTTGCTGAGCTTCAGGTGACCGGCAAGCGCAATGGCTTCCTGGCTGATGCCTTCCATGAGGCAGCCGTCGCCGACAAGCGTATAGGTGTAGTGGTTGACGAGGCTGTCGCCGAACTGTGCGTTCAGGATGCGTTCGGAGAGCGCCATGCCGACGGCATTGGCAATGCCCTGGCCGAGCGGGCCGGTCGTCGTTTCGATGCCGGCTGCATGGCCGTATTCCGGGTGACCGGCGGTACGCGCGCCGAGCTGGCGGAAATTCTTGATTTCATCGATGGTGATGTCTTCGTAGCCCGAAAGATAGAGCAGCGAATAAAGCAGCATCGAGCCGTGACCGGCGGAAAGCACGAAACGGTCGCGATCCGGCCAATGCGGGTTCTGCGGGTCGTGCGAAAGGAAGCGGGTGTAAAGCGTCGTCGCTATGTCAGCTGCGCCCATCGGCAGGCCGGGATGGCCGGAATTGGCTTTCTCAACCGCATCCATCGAGAGGAAGCGGATCGCGTTGGCCAACTGGTTCTGTTTGTCGGAATTGCTCATGGTCTCAGCCGTCTTTCCATGGGAGGGTTTAACGGGGTTGCGGCGATGCCTTTTGGCTGAGCACGAATGGCGCCGAAAACCGTCCTCCGTTTTTCGGGTCCGTACTCCAGAAGGCACCGGGACACATAGCACCTGCGCATGAGGAGTCAATAAATGCGTGGCTTTTGGGTAATAAACTGTCTGCGACTAATCGATTGAGTTCTGTGGAAAGCGACGCGGCAATCCCTTAAATGCCATTTTTGCACCGATTAACGGTGCATGAAAGCTCATATGGACACCTCATTTGTTGCTTATCCGGCGGTCGATTATTACAATCTTTTCAAAGAGGCCTGTCCGGCAGACGCGATTCGATGCCGGTAAAAGGCGTCAGAAAGGACATGGATGGCACCCGAAGCGACCCTCAGGCACGTTTTGGAACGGCTGGAAAAAGCACTCAACACGCTCGAAGGCGCGGTTGATCTGCGGCTGGACAAGGAAGGCGATTTCGCCGAGGCCGAGGAAGAGGTGCAGCGCATGAATGCTGACCGCAGCCGTCTCGCTCAGGAACTCGACCAGTCCGAAGCCCGTGCTGAACGGCTTGAAGCTGCCAACCGCGAAGTATCGCGGCGCCTTGTCACGGCGATGGAAACCATCCGCGCCGTTCTGGATCGATAGGAGGCTATCATAGCGACCGTTACCGTAACCATCGATGGCAAGGCTTATCGCATGGCGTGCGATGAGGGGCAGGAAGAGCACCTCAGCGGACTTGCCGACCGTTTCGATCAATATGTCACGCATCTCAAATCGTCTTTCGGAGAGATCGGCGATCTGCGCCTGACTGTCATGGCCGGGATCATGGTGATGGACGAGATGGCCGAGATGCAGAAGCGCATCAATGGTCTGGAGAGCGAAGTTGAAACGCTGCGCCGCGCGCGCGATGAAGCGCTTGGCCGCGCTGACAGCAACGATGCGGCGCTGACCGGCATGCTGTCGGATGTCGCATCGCGTCTGGAACAGGTGGCGTCGCGCATCGCACCGCGCGCTGGCTCATAAGCCCCTTCTGAATTTTCTGAAAAGAATTCGTGGCGAAAGCTTGCGGACCACTGGCGCAGCCCGTCACGAGCGACTATATTCATCAGCGGCGTACTGCGCTTCCCGACAGGTGTAACAGCATCCCCGGGGCCTTATTGATCTCTAAGGGAACTGTCCCTGTGAAGGCTTGCGGGCTTTCGCATATGGTGCCCACCTACTTTGTAGGTTCCCGGGATCAATCACTACCATCGGTTGTCGTGGTCGCCGCTTTCCTTTCATCTTGCAATACTAATGCAAATTAAGTCCCCAAGACTTGATCTGCTCTGCGTATTGACCGTAAACATGCGATAACATTCAATTATTCGCATGTTCTGATGGAAACGCCCCAAGCCACGCCTCCCCATACACCTCGCCCGTTTGAGAGACTGTCGGTCGCCGTGCCGGTGGCTTTCATCTATGGCCTGATTTTATACATGCTGATCTGGTCCGGTGTGGCCGACGACGCGATGCCGTTCTTCGCCGGTCTCATGCTGCTGCCGATGGCGGTTGCGAGCCTTGCGTCCTGTCTGGCGGACCCGCGGGCCGAAAAAGACCTGTGGCGGCATGTCCGCATGGGTTGGGCCATCATCGGTGTGCTTGTCGTGGTGAGTATGGTGCTGTTTCGCGAAGCGGGCATCTGCGTCGCCATGGCCGCGCCCTTCTTCGTTGTGTTCTCGACACTGGGCTCGACATTGACCTTGTGGATCATCCGCAAGCTGCGCTCGCGCCGCTCAACGATGCTGGTGATCGCCCTGCCGCTGGTTGTTTTTCCAGCCGAGCTTCACGTCAACTATGCCCCACATGACGGGTCGGTCACGACTGTGATCGACATTGCCGCGCCGCCGGAAGTGGTGTGGAAGCAAACCGTCGAAATCCGCACTGTGCGCGCGGATGAACTGTCCTGGACGTTCAGTCACGGCGTTCTGGGCGTCCCGCAGCCGGTCGATGCGCGTATTGAAGGCGAGGGTGTTGGCGCCGTGCGTCAGTTGCAGTGGACGCGCGGGGTGAACTTTCAGGAGATCGTGACGCAGTGGGAAGAAAACCGCCTGCTGGCCTGGGATTTCCGTTTCGCGCCGGGCTCCATTCCCTCTGCCGTCGAAGCCCATATCAAGGTGAACAGCAGCTATCTGCAACTGGCCAATGGCGATTACCGGCTGGAACCTTTGCCCGATGGCCGCACCCGTCTGACGCTGACCACGCATTATCGCATTGCAACCCCGATCGACTTCTATTGCGACCTGTGGGGCAAGGTGTTTCTCAACGATTTCCATGGCGTGGTGCTGAAGGTCATCCGTGACCGGTCGGAGCGGATTGCGGAGGCTGTCTGATCCATCACTTGACGGATCGTCTCATTGCGGTTCCACTGTTATAGTCGGATTATGCAAGCGGAGAGGTTTTGGGGATGGCAGCAACGAAACCGGAAAGCAGTCAGGAAAAACAGGCGCTGCGGCGTGCCGTGCTTGCCCGTCGTGATGCGCTGGATCCGCGCTTTCAATATGAAGCATCGCTGGCCGCTGCAAAACATGGCGAAGAGGCGCTGGTCATTCCCAAGGGAACGCTGGTGGCGGGCTATTGGCCGATCCGCTCTGAAATCGATCCGCGTCCGCTTTTGTCCGTCTTGCGGGGCAAGGGCGCAAGGCTCTGCCTGCCGGTCGTGCTGGACAAGGAAACGATTGCCTTTCGCGAGTTTTTGCCCGATGCGCAGCTGGTGCAAACTGGCTTTGGCACCATGGGCCCCGATGCGCGGGCGCCGCTGGTCGACCCGGTCATCATGCTGATGCCGCTTGCCGGTTTCGACCGGCGCGGGCATCGCCTCGGTTATGGTGCTGGACATTATGATCGCGCGTTGGCGCGCTTTGCCGAGCGCGATTTGCAGCCGCTGCTTATCGGCATGGCCTATGACTGTCAGGAATTGGAGCGTGTGCCCGATGAGCCGCACGATATCGCGCTCAATCAGATACTGACGGAGAGCGGCTTGCGTTCGCTGGGCGCAGGCTTATAAGGCTCATCTCATGAGATTGCTTTTTCTTGGTGACATGGTGGGTCGGTCGGGGCGCACGGCAGTGTATGAAAAGCTGCCGGGGCTGATTTCCGATCTGAAGCTGGACTTCGTGATCGTCAACGGCGAGAACGCCGCGGGCGGTTTTGGCATTACCGAAGAGATTTTCCATGAAACGATCCGCGCTGGCGCGGATGTCGTGACAACGGGCAATCACGTCTGGGATCAGCGCGAGGCGCTCGATTTCTCCAAGCGCGAGGATCGCTTCCTGCGCCCAGCCAATTTTCCGAAAGGAACGGCAGGCAAGGGCGAGGGGCTTTACATTGCCAAGAACGGCGCCCGCGTGCTCGTCTCCAATGTCATGGGGCGCGTCTTCATGCATCCTGATCTGGATGATCCGTTCATCGCGGCGGAGAAAATCCTCGAAGCCTGCCCTCTGGGCGAGCAGGCGGATGCCGTTTTCTTCGATTTCCATGCGGAGGCAACCAGCGAGAAGCAGTGCTTCGGCCATTTCGTCGATGGTCGCGCCAGTGCTGTCGTTGGAACGCATACGCATGTGCCGACCGCCGATTGCCAGATCTTGCGCAACGGCACGGCCTATATGTCGGATGCCGGCATGTGCGGCGATTACGATTCTTCGCTCGGTATGGACAAGGAAGAGCCGCTTAACCGTTTTCTGTCCAAGGTGCCGAAAGGACGTTTCGAAGCGGCCAATGGTCCGGCAACCATCTGCGGCGTTGGTATCGAGATATCTGACCGCACTGGCCTTGCCGAAAAAGCAGCACCACTCCGCATAGGCGCACGTCTGGAAGAAACAATCCCCGAATTCTGGCGCTAGAGCGGTTCCAGCGGTGATTGAATCGTCGCAATCGCTCTAGCTGCTTGTTTTTGGCGCACATCTTATCCGAAAACCGCTTCGCACTTTTCGGGATGTGCTTTAGCCCACAATCGCAAAAGAATCGCGCACCTTGCCGGAAGCCGTTCTGACTGGGCGGTGCCCGATCCATTGCACATGACGGGCGAGAATGGCGGCGGCGTGGTCTATGTCATTCTTGCGAAGGGCATCGAGAATCGCCCGGTGATCATGATCGGTGCGGGCTTCCCATTCCGACCGCCAGGTCGCAAACAGAAACCGCGCGCTGGCCGCATGCAGGTCGTCAATGGCAGCGAGCAGACGCGGCATCCGGCAGGGTTCCAGAATGAGCCGGTGAAAGCGCCGGTTGGCGTCTTCCCAGCTGCGTACATCCCGTGACTTGTCGCCGTCGAGCGTCGCGCGTTCCGCAGCATCGAGCGTGGCGCGGGTGATGTGCGGGGCCGCGTGCCGCAAGGCCAGCACTTCAAGCGCTGCGCGCATTTCTGCCACTTCCCGAATCTCGCTGATGTCGAAGGATGCGACCCGCACGCCCCGGCGCGGCTCCGAAACGGCAAGCCCTTGCGCCTCCAGCCGCCGAAAAGCCTCACGCACCGGCACATGGCTGGTCTGGAACTCTTCGGCGATGTGATCCTGCCGCAATTTGGTGCCCGGCTCGATTTCCCCTTCGATGATGCGGTCGGCCAGAACACGGCTGATGCGGGCAGCGATGGTCTCGTTCGGGGCCTTTGGGGACGGGTCTTGCGGGCGTTGATTCATGGTTTTATCGATAAGCTGCTTTGTCGCGCCGGTCGAGCACTATTGAATTTTTTGACAGGTGCGGGCATCGATCCGCGCTTTTGCTGGACGAATGAGGCTCAATTCCTTATAACGCCGCCATTCTGCACGGAAAGCATTGTGGCCGGACTTGCGGCCCCGCCTGCGTGATACTCTCTGCGTGAGATTGTCTGTTCATGCGTAACGCTCTTCCGTGCGCGTTGATTAGAACAGAACAGGGGTGCCATGGCTGGCCATTCACAGTTTAAGAACATCATGCACCGCAAGGGCCGTCAGGACGCCGTGCGGTCGAAAATGTTTTCCAAGCTCGGACGCGAAATTACCGTCGCCGCCAAGCAGGGTCTGCCTGACCCGACGATGAATCCGCGCCTGCGTCTGGCGATCCAGAACGCCAAGGCGCAGTCGATGCCCAAGGACAACATCGAGCGCGCTATCAAGAAGGCTGCCGGCAATGACGGCGAAAACTATGATGAAGTGCGCTATGAGGGCCGCGGCCCCGGGGGCGTTTCGGTCATCGTTGAAGCACTGACCGACAACCGCAATCGCACCGCATCCAACGTCCGCGCAGCCTTCACCAAGTCTGGCGGCGCGCTGGGCGAAACCGGCTCGGTTTCCTTCATGTTCGATCGCGTTGGCGAAATCGTTTACAAGTCCTCCGTCGGCGATGCCGACAAGGTCATGGAAGCGGCCATCGAAGCTGGCGCCGAGGATGTGCAGTCCGGTGAGGAAGAGCACGTCATCATCTGCGCTTTCGAAGATATCGGCGAAGTGTCGAAGGCGCTTGAAGCAGCCCTTGGCGAAGCCGAATCGATCAAGACGATCTGGAAGCCACAGACCAATACCGAGCTGGACGAAGAAAAGGCCCGCTCCGTTCTCAAGCTTCTCAACACGCTTGAAGATGACGACGACGTGCAGAACGTCTACACCAACTTCGAAGTCAGCGACGAAGTGATGGAAAAGCTGAGCGCCTGATTTTCAACGCTCATGGATTCTCGAAACTCCCGGCCAAAACCCAAGTTTTTCCGGGAGTTTTTTTTATGCCCGCTTCCGGCAAAGAGCAGGCAATAAAAAACCCCGCCGAAGCGGGGTTCTTTGAATAGGTAACCCGGTATTAGATGCCGAGGTTGCCGAAACGGTTCTTGAACTTCGTAACGCGACCGCCGCGATCGAGCAGGGTCTGCGAACCGCCAGTCCAGGCCGGATGGGTGGTCGGGTCGATATCGAGGTTCATCGTATCGCCTTCTTTGCCCCAGGTCGAACGGGTCTGGTATTCGGTGCCATCGGTCATCACGACCTTGATGGTGTGGTAGTCGGGATGGATATTGGCTTTCATCTTCTCAATCCTGATAGTCTGGCCTGAAAGTCTGGAAGAAAAGCGCAGCCTGAATGTCAAAACTGCGGCACTTTCGCCCAATGGCATTTATGAAGACCCATCACCCGCAAGCGACGGCTTCCAAAAGGGTTGCCGAGCCTATACATCAGGCGCACGGCAATAACAAGGGCACAATCTCAAGAATGGCCGATCATAATAATCCAACTGGTGTGAATCCGGAATCGAATGCAGAAGAGGCGCGCAAGCGCCGTTCCCTCAAGCCTCTCCGGCGAATGGTTCCGTTCGTCGCCCGCTACAAGCGGCTGGTCATCGGCGCTCTTTTTTCGCTGGTTCTGGCTGCGGTCACAACGCTTGCAGTGCCTGTCGCGCTGCGCCGCATGATTGATCACGGCTTCACCGGCGCCAACGCCGTTTTCGTGAACAACTATTTCGGAATGCTGGTGCTGCTGGCGCTCGTTCTGGCTGTTGCATCGGGGCTGCGCTATTTCTTCGTGATCTCTCTGGGTGAGCGGGTCGTGGCCGATCTGCGCAATGCAGTCTTCGCGCATGTGACGGCGCTTTCACCGGAATTCTTCGACCGTTCGCAGTCCGGTGAAATCGTGTCGCGGCTTTCCGCCGATACGACGCAGATCAAGTCGGTGGTGGGCGCGACCGCGTCGGTGGCGCTGCGCAATGTCATTCTGGGCGTCGGTGCGCTGGCCATGATGGTCGTCACCAGCCCGATACTGTCCGTGCTGGTGATTGCAGCCATTCCGGTGATCGTCGTGCCGCTGATCGCTTTCGGGCGCTCTGTGCGTCGCCGTTCCCGCCTGACGCAGGACATGCTTGCCAATGCCAATGCCTATGCCAGCGAGCAGATTGGCGCGATGCGCACCTTGCAGGCCTTCACCAATGAAAACATGGTGGTCGGGCGTTTTGCCCGTGCGGTGGAAAATGCCTATCAGGCGGCGCGCTCGTCGATCAAAGCACGCGCGGTGCTGACGGCCTTCGCCATCTTCCTGATCTTTTCCAGCGTGGTGGCGGTGCTGTGGTTCGGCTCGCGCGATGTGCTGTCCGGCACCATATCGCCCGGTACGCTCGGCCAGTTCGTGCTCTATGCCGTTTTCGCGGCCAGTGCTTTTGGCGCGCTATCGGAGGTCGGCGGTGAACTGGCGCAGGCTGCCGGTGCCACAGAGCGCCTTGCCGAAATTCTTGACGAAGATCCGGACATTTCCGCTCCTCGCAATCCGGTCGCCTTGCCGGAGCCTGCGCGTGGCGAGATCGTCTTCGATGACGTTTATTTCTCCTATCCGACGCGTCCCGATGCGCCATCGCTCAATGGCGTGAGCTTTGCGGTCAAACCCGGCGAAACGGTCGCCATTGTTGGCCCGTCAGGTGCAGGAAAGAGCACGGTGTTTTCGCTGGTGATGCGTTATTACGATCCACAGTCCGGCAAGATACTGATGGATGGCGTTGCCTTGCCGGAAGCCGATCCCGCAGCCGTGCGCGGGCGCGTGGCGATGGTGCCGCAGGATGTGGCGATCTTTGCCACCTCGATCCGGGACAATATCGGGTTCGGCAGACCGGGCGCGAGCGATGCGGAAATCGAGGCTGCGGCCAAGGCTGCACTGGCGCATGATTTCATCATGGCGCTCGCCAATGGCTACGATACTGAGGTCGGTGAGCGCGGCGTGACATTGTCCGGCGGTCAGCGCCAGCGCATTGCCATTGCCCGCGCCATCCTGCGTGCTGCGCCGATCCTGTTGCTGGACGAGGCCACCTCGGCGCTCGATGCGGAAAGCGAAATGCTGGTGCAGAAGGCGCTTGATGGTCTCATGCAGGGGCGCACCACGCTGGTGGTTGCGCACCGTCTTGCAACGGTTCTGAAAGCCGACCGCATTCTCGTGCTCGACAAGGGCCGGATTGTTGAAGAAGGCACCCATCAAAGCCTTGTGGAACGCGGCGGCATCTATGCGCGTCTGGCCAAGCTGCAATTCGAGGCCGGGGCAGGGGTGTATTAATTAATCCAACGAGTTAGAGAAAAAGGGCGCTTCTGCGCCCTTTCTTTATCTCTCGGTTAGTTTCAGCTCGATACGACGGTTTCGGGCGCGTGCGTCTGGAGCATCCGAAGCTTCGAGCGGCTGGTATTCGCCGAAGCCTGCCGCAACGAGGCGGTTGGCCGGAACGCCATTGGCGATCAGGAATTTGACGACCGACGTAGCGCGGGCTGAGGAAAGCTCCCAGTTGTCGCGGAAGCGTCCCGTACCGGCGAGCGGCACATTATCTGTGTGCCCGTCCACACGCAGCACCCAGTTGATATCGTCCGGGATTTCCTTGTTCAGCTCGATAACGGCGTCGGCGAGCTTCTTCATCTCCACTTCGCCAGCCGGATTGATGTCCGACGATCCGGTCGGGAACAGCACTTCCGATTGGAAGACGAAACGGTCGCCGACAATGCGGATATTGTCCTTGTCGGAGAGAATTTCACGCAGTCTTCCGAAGAAGTCGGAGCGATAGCGGTTCAATTCCTGTACGCGCTGGGCTAGCGCCACATTGAGGCGCTTGCCGAGATCGGCAATTTTGGCGTTCGATTCGCGGTCACGGCTTTCCGATGCGTTGAGCGCATCTTCCAGTGCGGCAATCTGTCGACGCAGGGCGGAAATCTGCTGGTTCAACAGTTCCACCTGGCTGAGCGCCCGGGCGCTGACCTGCTTTTCCGCATCAAGACTATCAGACAGTTCGCCGGCGCGCTTTTCAGCGGCTGCCCCAGCACCACTGCCTTCGCTCAGCAGCGTTTGCAGGCGGGAGCGTTCGCTCTCCACGTTGGACAGCGAGGCTTGCAGATTGGCGATGGTGTCCTGCATGTCCTGCGAATTGCTCTTCTCCAGCGACAAAAGCTGCGTCAGCTCCTGAATCTGGCTGTTCAGGCGGGCCAGCACGCTGTCCTTGTTGTTCACCTCTCGGCTGAGCAGAAACTGCGCCAGCACGAAAACCGTGAGCAGAAACATGATCGCCAGAAGCAGCGTGGTCAGCGCATCGACGAAGCCGGGCCAGTAGTCGACATGCCTTTGCTGGCGGCGGTTGCGGGCAAGAGCCATGGGGCTTACTCCGCCTTGTCGCTTGGATGGGAATCGGTTCGGTCAGATTTGCGCTCATGTGGTGGCGTACCAATCGCCTTGGATAGCCGGTCGAGCGTCTGGCGAATGGCCTTCTGCTCGTCAGCCTGCTTTTCAACCCAGTCGCGCATGATCTGCTGTTCGCTGCGCATGCTTTTCACCAGCCCCTGAATGCCTTCGGCCAGATTGGCAAGGGCTGCGGTCGTCCGCTGGGTTGAGGCGTCGCCGCCTTGCGTTTTCAGACGGTCGGCCAGCGCATGCAGTTCGCCTGCCTGTCCGTTTTCGGCGTTGAGGTCGGAGCCTAGATCGGTAACGGAGGAAAGCCAGTTTTCCAGCTCGGTATAAAAGCGGTTCTGCGCACGACCTGCCTGCAGGTCGAGGAAGCCCAGAATGAGCGAGCCAGACAGACCGAACAGCGAGGACGAGAAGGCGGTGCCCATGCCGGACAGTGGCGCCTGCAATCCGGCCTTCAGCGCATCCAGAACATCGCCCGTGCTACCGGAGCTTGGGTCCAGTGTCTGGATAGTGCGCCCGATGGAGCCAACCGTTTCAAGCAGGCCCCAGAACGTGCCAAGCAGGCCGAGGAAAACCAGAAGTCCGATGAGATAGCGCGAGATGTCGCGGCTTTCATCGAGGCGGGTGGCGATGGAATCGAGGATTGAGCGCATAGACGAGGTCGACAGCGCCATGGACTGGCGACGCCCGATCAGCGCGCGCATCGGCGCAAGCAGAACCGGCGGGCGGGTGGTGCCGTCGCGGTCACCATCGCGGAAGGAGTTGACCCAGCGGATCTCCGGCAGAAGGCGCAGAACCTGTCCGAAAGCCAGCAAGATACCGACCAGCAAAACGCCGAGAATGAGGCCGTTGAGGCCGGGATTGGTGACGAAGAATGTATGGATCTGCCGCATCAGAACCGCTGCCAGAAAGGCAACGATGATCAGGAAAATCACCATGGATAATATAACAATACGCGGGCTGCTCAGGCGATAGGGGTCATAATCGCGTCCCTCATCCAGACGTGTTCTCGTTTCCCTAAAGTCACTCATGCGCTCCGCTCCATCGTCGGCTGTTTGATGCGGAGCCTACTTCATAATTATGTGAAGCGGAATCGTCTGAGCAGGAAAAAATGAGCTGTAAAAAACTTCAGCGCGCCAAGGGCGCGCTGAAGGCAGTTTGTGGGAGAAGGAGGGCGATCCGGATCAGATCGGCTTCTTCAGCGTCTTGAGAAGCGCGCCCTGAATGGCTTCGTTACCAGCAACAATGTTCTTCTTGTCGAACATGTCCTGTCCGCCGTCCTTGTCGGAGACGAAACCACCGGCTTCCCGCACCATCAGAATGCCCGCGCCGATATCCCATGGGCTGAGGCCATCTTCCCAGAAACCATCCAGGCGACCGGCAGCGACATAAGCGAGGTCGAGCGCAGCAGCGCCCATGCGGCGCACACCGGCCGTTTCAGCCATGACATTGCGCAGTTCAACCAGATAATGGCCGTGATGACCGCGGCCCAGATGCGGGATGCCGGTGCCGATCACTGTATCGACCAGCTTGTTACGGGCTGCAACGCGCAGACGGCGATCGTTGAGGAATGCGCCGCCGCCGCGTTCAGCGGTGTAAAGCTCGTCCATGGCCGGATTGTAGATGACGCCAGCCACAATCTGTCCCTGACGCTCAAGAGCGATAGAGACTGCGAAAACCGGGATGCCGTGCAGGAAATTTGTCGTGCCGTCGAGCGGATCAATCAGCCAGCGATGCTGTCCGTCCTTGGCTTCCACCTCGCCGGATTCTTCCATCAGGAAGCCGAAATCCGGGCGGGCGCGGCTCAATTCCGTATAGATGATCTGTTCCGCTTTGCGGTCGGCCTGGCTGACATAGTCGCCGGGGCCCTTGAGGGATACCTGAAGATTCTGGACTTCGCCGAAGTCGCGGGCAAGGTTACGACCAGCTTTCATAGCGGCCTGTACCATAACGTTAAGAAGGGCTGAGCGGGCCATTTCTTTATCCTTTTTGGCATGATCCCACGGCCATTGATAAGGCGTGGATATGAGCGTGGACCATGCAGTTAAACAGATCCTTGAAATCCGGCCCATGTGCCAAACACATGCGAGCGCACAGACTTTCGAGGAATTGAGCAATCTGAGAAAGAACAGTCGCGGTTCAATCGCGACAAGCTGCGATGCCCGTGAGGGCATCGCAAAAGTTCGGCGCTGGATTAAGCGCGGCTGACGTAGGTCAGTTCGTTGGTGTCGACGATCACGCGTTCACCGGAAGCGATGAATGGCGGAACGAGGATACGGATGCCGTTTTCAAGCACGGCAGGCTTGTAGGACGAAGCAGCAGTCTGGCCCTTGACGACCGGATCGGCTTCGGTGATCGTCAGCGTGACCTGATCCGGAAGACGAATGCCGATTGGCTTGTCTTCGTAGAGTTCAACTGTGACCATCATGCCGTCCTGAAGGAAGGCAGCGCGGTCGCCCACGAAATCCTTCTGGAGTTCGAGCTGTTCGTAGGATTCCGTGTCCATGAAAATCAGCGCTTCGCCCTGTTCATAGAGGAACGAGAAGTCCTTCTGCTCGAGGCGCACGCGCTCGACGGTTTCAGCAGCACGGAAACGCTCGTTGAGCTTGGTGCCATTGATGAGGTTCTTCAGTTCGACCTGATTGTAGGCGCCGCCCTTGCCGGGCTTGACGGCGTTGGTCTTGACGGCAACCCAGAGCCCGCCGTCATGTTCGATGACGTTGCCGGGACGGATTTCGTTACCATTGATCTTCATGAGCTTGATCCGGAATGAATTGAAACCAATTGCGGTCCGGCGCATGACGACAGAAAGGCAACCGCCCGCTCTGTTACGGGGATTGCGTCAGCGTCTTATACTCGAACCACGATAATCGGCGTCTCCAAGACCACAAAACGGCGCTTTGTGCAAGCCTGAGCACGAAAAGAGAATCTTTTGGAGACGTAGAATCGTCAGAATTGCTAGCGCACGCGCAGATCGTTAGCCGTCTGAATGGCTTGTTTGATCTGATCATCGGCCAGTCCGTCCATCAGGTCGTTGAGGTCCGGAGAGCGAAAACCGGCGCGCTGCGCAATGATATACCATGCCGCAGCCTTCACCGTATCGCCGTCGGTGCCGATCCCGTCGCGATAAAGGCGAGCGAGCCAGACCTGCGCCATGACCATGCCGCGTCCGGCGGCAAGCTGCATCCAGCGGAAGCCCTGTTCATAATCCTTGTCGCCGCCGCGGCCTTCCACCAGCCAGCGTCCGAGATCAAACTGGGCCGTATCATAGCCCTTGCGGGCTGCAAGGATCAGATAGACGCGCGCCTTCTTGTCGTCGCGAGCGATCTTTTCGGTACCATTGGCATAGATCTGGCTTATCGCATATTGAGCATCGGCCAGCTTGGCGTCAGCTGCCTTTTCAAACCAGGGGAAGGCAAGGTCGAGGCCGGGCTTGCCGGGATGCTTCACCATCAGCATCTGGCCCCAGTTGAACTGCGCCATGGCATTGCCGCCTTCTGCCGCCTTCTGCATCAGGGCTTCGGCCTTGGCCTGATCCTTTTTGACAAAAGTGCCCTGAAGTAGCAGGGCCGCATAACGGAACTGCGCTTCGGTGATACCGTTATCGGCAGCTTTGCCATACCACTCGGCTGCAAGTTTCTGATCCGCAGGAATGCCCATGCCGCGTGCATATATTTCAGCGATCAGCGCCTGCGATGCCGGATCGCCTTTTTCGGCCTGCGGTTTCGCGAGATTGAATGCGGTCAGGTAAAGTCCGCGCTGAAAAGCGCCGAAGGCCTCGTCGGCAGGCTTGTCACCGAACCGGCTGAGATCAATGGGCGGCATCGGTGCGGTTGTCGCAGGCTGCGGCAGCATCACCGGCTGCTTGGCAGGCTTGTCGCTCTTCTTGTCCTTGTGGGTGCCCTTGGCGCTGTCGCTCTGGCTTTTCGCTGGCTCGCCAGCGGCGACCGCCGGCAGGGCAGGCAGCGCGAATGTCAAAGCGGCAGCGAGAAGAAGTTTGCTCTTCATGGGCATCAACAAGACCTTGGGAACCAAATCTGGAGGATTAGTTTTCAAAACGCGGCGCGTGTTCATCGAGCAGCCGGTTTGCTTCCGCAACGGCTTTCGCCGGATCTTCCGCGTCAAATACGGCACGACCGAGCGCCACGAAATCCGCGCCGGTTTCGGCTGCGGGGATGATGCTTTCGAGCGTGTTTCCAGCCTGCGCGATGGAGGGAATTTCGACCATCTGCGCCCACCATTCAGCAAGTGCCAGATTACGCGGATGCGCATCCGGTTTGTTGTCCGCGCCGACTTTGCCGAAGAAGATATAGTCCGGCTGCAATTCGCCGATTTCCATCGCGCCATGGCGGTCGCGCAGATTGCCGGTGCCAACAATCATCTTCGGTGTGTGCTTTTCGATGGCGTCGGCGAGTTCAGCCGCCTTGCCTTCGATATGCACGCCATCGGCGCCGACGCGGCCAGCAATGCGCGTATCGTTCAAAATAAGCGCGGCTGCACCCTTTTCCTGAATGATCGGCACGGCCTTTGCGGCGACGGCCTGAAAGGTTGCTTCATCCAGATCGCCAGTGTCGAGAATCACGCTAGCAACATCACCGCCGGAAAGCGCTTCCGTCAAAAGCCTGGCCAAAACCGCGCTATCGGCAATCGGCGGGGCGACCAGCACGATGCGGCAGCGTTCGGGTTCGGTTTTGGGAGCGGACTTGTTCATGGGGCGAAGCCTAACGAGAAAAACATGATGGAATTCGGGCAAGAGTGAAGTTCTGTTTATCCGAAACGGAAGCCGCGCTCTATCTAATTGTTTTGACGCAGATATGCGTCAGGCTAATTGTTCCGGCGCATTTATGCGATCCGACGGACAGACGGCAAGTCTTGTCTTACTTGCGGGCTGTTAAGCCTCCGGTTCATCGCCCGGTATGGCATTATGTTATCCACTGGAACGAAAGTTGATCGGAACCAACCCCGTTCTGCCGGGATTATTGCGTATATAGGTCCCATCAAACGTCGGGCAATGAACGCCCCGATGAAGCATGTGGCTTTTATCCGATCTCCCATTCGGAGAGCTGCAACTGAGAGATTGGAGAGTGTCGCGGTCCCAAGCGCCGGTGCTTTCCAGCAGAGACAGACAGGCTGGTAAATGACGATTGCGACCGCTAGAGAAGCGATGCCCGCGCAGAACGTGAAAGTGCGCGACACGCGCATTGACGTGTTCCGTGCGCTCGCCCTGTTGACCATTTTCATCAACCACGTGCCGGGCACCATCTACGAGCATTTCACGCATAAGAACCTCGGTTTTTCCGATTCGGCCGAAGCTTTCGTGCTGATTTCCGGCATGGCTGTGGCATTGGCCTATGGCAGCAAGTTCGGCCCGGGCAACCGTCTTCTTCTGACATTGAAGATGTGGCGTCGCGCAGGCGTGCTTTATACCACCCATATCATGACGACCATGGCGACAATTGCCATCTTCGCTTCCGCTGCGATCTTCCTGAAGCGTTCCGAACTGCTCAAGGAAATCAATATCGAGCCGCTGCTCAAGCATCCGGTGGAATCGCTGTTTGGTCTCGTCACACTTGGCCATCAGCTCGGCTATAACAACATCCTGTCCATGTATGCCGTCATGCTGGTCCTGACGCCGCTCCTGCTTTTGCTGGCGCGCATCAGCCTGCCGCTGATGCTGGGCGTTTCAGGGATGGTCTGGTTCCTGTCCGGTCTTTATCAGGTCGCACCGATCAATTATCCGACGGAGGGCGTCTGGTTCCTGAACCCGCTTTCCTGGCAGTTCCTGTTTGCCATTGGCATTGCAGGTGTGATGCATGTGCGCCGTGGCGGCCAGCTGCCGACGCATCCGGCCCTGATCGGCCTTGCGGTAGGCTATCTGGTGCTGGCGCTGGCCTGGGTCCGCATTCCGCTCTGGGGCATTGACGCCTCGATGGGCATGCCGATGGTCATCACGGGCTTCGACAAGACCTTCCTGTCGGGTCCGCGTCTCCTGCACATTCTGGCTATGGCCTATCTCATTGCCGTGGTGCCGACGCTGAATAATATCGCCCGCACTGCGCCGGATAATCCGCTGGCGATCCTCGGCAAGCATTCGTTGCCGGTGTTCATCGCAGGCACGCTGCTTGCCATGGTGGCGCAGGTCATGAAGCTGGTGAATCCGGGCGGTCTTCCCTATGACACGCTGCTGATTGCAACCGGTATCGTGGTGCAGTTCGCGCTGGCCTATTATCTGGAGTGGTTGCCGACCATTGGCTGGGGCAAACAGGGCGCAGTCAAGCCTGCCGTCCCTGCCGCCGAGCCGGTCAAGGTTCAAGCGGCGACGAAACCCCAGCCTGCCATGCAGCGCTATTGACAATGAGCCGCCTTCGGGCGGCTTTTTTCTTTCTGTGCGGCCTGGGCCTGCTGGTATTTTCCACAGGGTGAGGCCGAAATTAACCATTCATTAATCTTAAGAGGGTTTAATCATTTACATCCAGTTCGGCTGGATTCTTACCGAGTGGTTTAGCCACTCTGTTTGACGCCTCCCTGTTAAACTCCTGAGAGCCGCCATCGCGGCTCTTTTTTTGTGCCTGCAAGGCTTTAACCTCACTAGTCACTGGCGTTTTGAACGCATGAGGGGAACCGGAAACCGGTTCGACCCGTTTTGCTTGCAGGGACAGTTAACCACCCCTTGAAAATGTTAACCGAACGTTAAACATAATCTTGCGCGACCGTGCATGAAGGTGCAGTTTATCGTGGACTTGTTTGATGTGACTGTTCCGTCCGAACGTCTCGCGTGGTCGAACGGCGGTTCAGTAATTTTCAGTCGCGTTCATCCTCCAGTGGATGCGATCAACGGAATGGGCCGCCGATGCAGGCGGTCATGCAGGGTGACAGAGCAGTGATTAGCGAACAGAGACAGGTGCCGAGCAATATGATCAGCCTCGCAGAGCGCATGGTCTTCTCGGATTCGTTCAAGCCGATCTACAGCCAGGGCATGGATATGGTCGAGGAAGCGGCGAGCTATCTCGACGGCGAAGGCCGTGAAGAAGCGCGCAATCTGTCACGGATTGCTGCGACGCTTTATGCCGCCGAATCGATGCGTCTCACCACCCGTCTGATGCAGATCGCTTCCTGGCTTCTGCTGCAGCGCGCTGCCCGCAACGGCGAGATGAACCGCCAGCAGGTGTCTGCCGAAAAGGCCAAGGTGCGTCTCGACACGCCATCGGCTGGCGAAGGCGCTCCGGGCTGGAGCGAACTGCCTGCCGCTTTTGCCGAATTGGTGGAGCGCTCAATGCGTCTGCAGGCGCGGGTGCGCCGCATGGACCGCGAAGTTTACGGTGATGTGGTTTCCTTGCAGGCCAACCCGCACGGCAACCCGGTTTCCGAGCAGATTGTGTTGCTCAAGACTGCTTTCGGCGCTTCTTAATATCTCTTCATGTGCGTCTAAGGATGCGCATGTTTCTCTTTTGTTCACTTTTCTGCTGTCAAGTGAATCCGTCTGAGGATAGGGTTCGCTTATGAAAGAAACGATTCGCATTATTGGCATCGATCCGGGCCTGCGCCGCACGGGGTGGGGCATTGTCGAATCGCTGGGCAATTCACTGCACTTCATCGGCTCGGGCACGGTGACGTCGAATGCCGAGATGGATCTCGCTTCACGTCTTTGCCAGTTGCATGAGGGGCTTTCCAAAGTTCTGCATGAATTCATGCCGCACGAGGCGGCGGTCGAGCATACCTTCGTCAACAAGGATGCGACCGCAACGCTCAAGCTCGGCCAGGCGCGCGGCATTGCCTTGCTGGCTCCTGCACAGGCGGGCCTGCCCGTTGCGGAATATGCGCCGAACGCGGTCAAGAAAGCGGTGATCGGCGTCGGTCACGGCGAAAAGCAACAGATACACATGATGGTCAAAGTGCTGATGCCGCGCGCATCGTTCGATACGAGCGATGCCGCCGATGCGTTGGCCATTGCCATTTGCCATGCCCATCATCGTCAGAGCATTGTAAGCGCCCGCCGGATGCAGGCGTTGTTAGCGGGGTAGGACCAGAATGATCGGCAAGCTTAAGGGCGTGATCGATGAAATTGCCGATGATCATGCGGTCATCGACGTACATGGTGTTGGCTATGTGGCGTTTTGTTCGCCGCGCACGCTGGGCAATCTTGGCGGCGCGGGCGAAGCGGCCATTCTGTTCATCGAAACCTATGTCCGTGAGGACATGATCCGTCTTTACGGTTTTGCCAATCAGCTTGAGCGCGAATGGTTCCGCCTGTTGCAGAACGTGCAGGGCGTCGGCGCCAAGGTGGCTTTGGCGGTGCTTGGCACATTGTCGCCGTCGGAACTGGCCAATGCGATTGCACTGCGAGACATTGCCATGGTGTCGCGTGCCCCGGGCGTCGGCAAGAAAGTGGCGGAGCGCATCGTCACCGAATTGAAGAACAAGGCCCCGGCTTTCGCCGGTGAGGCGAGCGGCACCATCGGGCTGAAGCAGGAGCTTGGAGCCGGTGCGGCCCCGGCTCCCGTCGCGGATGCCGTGTCGGCGCTTTCCAATCTCGGTTACTCGCGCGATCAGGCGGCGAATGCCGTTGCGGCTGCGCTGAAAGAGGCGGGCGAGGACGCCGATTCGGCGAAGCTCATCCGTCTGGGTTTGAAGGAATTGTCGCGGTGATTAGCTTGTCTCGGCAGAGTGTTCATGCGAGGAGGAAGGCATGAGCGACCGCAACCCTCTCATAGATGCCGACAGACGCGTAGACGAAGACAATACGTTGCGTCCGCAGATGCTCGACGATTTTGTGGGGCAGGCGGCGGCGCGCGCCAATCTCAAGGTCTTCATTGAAGCAGCCAAGGTGCGCGGCGAAGCGCTCGATCACGTGCTGTTCGTCGGACCTCCCGGTCTCGGCAAGACGACGCTGGCGCAGATCATGGCCAAGGAACTGGGCGTCAATTTCCGCTCTACTTCGGGCCCGGTTATCGCCAAGGCTGGCGATCTGGCGGCTCTGCTTACCAATCTCGAAGAGCGCGACGTGCTTTTCATCGATGAAATTCATCGCCTCAGCCCGGCAGTGGAAGAAATTCTCTATCCGGCGATGGAAGATTTTCAGCTTGATCTGATCATCGGTGAAGGCCCGGCGGCGCGTTCGGTGAAGATCGATCTTGCCAAATTCACGCTGGTTGCCGCGACGACGCGGCTCGGCCTTCTGACCACGCCTTTGCGCGATCGCTTTGGCATTCCGGTCCGGCTCAATTTCTATACGGTTGAGGAACTGGAATATATCGTGCGCCGCGGCGCGCGCATCATGCAGATGGGCATTTCGCCGGATGGTGCGCTGGAAGTCGCGCGCCGGTCGCGGGGCACACCGCGTATCGCCGGACGCCTGTTGCGCCGCGTGCGCGATTTCGCGCTGGTCGCTGGTAGCGACGTCATCGACCGCAAGATTGCCGATGAGGCGCTGTCGCGGCTTGAAGTGGATAATCGCGGGCTGGACCAGCTCGACCGGCGTTACCTCAATATCATCGCGCGCAATTTTGGTGGCGGTCCGGTCGGGATTGAAACCATTGCGGCGGGGCTTTCCGAACCGCGTGATGCGATTGAAGACATTATCGAACCCTATCTCATTCAGCAGGGCTTTTTGCAGCGCACGCCGCGCGGTCGCGTTCTGACGGCGATTGCATGGCAGCATCTGGGATTGCCTGCGCCAGCGGAAATCATCCAGCAGGCGCAATTCGGCCTCTTCATGGAAGACAATGACTAAGACTATCGGGACTGATCGAAACGAAAATTCAACGCTTGAAGCCGTATCAGGTGCGCTGAAAGACGGGGCGCATCACCTTTATGCGCGCATCTATTATGCCGACACGGATTTTTCCGGCTTTGTCTATCACGGGCGCTATCTGGAGTTTTACGAGCGCGGACGCACCGATTTCCTGCGCTTGCAGGATGTGCACCATATCGAGCTTGCCGAAGGTTCGCTTGGCGAAGAAATGGTCTGGGTCGTGCGGCGCATGGAGATCGATTACAAATCTCCGGCCAAAATGGACGACCTCATCCTGATTGAAACGCGTGTCAGCGAAATTCGCGGTGCACGGGTTATCATGGCACAGAAGATCACTTGCGACGGCCGCTTGCTTTCGGAAGCGAAAGTGGAAGCGGTGATGATCACCAAGGAAGGCCACCCGCGCCGGATACCGGATGAATGGCGCGAGGCTTTTACGAAGCAAAGCTGATTTCCAGCGCGCTCCCAAGAATTGAGGGTGCGCCTGTCGCGTTTATTTTAAAGCGCAGGCTCATTTGATGGCCGATTTTGGCGCGTTGGGCCGATATAGGCGCAAATGCTAACGCATCTTTAACCATAATCTCCGATTAATCATCCTGACGGAATCGGTTGAAGGGTCGGGCTGAAGCGCAGCGCCTTCCTTTCACCAAAATTAACCGTAACAAGCGCCGTAGGGATTTAAAGTTGCAAATCCGGCATGTGTGCTTTGGGGCGGTTGTGATGCGAATGTCTGCATGTCCTGCCTGGATGTGCGAACAGCGCGCGAAGCAGTTTCGGGAAAAGTGCCGAGCGTTTTTCCTGGTCGAACTGCATCGAACAAGACGTAAAGCTGCGCAGATTTGGGTCACCCGCGTTTAGGGGCGATCCGTGACGATTTGCGATGCCGCCCGGTCCCGTGCCGGGCGTTTGGATTCAAAAACAGGATATTTCCAGCAGAAGTACGAAACGGCTCTGCGGATGGAAATGCCTAAAGACAGAGAAGGTTGGGGTCATCGGTCTGCGCGCCAGACCGACACGAGCCTCGAAACGGTGGATCGATGGAAAATGTTGCGTTAGCGGCCCCCGCCGCCGATGTTACCCTCTGGGGCCTGTTCATGCAGGCGAACTGGGTGGTCAAGCTGGTCATGCTGGGCTTGCTTGGCGCTTCGGTCTGGACCTGGGCTATCGTCGTGGACAAGGTGATTGCCTATAGCCGCGCGCGCCGCGCCATCGACCGCTTCGAACAGGCTTTCTGGTCGGGCCAGTCTCTGGAAGAACTCTATCGCAATCTTGGCGAACGCCGCACCACCGGCATGGCGTCGATCTTCATGGCCGCCATGCGCGAATGGAAGAAATCCTTCGAGAAGGGCGCACGTTCCCCCATCGGTCTGCAGATGCGTATCGACAAGGCGATGGATGTTGCGCTGGCGCGTGAAAGCGAAAAGATGGAATCGCGCCTCGGCTTCCTTGCCACCATCGGTTCAGCCGCACCGTTTATCGGTCTGTTCGGTACGGTCGTCGGTATCATGACCTCGTTCCAGGCCATCGCGGCCTCCAAGAATACCAGCCTTGCGGTTGTGGCGCCGGGTATCGCCGAAGCCCTTCTGGCGACGGCCATTGGTCTTCTGGCCGCTATTCCGGCCGTTATCGCCTACAACAAGCTCTCGTCCGATGCGGGCAAGATCGGTGGACGGCTCGAGGGCTTTGCGGATGAGTTTTCCGCCATACTGTCGCGCCAAATTGATGAGAAGCTGACGCCGCGCAGTTGAGCGCCTTCCAGCGAATACGGCAAATCGAGCTTTCGGGAATCTTGCAATGGGCATGTCGGTAGGAAATGGAATGCAGTCGGGCGGACGCCGCAGGCGTGGTCGCAAGAAGGCATTGATGAGTGAAATCAACGTTACGCCGTTCGTCGACGTGATGCTGGTGCTGCTCATCATCTTCATGGTTTCTGCGCCGCTGCTGACGGTTGGCGTGCCGATTGACCTGCCGGATACGCAGGCCAAGGCGATGAACGCCGATACGCAGCCGATCACGGTTTCGGTCAGCAACGAAGGCAAGATTTATCTGCAGGAAACCGAAATTCCGATCGAAGAGGTCGTGCCGAAGCTTCAGGCTATTTCCAAGACGGGCTATGAGGAGCGCATTTTCGTGCGCGGTGACAAGGCTGCCGACTACGGCACTGTCATGAAGGTTATGGCCCGTATTTCCGCCGCCGGTTTCAAGAATATCGGCCTTGTGACCCTCCAGGAGCAGGATAGCTGACGCCATCATGAAGGCTGGCCTGACATCTTCTGTAGCGCTCCATACCATCGTCATTGCGCTGGGGCTCTTTTCCTTTTCCTCGCCGAAGGCTTTCGACGTGCAGGATTCGGAATCGTTCCCGGTCGACATCGTGCCGATTGAATCCATCACGCAAATTCAGCAAGGCGAAAAGACGGCTCCGATGAAGGAGAAGTCCGCGCCGATTCCGACCACCAAGCCGCAAACCGTTCCCAATGCCCAGAATGTCGGTGATCAGGAGGTCGATACCACGACCCCGCCGAAACCCGACACCAAGGCAAAGCCAATCGAGGCCGCGGAAGAGCCCAAGGCACAACCGGAACCGGTGAAGAAACCGGAACCGAAGCCTGAGCCCAAGCCCGAACCGAAGCCGGAAGAAAAGCCAACGCCGGTTCCTGCGACCGAAATGCAGGCCAAGCCTGAGCCGAAGCAGGAAGTGAAGCCTGACCCGGTGGCGGAAGCCATCGAAAAGCAGGCTGAAACGCCGGATGCGAACACGCCGAAGCTGCCGGACAATGTTCCCGCTCCGCAGACCAAGCCGAAGCCGCCGCAGGCGCAGACCGCCAAGACGCCGGATCGCAAGCCGACGGAAGAAAAGAAGCCGACGCAGTCCGCATCGCAGACATCGCAGTCGAAAAACGATGCGATTGCCGATGAAGTGTCGGCGCTGCTCAACAAGCAGAAGGCTTCCGGTGGCGGCGCAAAGCGCTCGACCGATCAGGCATCGCTGGGCGGCAAGAAGAATACCGGCGGCTCCAAGCTGAGCCAGAGTGAAATGGATGCGCTGCGCGGTGCGATTTCCAAGTGCTGGAACGTGCCTGCCGGTGTGGCCGATGCGCCGGGACTGGTTGTGACCGTGAAGATGAAACTGAACCAGGACGGCTCCATCCAGGGCGTTCCGGAAGTGACATCCGGCGGTGGCGGCGATGGTGTTGGTCGTGCAGCGGCTGAAAGCGCCAAGCGCGCGGTCGCACGCTGCGCCCCGTACAATCTGCCAGTCGACAAATATGATTCATGGTCGGAAGTGATCGTCAACTTCGACCCGAGCGAAATGTTCTGATCGGGGTTTCCCGGTCACCAGACTAAATGAAGCCCACTATGGGCAAAGGACAAAAGAGGTCCCAGAAGATATGAAAACCGGCATCATGACAACTAAGATCCGGACAGTCCTCTCGGCTTTCGCCTGCATGATTGCCGCAAGTCTTGTCTGCACCATGCCTGCACGCGCTGTGGTGGAAATCAACATTAACAAGGGTGTGGTCGAGCCTCTGCCGATCGCCATCACGGATTTCCTGTCCGCAGACCAGCTTGGACCCAACATCACGTCGGTCATCGCTGCCGATCTTGAGCGGTCGGGTCTGTTTGCGCCCATCGACAAGGGCGCTTTCATTGAAAAGATCTCCAACCCGGATGCCGCTCCGCGCTTCGAGGACTGGAAGGTCATCAATGCACAGGCTCTGGTCACCGGTCGCATCACCAAGCAACCGGACGGCAGGCTGAAAGCTGAATTCCGCCTCTGGGACACGTTTGGCGGTCAGCAGATGATCGGCCAGCAGTTCTTCACCTCGCCGGATAACTGGCGTCGTGTTGCCCATATCATCGCCGACGCCATCTATGAGCGCCTGACCGGTGAAAAGGGTTACTTCGATACCCGCATCGTTTTCGTCGATGAATCCGGCCCGGCCCAGAAGCGCATCAAGCGCCTCGCTATCATGGATCAGGACGGCGCGAATATTCGTTATCTCTCCGATGGTCGCGACATGGCGCTGACCCCGCGCTTCTCGCCGAACCGCCAGGAAGTGACCTATATGTCGTTTGCCGGCGGCCAGCCGAAGGTTTACCTGCTGCAGCTCGAAACGGGTCAGCGTGAACTGGTCGGCAACTTCCCCGGCATGACCATCGCGCCGCGCTTCTCGCCGGACGGGCAGAAGGTCGTCATGAGCCTGCTTCAGGACGACGGCAGCGCCAATGTCTATGCGATGGATCTGCGTTCGCGCACCACGACCCGCCTGACCAACAGCCAGGCTATCGATACCAGCGCTTCCTATTCGCCGGATGGTTCGCAGATTGTGTTCTCGTCCGACCGCGGCGGTCGCCCGCAGCTCTATATCGCCGGTGCCGACGGTTCCAATCCTCGCCGCCTGTCGATGGGCGACGGCAGCTACTCCACGCCGGTCTGGTCTCCGCGTGGCGATCTCATCGCCTTCACGAAGCAGTCGCAGGGCCAGTTCTCGATTGGCGTGATGAAGACCGACGGTTCGGGCGAACGTCTTCTGACGTCGGGCTTCCACAATGAAGGTCCGACCTGGGCTCCAAACGGTCGCGTGCTGATGTTCTTCCGCAAGGCGGCAGGTGCAGGTGGACCGAAGCTGTTCACCATCGACCTGACGGGTCGTAACGAACGCCAGATCCAGACGCCGAATTTCGCATCCGATCCGGCCTGGTCGCCGCTGCTCGAATAGGCTGAGCTTCGAAGAATCAAAAAAAGATTAAGGCGCGGGATTTTTGGTCCCGCGCCTTTTTCATGCCTGCTGGCGGCGGCTTACCGCGTGATATGCGATGTTTTTGGCCTGTCTTTGCGGCGATTGCCACAATCGACCTCAAAAGCCGTGTTTCTGCCGCATTTTGCCATCAAGGCCTAAAAACAGAATGGCAGCCGGAAAACGCCGGTTGCATTTGGTCTCAAGACAATATTAACCATACTTCTTGAGCCTGCATTAACCTCGATATGATTATTGGTTGGTTACGCAGGAACATCAAATCTTAAGGAGCCTCGGCCCATGCGCCGCATCCAGTCGATTGCACGTAGCCCGATCGCTATTGCCCTTTTCATGTCGCTCGCCGTCGCCGGTTGCGCATCCAAGAAGAATCTCCCGAACAATGCCGGTGATCTCGGCCTCGGCGGTGCAGGCGCGGCAACGCCCGGCTCGGCGCAGGACTTCACGGTCAATGTCGGCGACCGCATCTTCTTCGATCTCGACTCGTCGCTGATCCGCGGAGACGCACAGCAGACGCTTTCGAAGCAGGCCCAGTGGCTGCAGCGTTACCCGCAGTATTCGATCACCGTCGAAGGTCATGCTGACGAACGCGGTACCCGCGAATACAACCTCGCTCTCGGCCAGCGTCGCGCTGCCGCCACCCGCGACTTCCTCGCTTCGCGTGGCGTGCCGACCAACCGTATGCGCACGATCTCGTATGGTAACGAACGTCCGGTCGCAGTTTGCGATGCCGACTCGTGCTGGTCTCAGAACCGCCGCGCAGTCACCGTTCTCAACGGTGCTGGCAGCTAATAATTGTAAACGCACAACAGCGTTCAGAGAAAAGCGGCCTTCGGGCCGCTTTTTTCGTTTTCATGTCTGTTGATCAGGCATTTCGACAAACTTTGGCCGAAGTCGCCCCTGTCATAGTGGGAACGATTAAGGGAAAGCATCTTTGCTTTTCACGGATTTGCTCTAAAAGCGGAACTGGCCGTGCGGTATGGCATGTTCAGCAAGCATTCAGGCGCGGCACTCGATCATCCTGTTCATTGTAAACTCGCAGGGGCAATAGGGAATGAGGACAACAATGAGGAAAGTGACACTGGCAATTGCCATGCTGCCGCTTTTGGCGAGTGCTCCGGTTTTGGCGCAGACTGGCGATCCGGGTGCAAACCAGTATTCGCAGCAGGTGTGCAATCTCGCACATCAGAACGCGCAGTCTTACAGCAAGATCTTGCAGCTCCGCGACAAGATGGTGAAAATCCATCGCGATAATGAAGGTCGTTTTCAGGCTCTCGAAAAGGGCAAGGGCGGCGGACAGAATCGCGTCAGCGTCGGCTCGACCGCAATTCTCGATGACGCCATGCGTGGCGGCGCCGCTTCGGCGCAGAATGGCGGCTACCAGAGCCCCGGCATGATGCAGGAGCTGGTACGCAACCTCACTGGCAAGATCGAGGATGTCGACGCCCAGATCGCATTCACCGACAATCAGCTGCAAAAATCGCAGGAAGACAACGAATTCCGCTTCGAGGAACTCGAAAAGAAGAATGGTGTCGCGTCACCGGCTGCAAATAAGGCAGGCCAGCCTGCTGTTGCCCCGGCCCCGGGCGCTGATCTTTGCGCACAGGGCGCGGGCGATCCTGCCAGCATGGCCGATACGCTGGGCATGCGTGCCGAGGCCATGAACTTCCAGATCCTCGAAATGCAGGATCAGATGCAGAAAATGCAGGAAGAATATGAGCAGCGCTTCCAGTTCCTGGAAACCGGCACGCGCGCCGACACGGGCGACCGCAACGGCGGTGGTGCAGGCGATGGCAGCGCTCTCGCCAGCGCCGGTTCAACCGGCAATATGAGCCAGAACACCTATGATGGCGGCACCACTGGTAATCCCGATGCCGGGGTTTCCGCAGATGCCGGTCAGGACGGCTCCATCTCGGACCGGACGCCGGCACAGGAAGCACCGCAGACTGCACAATCGGGCGCAATTGGCGCCGATTCTCTTGCCACTGGTTCCGGCGTCTTGACGCAGGGTGGCCCCCAGCGCGGCGAGCCGCCGCAGACACTGGGCTCCATCCGGTTTGATTCCAGTGGCAATGTAATCGGCGATTCGCTCAATGCCGCTCCGCGCCCGGTCGAACAGGGTGGCTTGCCCGGTGGTCAAGGTTCCGCTGGGCAGGGCAATGCGCAGAACGGCACGGCTGTGGCCTCGCTGCCATCGGGCGATAATCCGAACACGCTCTATCAGGCGTCGTATCAGTATCTGATGTCGGGCGACTACAAGGCGGCCGAATCCGGTTTCCGCCAGCATGTGAAGCGCTATCCGGCTGATCCGCAGACCGCGGAAGCCCGCTTCTGGCTGGGCGAATCGCTTTACGGTCAGGGTCGCTATCCGGAAGCTGCAACCGTGTTCATCGACACGCAGCGCGATTATCCCGATTCGCGCCGCGCACCGGAAAACATGTTCAAGCTCGGCATGACGCTTGAGAAGATGGACAATCACGACGTTGCCTGCGCGACTTTCGAGCAGATCCCGCAACGTTATCCCAAAGCGGCTCCCGCCATTCTGAAGCGCGTTGCCGAAGAACGCACACGTGTAAAGTGCTGATTGCGGAGTTATTTCGTGGGGCTTTCCCCGGCTGATATTTTTAAACCTTTTCAACTGGATCAAGCAAAGGCCGTCATTGCGGCCGTTTCCGGCGGCAGCGATTCGCTGGCAATGCTCTTCCTGCTCAAGGATCATTTGGCGACGCTCGATCCTCGTCCTGCACTTCTCGCAGTGACCATCGATCATCGCTTGCGCGCCGAATCAGCCGAGGAGGCTGAATATGTCGGCGCGCTGTGCCGTGAGCACGGTATCGCGCACCGTATTCTGGCATGGGACGATCCCAAGCCGTCACAGGGACTGGCTGCAGCGGCGCGTAGCGCACGCTACCGGCTTCTGGTTCAGGCTGCGCATGAGACGGGTGCCAGCGTGATCGTGACCGGCCACACGCAGGATGACCAGATTGAGACTTTCCTGATGCGCAAGGAGCGCAGCCACCACGCCGAGGCGAGGGGGCTGGCCGCCATGGCGCCCCAGTCATGGTTGGAAGGGTCAGTGCAGCTGATCCGCCCGCTGCTTTCGGTTTCACGGCAGGCCCTGCGGGATGAGCTGACAGCGAAAGATATTCGCTGGGTTGATGATCCGAGCAACGCCAATACCGATTATGAACGCCCGCGTGTCCGGCAAGGCGCTGCTGCCGATGCCGATCCGCAGATCGTTTTGGCGCAGGTGGCTCTGGCGAGCGCGGCACGCAAGCGCGACAATGCTGCTCTCGTTGCGGCACTGGCCGATCCTGCAAGTCTGCAGGTTGATGATTGCGACCGGATGGAAATCGATCCGGCCATTTATGCCGCTCTGCCCGAAACAGTTCGGCGGCTTTTTTCCGGCCTCGTGGCTTCTCTGGCTGGCGGGCGTCGATTCCTGCCAGGTGATGCCGAGCGTTTGCGCATCGAGCGCATTCTGTCGGGCGAGGCAGAACACGTAAGCCCAAAACACGAAAGCCAGAAACACGAAAGATTGACCATTTTCGGCGCGCTGATCGAGCGCGGAGCGAAGGGCTTGCCGCATCGCTTCCGGCGGGAGCGGCGCAATTTGCCGTCCGTGCTGTTGCAGGCTGGCGGCAGCTGCATCTGGGATGGGCGCTTTCGCTTCTTCAATTCAGGCGACCGTAATTTTGAAATCGCCGCGCCCGGACGACAGGCGTTGATCGACTTTCTGGCCGATTCTCCCACGTCTCTTCCAGAAAACGCTTCTGAAACAAATGCGCGCTGGCGCGAAACGCTTCTGGTGCTGCCCGCAATCTATGCGGATGGAAAGATTATCTCTTTGCCTTTCCTTCCCGGACAGAATCTTCCAGCGCATATCCGCATGGAACGGCATTTCGCGCTGTTTGATCATGTTCTGCCGGGATATGATTTCGCTTTGGCCGAGGCGATCGAGAAGCGAATTGGTCGCCAATCTTCACCAAACTCCTAATTTTTATAAACCAGAGTGGGAAGAATCTCCCATGCGGCGTGTTACGCGCCTTGGCAACGCCTTCCTTCGATCCTATGTTAGATCGAAACATCGTTCCGCGGTTGCGGAATGGCCGTGGTATCGATTGGACCCGATATGAATCCGAACTATCGCAACTTCGCCCTCTGGGCGATCATTGCTCTTCTTTTGATCGCGCTGTTCAACCTGTTCCAGAGCCCTGGTCAGCGCACGAATTCCCGTGAAGTTTCCTATTCGCAATTTATTGACGACGTATCCAATGGTCGCGTGAAATCGGTCACGATTACCGGCGAGCGCATCACCGGCACCTTTGCCGACAATGGCTCGACGTTCCAGACCTATTCGCCTGGCGATACGGGCCTGGTTGCGCGGCTTGAAAGCAAGGATGTCGCGATCACTGCCCGTCCTGAAAGCGACGGCTCCAGTTCGCTGATCGGCATTCTCCTGTCGTGGCTGCCGATGATCCTGATCCTTGGCGTGTGGATTTTCTTCATGCGCCAGATGCAGGGTGGTTCGCGTGGTGCGATGGGCTTTGGCAAGTCAAAGGCGAAGCTTTTGACGGAAGCGCATGGCCGCGTTACTTTCCAGGACGTTGCAGGCGTTGACGAAGCCAAGCAGGATCTCGAAGAAATCGTTGAATTCCTGCGCGATCCGCAGAAGTTCCAGCGTCTCGGCGGCAAGATTCCGCGCGGCGTGCTGCTCGTTGGCCCTCCCGGTACCGGTAAGACCCTTCTGGCGCGCTCGGTTGCGGGTGAAGCCAATGTGCCGTTCTTCACCATTTCCGGTTCGGACTTCGTTGAAATGTTCGTTGGTGTCGGCGCAAGCCGTGTCCGCGACATGTTCGAGCAGGCGAAGAAGAATGCACCTTGCATCATCTTCATCGACGAAATCGACGCTGTCGGTCGTCATCGTGGCGCCGGTCTCGGCGGTGGCAATGACGAACGTGAACAGACCCTCAACCAGCTTCTGGTCGAGATGGATGGTTTCGAAGCCAACGAATCGATCATTCTGATCGCCGCGACCAACCGTCCGGACGTTCTTGATCCGGCACTGCTGCGTCCGGGTCGTTTCGACCGTCAGGTCGTTGTGCCGAACCCGGATATCGTCGGTCGCGAACAGATCCTGAAAGTGCATGTGCGCAATGTGCCGCTCGCACCGAATGTCGATCTCAAGGTTGTCGCACGCGGCACGCCGGGCTTCTCCGGTGCTGATCTGGCCAACCTCGTCAACGAAGCCGCTCTCATGGCAGCGCGCCGTAACAAGCGCCTGGTGACCATGCAGGAATTCGAGGACGCCAAGGACAAGATCATGATGGGTGCGGAACGCCGCTCCGCCATGACGCCGGAAGAAAAGGCCAATACGGCCTATCACGAAGCAGGCCACGCCATTGTTGCGCTCAATGTGCCTGCATCCGACCCGGTCCATAAGGCGACGATCATTCCGCGCGGTCGTGCGCTCGGCATGGTGATGCAGCTTCCGGAAGGCGACCGTTATTCGGCCACCTATACCTGGATGGTGTCGCGTCTTGCCATCATGATGGGCGGTCGTGTGGCTGAAGAGCTGAAATTCGGCAAGGAAAACATCACTTCCGGTGCATCGTCGGACATCCAGCAGGCAACCAAGCTTGCCCGGTCCATGGTCACCCAGTGGGGTTATTCCGACAAGCTCGGTCGTGTGGCTTACGGTGACAATCAGGAAGAAGTCTTCCTCGGTCATTCGGTGTCGCGCACGCAGAATATTTCGGAAGAAACCGCGCAGATCATCGATGCCGAAGTGCGTCGCCTGATCGACGAGGCTTATGCCGAAGCGACCCGTATCCTGACCAAGAAGAAGAAGGACTGGATTGCGCTCGCTGAAGGTCTTCTGGAATACGAAACGCTGAGCGGCGACGAGATCAAGGAACTGATCGCAGGCAACAAGCCTTCACGCGATCAGGGCAATGATACGCCGTCGCGCGGTTCGGGTGTTCCGAAGGCCGGTAGCCCGCGCAAGCGCAAGAGCAGTGGCGAACCGGGCAACGAGCCCGGCATGGAACCGCAGCCGCAATAAGCGCTCATTCCAAACAGACGACGGAAGCCGGGTTTCGCCCGGCTTTCTTTTTGTCTATGTCCTGACGACTTCAAACCGCCGCAAAGGCTCGGTTAACAATTTCGGCGCATGATCTTTTGAAGGATACAACTTTAGAAGCCGGGATCGCTTTTGACCCTGCCAAAGACGAAATTGCATAGAACAGGCATTTTAGGTTATCAGAGCACATCCCGAAAAGTGTGAAACGGTTTTCGGATAAGATGTGCGAGAAAAAAATCAGTTAGAGTGCCGATCTGATCTATTCAGATCGAATGCGCTCTAACCCATAAACAGCTGTCAAAGTTGCGGGCCTGCGCGACTATTGCGCTCTGGTTGAAATGAGCGGCATATATCGACGGCACCGGGATAGCGACGTGGCTCAACGCAAGGCTAAACATATGACACGGAAATACTTCGGAACTGATGGCATTCGCGGACAGGCGAACAGCTTCCCCATGACGCCGGATATTGCCATGAAAGTTGGTATGGCGGTGGGGCATATTTTCCGTCGTTCGGGTCAGGTTTCGCGGGTGGTGATCGGCAAGGATACGCGCCGTTCGGGTTATATGCTGGAAAACGCGCTGGTTGCCGGTTTAACAGCGGCGGGCATGGACGTGTTCCTGCTTGGACCGATTCCGACGCCCGCTGTGGCCATGCTCTGCCGCTCGCTGCGCGCCGATATCGGCGTGATGATTTCGGCCTCGCACAATCCGTATTACGATAACGGTATCAAGCTGTTCGGCCCTGATGGCTTCAAGCTGTCGGATGAGATCGAAATCCAGATTGAAAAGCTGATTGAGGGCGATCTGTCGTCGCTGCTGGCAAGCCATGGCGCAATCGGCAAGGCCAAGCGCGTTGACGGCGATATTTACCGCTATATCGAGTTTGCCAAGCGCACCATGCCGCGCAACATCGCGCTCAACGGTCTGCGTGTGGTGATCGATTGCGCCAATGGCGCTGGCTATAAGGTGGCTCCGGCTGCACTCTGGGAACTTGGCGCTGAAGTCATCACCATCAACAACGAGCCGAACGGCATCAACATCAATGAGGATTGCGGTTCGACGCATCCGATTGGCCTGATGAAGAAGGTTCAGGAACTGCGCGCCGATGTTGGCATCGCGCTCGATGGCGACGCGGATCGCGTACTTCTGGTCGATGAAACCGGGTCGGTGATCGACGGCGACCAGCTGATGGCGGTGATTGCCGAATCATGGGCCAATACCGACCGCCTGACCGGTGGCGGCATTGTTGCGACCATCATGTCCAATCTCGGACTGGAACGCTTCCTGACTGATCACAACCTGACGCTTGCTCGCACCAAGGTTGGCGACCGCTATGTCGTCGAGCATATGCGCGAACACGGCTTCAATGTGGGTGGCGAACAGTCCGGCCATATCGTCCTGTCGGATTTCGCGACGACGGGCGACGGCCTGATTTCTGCCTTGCAGATTCTTGCTGTCATGCAAGAAGCCCAAAAGCCGCTCAGCGACATTTGCCGCAAGTTCGAGCCGGTGCCGCAATTGCTCAAGAATGTGCGCACTGCTGGCGGCAAACCGTTGGAAAACAAGAATGTAAAGCATGCCATCGATGAAGCGCGCGAGCGCCTTGGC
Source organism: Brucella sp. 22210 (assembly GCF_052045675.1). Taxonomy (NCBI): domain Bacteria; kingdom Pseudomonadati; phylum Pseudomonadota; class Alphaproteobacteria; order Hyphomicrobiales; family Brucellaceae; genus Brucella; species Brucella sp. 22210. The sequence goes on from NZ_JBQEPD010000003.1 coordinate 346,509, forward strand.
GTGCAAGGTCGCCTCGTGATCCGCCCATCGGGAACCGAGCCGCTCATCCGCGTAATGGCGGAAGGCGATGATCGCGTTCTGGTTGAAAAAGTAGTCAACGATATCGTTGATGTTATTTCGTCGGTGGGTAACGCCGCGTGATTTGATAATAACCTTAATAGTTAAAATGGCGCGCCTCTGACGCGCCATTTTTATTTTAGCTATCTCTAAGATTTATTAAAAAGTATCGTTAAAAAACAAGGTTAAGTTGTAATTAACTTTTAAAATCTATTGTCCCTATTGAAAGCGAGGATAACGCTCCGGCGTTATGATATTTCTATGGGGCAGACGATGAACGGTCTTGTGAAAACTTTTTTCGGCGGCTTGGCTGCATCTGTCGCCATGATGGCTACGGGCGCACTGGCAGCGGATCTGATTGAACCGCCAGTGGTTCCAGAAGTGGTTGTAGCGCCGCCTGCTGTTGGCGGCTGGTATCTGCGCGGCGATCTCGGCTATTCGAAGCCGAAATTCAAGGACGCGGATTATGCAACCATCGACAATTGCGAATGCGGTCCTTCGACATTCGGCAGCAACACGCTGTCAGGTGATCTGAAAGGTTCGTTCCTGATCGGCGGCGGTGTCGGCTATCAGCTGACGGATTACTTCCGTACCGATCTGACGGTCGACTATATGACCCGTTCGAAATTCGAGGGCCATACCTACGGTTCGGCCTGTAACGGCGACGCTTCCTGCGCCTCCGACGAACGCAGCCATTTCTCGGCGCTGTCCATCCTGGCCAATGCTTATGTCGATCTCGGCAACTTTGCTGGCTTCACGCCTTATGTCGGCGCCGGTATCGGTGGAACCCGCGTACGCTGGAACGACATTGAGGACGCACGTTACGGCGGTTCTGTGGATGGTGCGGCCAACTGGCGTTTCACCTATGCCCTCATGGCTGGTGCTTCCGTCGATCTGACGCAGAACCTCAAGCTGGATGCGGGTTATCGCTATCGCCATATCAACGGCGGCAAGATGTTCGAGGGCGGTCAGTATCTCGGCGACGGTTATGACAAGGGCATGGACATCCACGACGTCCGCGTCGGCCTGCGTTACATGTTTGGCGGATCGAGCGCGCCTTACGCGCCGCAGCAGGTTTCGACCATTGTGGATGGCCCCGTCTACAAGTAAGACCTCTGTTATCTGATCGTCAAAGGCCCGGTTCTCCGGGCCTTTTTCTTTGCGGCATTCCTTAAATATCTCCCGATTTTTATCAGGCATTAACCATAGGCGTTCATAATTGAGACTATTCTTATGAGCGGGGATCTCATCATGTTTGCGAAGTGGCGTGCTCTCAACCTGTCGGCTGTTGCTCTGGCGGGTTTCAGTGTTGCATCCGTTGCCTCGGCGGCCGATCTCGATGCCGTTGGTTACGAACCTGTCGTCGAAGCACAGCCTGTGGAAGTCGGCTCTGGCTGGTATCTGCGCGGCGATCTTGGTTATAACATTTCTTCGAAAACCGGACTTACGGCCAGAGACCAGTTTGGAAACAGCGTTTCCGAAAGCTTCGATCTGGACAAGAACTTCGTGCCTTCGGTCGGTATCGGTTATCAGTTCACCGATTATCTGCGCGCCGACGTGACCGGCAGCTATTCCAAGCAGGATCTGGACGGCTTCCCGGCCGAAGCCCGCATCTTGGACATGATGGCGAACGGCTATGTGGACCTCGGCAATTTCGCCGGCTTCACGCCTTATCTCGGCGGTGGCCTCGGCTTTGCCAATGTGCGCTACAGCTTCGACACGGGCGCTGGCGACTTCAAGTCCGACGATGATTATCGCTTTGCCTGGGCGCTGATGGCAGGTGTCGGCATCGACGTTGCTTCCAACATCAAGCTCGATCTCGGCTATCGTTACGGTGTCATCAGCAGTGGCGATGTGATCAGCGGCAACGGCATCACGATCAGCGACAAGGATATCAAGTCGCATCAGCTGCGCGCCGGTATTCGCTTCACGACCTGGTAATTCATGTTGTCAGAAGCTGACTGAAGACAGGGCCTCTCCGGGCCCTTTTTCCGTTCTTGCAAGACCGTTCTACGGCTGGCGGCTTCCGGTCGAATTTCAGGGTAAAATATTCCCGAAAAGCCATGTTGTGGAAAAATGCGCTTTCCGCTATTCCCATCAGTGGGCCACGTCTCCCCACCGAGACGCGTGCTATCTGAGAGGATAGAAACAACATGACGACGATTGCGAAGCCGGTAGTTCGCCCGGCTAACCCTAATTTTTCATCCGGTCCCTGTGCAAAACGTCCCGGCTGGTCGCTCAATGCGCTGGTCGATGCCGCTCTTGGCCGTTCGCATCGCGCGAAAATCGGCAAGACCAAGCTGAAGGACGCCATCGACCTTACCCGCGAAATCCTGCAGGTGCCTGCCGATTACCGTATCGGCATTGTTCCGGCATCCGATACCGGCGCTGTGGAAATGGCGCTGTGGTCCATGCTCGGCGCGCGTGGCGTCGATATGGTCGCGTGGGAAAGCTTCGGTGCGGGCTGGGTGACGGATGTGACCAAGCAGCTCAAGCTCGAAGATGTGCGCACCTTCACAGCGCCTTACGGCGAGATTGTCGATTTTTCGCAGGTCGATTTCGACCGCGATGTCGTCTTCACCTGGAACGGCACCACGTCTGGCGCGCGTGTTCCGAACGGCGATTTCATCCCGGCTGATCGCAAGGGCCTGACCTTCTGCGATGCAACCTCTGCAGCTTTTGCGCAGCGTCTGGATTTCACGAAGCTCGATGTCGTCACCTTCTCCTGGCAGAAGGTTCTGGGCGGCGAGGGCGCACATGGCATGCTGATCCTCAGCCCGCGTGCGGTCGAGCGTCTGGAAAGCTACAAGCCGGCATGGCCGCTGCCCAAGATTTTCCGCATGACTTCCGGCGGCAAGCTGATCGAAGGCATCTTCGTCGGCGAAACCATCAACACGCCGTCCATGCTCTGCGTGGAAGACTATCTCGATGCGCTCAACTGGGCGAAGTCGATTGGCGGTCTTGAGGGGCTTGTCGGACGTGCCGACAGCAATTTTGCCGTTTTGGATGCTTTCGTGGCCAAGACGCCATGGATCGCCAATCTGGCCGCCAAACCGGAAAATCGTTCCAACACCTCCGTGTGCCTCACCATCGTTGATCCTGAAGTGACGGCGCTTTCTGCCGAAGCTCAGGCGGCTTTTGCCAAGGGCATCGTCACGGCGCTGGAAAAAGAAGGCGTCGCCTATGACATCGGCGCTTATCGCGATGCGCCTTCCGGCCTGCGTATCTGGGCTGGCGCCACGGTCGAAACGTCCGATCTGGAAGCACTGACCCATTGGCTCGACTGGGCTTTTGAAGCGCAGAAAGCTGCACTCAAGGCTGCTGCCTGAGGCGCGCTCCTGTTTAAGCCGTGGCTGGCCACCGGTTAGGCCACGGCTCGCATTCCCCAATATTTGCAGCATTTCGCATGAGCCAGAATGAGCCAAATGCGTTGCGCATCTGCAAGCTCATTGCTTGAAATGCTTGGTCAGGACATGTTCGAGCACATCCCGAAAAGTGTGAAACGGCTTTCGGACAAGATGTGCTCAAAACAAAAGGAGGCCCAAATGGCACCTCGCGTTCTCGTATCCGATAAGCTTTCACCCACTGCCGTCCAGATTTTCAAGGATCGCGGTGTTGAAGTCGATTACTTGCCCGATCTCGGCAAGGATAAGGAAAAGCTTCTCGAAGTCATCGGTCAGTATGACGGTCTAGCAATTCGTTCGGCCACCAAGGTCACGGAAAAGCTCATCGCTGCTGCCAAAAATCTCAAGGTTGTCGGTCGCGCCGGTATCGGTGTGGACAATGTCGATATTCCGGCTGCATCGCGTCGCGGTATCATCGTGATGAACACGCCGTTCGGCAATTCGATCACCACGGCAGAACATGCCATTGCGCTGATGTTCGCCGTGGCGCGTCAGTTGCCGGAAGCAGACGCTTCCACCCGCGCAGGCAAGTGGGAAAAGAACCGCTTCATGGGTGTGGAGATCACCGGCAAGACGCTCGGCGTCGTCGGTTGCGGCAATATTGGTTCAATTGTCGCCACGCGTGGCATCGGCCTCAAGATGCATGTTGTTGCTTTCGATCCGTTCCTGTCCGAAGCACGCGCTCAGGAACTGGGCGTGGAGAAAGTGGAGCTGGACGAGCTGCTCGCCCGCGCCGACTTCATCACGCTGCACACGCCGCTGACCGACAAGACCCGCAACCTCATCAATGCGGAAAGCCTCGCCAAGACCAAGCCGGGTGTTCGCATCGTCAATTGCGCCCGTGGCGGTTTGATCGTCGAAAAGGACCTCATTGCCGCGCTGAAATCAGGCCATGTGGCCGGTGCGGGTATCGACGTCTACGAAGTTGAGCCAGCGACGGAGAATGAACTTTTCTCCCTGCCGAATGTCGTTTGCACGCCGCATCTGGGTGCGTCGACCTCGGAAGCGCAGGAAAATGTTGCGCTTCAGGTGGCCGAACAAATGTCGGACTATCTGGTCAAGGGCGCGGTTTCCAACGCCATCAACATGCCGTCGATCACGGCTGAAGAAGCGCCGCGTTTGCGCCCGTTTGTGAAGCTTGCGGAAGTTCTGGGTGCTTTTGTCGGTCAGGTGACCGATGAGCCGATCGAGGAAGTGGAAGTGCTGTTCGACGGCTCCACCTCCGGCATGAACACACGTGCGCTTTTGAGTGCTGCTCTGGCTGGTCTCATTCGTCCGCAGGTTGCCGACGTCAACATGGTTTCGGCACCGATCATGGTGAAGGAACGCGGCATCATCGTTTCGGAAGTAAGGCGCGACAAGTCCGGCATTTTTGACGGCTATATCAAGCTGACCGTCCGCACGACGCTGCGCGAGCGCTCGATTGCCGGAACCTGCTTCTCGGATGGCAAGCCGCGTTTCATCCAGATCAAGGGAATCAACCTCGATGCCGAGGTCGGTCCGCACATGCTCTACGTCACCAACAAGGACGTTCCGGGCATGATCGGCCTGCTCGGCACGATCTGCGGCAAGCACAATATCAACATCGCAAATTTCTCGCTCGGACGCGACCATCCCGGTGGTGACGCCATTGCCATGCTCTATGTGGATGAACAGATTCCGCATGCAGCACTTGACGAACTGATAGCTCAGGAGGCAATCAAGGCGGCAAAACCGCTTGAGTTTAACGTCGGAGAAGTTTGAAAACATGACTGAAGAGATGGCACAGCCGGAATGGCGGCGCATGCACGAGCAGGATATCGAGCGCGTGACTGTGGTAGCCAATGTGGTCCATCTCGACTTTTTCGAGGATGAGGCGGTCTTCCGGGACCGCTTCAAGCTCTACCCGGCGGGTTGTTTCGTTTATGCCCGTGACAATGACATTCTGGGCTATGGTATCAGCCATCCCTGGAAGCTCGATACGGTTCCGGCGCTGAATTCCGTTCTCGGCGAATTGCCGGAAGATACCAGCACCTATTACATCCACGATATTGCGCTTTTGCCCGCTGCCCGCTCCGCAGGCGCTGCCACGCGCGTGCTGGAACTGATGGCCGCCCAGGCCGAGACTGACGGCTTTTTCACCATGTCACTGGTGGCTGTGAATAATTCCGAAGGTTTTTGGGAAAAGAAGGGCTTCGTCTCCCGCGACCTGCCTGCACTGGAAGAAAAGCTGAAAAGCTATTCGGATGATGCCATCTACATGGTTCGCGCGGGATAGAGCACATCCCGAAAAGTGGGAACCGGTTTTCGGATTGGATGTGCGTGAGAAAAAACTCGCAGATATTCCGCTTCTGACGGTCTGCAAATGGCGTGATTTTTCGCTTCCGGTGCTCATGTACCCAAAATTACATTCCGCTCCGGTTCTCAAATCCCACCATTTTCGCCTCGTCATAAACGGAATCTCAAGCGACCTAAGCGCCTCTTCTGTCCACCGTGTTCTCAAAAATCGTGATTTTTTTGCACGAAAGAGTCGCGTAAGCGGGATTCAGTCTGTATAGAGACGAGGGATCAGCACCCCGTCGACCTTTCGGGGAAGCTTGCGATCCTTGGGCTATCAACGGCTGTAATGCCGACCGAGGAGTTTTCTTAAATGGCAAATGTGGTTGTCGTCGGGTCGCAATGGGGCGACGAGGGCAAGGGTAAGATCGTGGACTGGCTGTCCGAACGCGCCGATGTCATCGTGCGCTATCAGGGCGGTCATAATGCCGGTCATACGCTTGTTATCGATGGCGTCAGCTACAAGCTTTCGCTGCTGCCTTCCGGTCTGGTGCGCGGCAAGCTCAGCGTCATCGGTAATGGCGTCGTGGTCGATCCGCATCATTTCGTTTCTGAAGTCGCGAAGCTGCGCGCGCAGGGCATCGAGATTTCTCCGGACGTGCTGCGCATTGCCGAAAATGCACCGCTTATTCTGTCGATCCACCGCGATCTCGATGCCATGCGCGAAGGCTCCAATTCGGGCCTCAAGATCGGCACCACCAAGCGCGGTATCGGTCCTGCTTACGAAGATAAGGTCGGCCGTCGCGCCATCCGCGTCATCGATCTGGCCGAGCCGGAAACGCTGGAGCCCAAGGTCGAGCGCCTGCTGTCGCACCACAATCTGCTGCGCCGCGGCATGGGTCTTGAAGAAATCGCCGTTGAGACGATCCTCAACGAACTGACTTCGGTTGCCCATGAAATCCTGCCTTATATCGATCAGGTCTGGCGCGTGCTCGACGAGCGCCGCAAGGCTGGCGACCGCATCCTGTTCGAAGGCGCACAGGGCGCTCTGCTCGACAACGACCACGGCACCTATCCGTTCGTGACCTCGTCGAACACTGTTGCCGGTCAGGCTGCTGCCGGTTCGGGTCTCGGCCCAACGGCGATCGGCTATGTGCTGGGCATCACCAAGGCCTACACGACCCGCGTTGGCGAAGGTCCGTTCCCGACGGAACTCCATGATGAAATCGGCGAATTCCTCGGCACCAAGGGCCATGAATTCGGCGTGGTGACGGGCCGCAAGCGCCGTTGTGGCTGGTTCGATGCCGTGATCGTGCGTCAGACGGTTCGCACTTCCGGCATCACCGGCATCGCGCTGACCAAGCTCGATGTTCTCGACGGTCTGGACGAAATCAAGATCTGCGTTGCCTATGAACTCGATGGCAAGCGCATCGACTATCTGCCGTCCTCCATGGGCGCGCAGGCTCGCGTCAAGCCGATCTATGAAACGCTGCCGGGCTGGTCGGAAACGACCGCAGGTGCACGTTCGTGGAACGATCTGCCAGCGCAGGCTGTCAAATATGTTCGCCACATCGAAGAACTGATCGGCGCTCCGGTGGCTATGCTGTCCACCAGCCCGGAACGCGAGGATACCATCCTCGTCACCGATCCGTTCCAGGATTGATCTTTTCAAGGTCGCGCTATTGATCAACCCGAAGCAGTTTTGCATAAACTGCTTCGGGTTTTCAGTTTTTAAGCGTTGCAGCGGTGTCCGGTGGTTCAGATTGGCCAGAAAATGCTCGAAGCTTTGTCAAATCTGCCGCTATTTCGCCTCATCGTTTTGAAAAGCTTCGCTTAATTACTGCCAGACACTTTGCTTTCCCTTGATTATTGTGATTATTGGGACATTTAATTGCATCCAGTGCTTGTGGTATCTGAACGGGCAATAAACCGGGTAAGACGGAATGGCGGATTTTGTAGCTGTACTGAAAAAGACGATCGATGCACAGGCGGACAAATCGCCTGAATTGCGCCAGCGCGTTTACGCGAAGGCGCGCGCAACGATCGAGCAGAAGCTTGTGACGGCAAACGCCTCGCAGGCTGTGGCGGTACGCCAGCGCAACATTCTTGAAGATGCGATTGCCGAAGTCGAAGCTTTTTATGCGCCTCCCGCCACTGCTGAAGCAGCAGCCCCAGATCCGGTCAATGATGCGCTTGAGGATTTCCTGCAGGAAGCGAATCAGGGTGTAAGCGCGTCGCGTGTGCATCATGAAGACGATGACGACAGCGCTTTTTCCGCTGCACCGGCTGCAGAGCGCCAAACGCGCGCCTCCGAACATGATGAAGATGCGTCTTTCAGCGCGGAACGCAGCGGCGACTGGAAAATCGACCGCGCCAAGGAAAAGGCCCAAGCACGCCGCAGCGAATATATCGAGCGCAGTGCGGTCAAGGAAAAGCGCTCCTATAAGGGCCTGATTGCTGGTCTCATCGCCGTACTCGTTCTGGGCGGTGCAGGTTATGGCGTATGGGCCAACAAGGACAAGATTCAGGAACTCGCATCGAGCCTCGGGCGCAATGATGCACCGTCGACCCCGGCTGCCAGCGGTGGTGACAGCACTGCGACGCCACCTCCTGCTGACAGCCATACGGCAGATAATGAAACCACGCCGACACCTGAACAGCAGCCGCAGCAACCAGCTGGCGAGCAGAAGCTCACCCAGCGTTTGATGCCGGATGGCAGCGAGACCGATGAAGGTCCGGCTGGCGGTGCGGCTGGCCTCGGCGAAGGCAAGTCCACGGCAGCTTCAACGCCATCCGGTTCTCCGGCTGGCTCACAAGCTGGCACTCCGGCGACGCCAAGCGAACAGACGCCAGCTGCGCAGCAGGCTGTGGCTGTCGGTCAGCAGGCGCTGCTCTATGAAGAGCGCGGCAGCACCGAATCCGGTTCCGTGGAAAAGGGCAACGTCGTCTGGTCGGTTATTCAGGAAAGCCCGGGTGACGGACAGCCGGAAGAACCGGCGGTGCGTGGCACGGTGACAATGCCGACGAGCAATGTTCAGCTTAAAATGACCATCCGCAAGAATACGGATCAGTCTATTCCGGCCAGCCATTTGATCGAGATGGTGTTCACCGTTCCGGATGGTTTCTCCGGCGGCGCAATCGACAATGTCCAGCGCATCACCTTCAAGGATACGGAACAGGCGGCGGGCAACCCGCTGATCGCGGTCCCGTCCAAGATCGCGGATAATTTCTTCATCATCTGGCTCAACGATGCCCGCACCGCGCAGGACACCAACCTGTCGCTGATGCGCCGTCTGCAATGGATTGATATTCCGGTATCCTATCGCAACGGTCGCCGCGCGCTGATCAGCCTTGAAAAGGGTGTGCCGGGCGAGAAAGCCTTCACCGACGTTCTGGGCGCTAACTAAAGCGCCGGACAGCAGAATGAAAAAAGGCCGCGTTGAGCGGCCTTTTTGTTTGCAGATGAACGCATCCTGAAGCTCTCGCGATGCGCACTAGAAAATAACTGCTTATTTCTTGTTCTTTTCCGCGAAAGCCTTGATGGCTCCGGCAACTTCATTCTGTGCGGCTTCAGCTGTATCGAAGCCACCGAGTTCCACGGCCTTGCGACCTTCCGGCAGCTGCTTGTAAACGCGGAAGAATGCTTCCAGACGCTGCTGCTCGATCTTCGGCAGGTCGGTGATTTCCTTGATATCGTCGTAGGTCGGATCGATCTTCGAGGTCGGAACGGCCACGATCTTGTCGTCCTTTTCACCGCCGTCGATCATCTTCAGAACGCCAATCGGGCGAACCTTGATGATGGCGCCCGGTACGATCGGCTCGCGCGTGTAAACAAGCGCGTCGAGCGGGTCGCCGTCGCCAGCCACCGTGCTGGTGATCGAACCGTAATTGGCCGGATAGATGACCGGCATCGACTGATAGCGGTCGACAACGATATGGCCGGTCTTGTCGTCGATTTCGTATTTGGTGAAGCTGCCCTGTGGGATTTCGATGGCCGTGAAGAATTCCTTCCCGTCCTGTTCCTTCTGCGGATAGTCGAGATAGGAAACATAGTCGGAAGCAGATGCGGCAGTGGCAGCGGTCAAGGCGAGGGCTGCGGCAAGCAGGAGCTTTTTCATGGGATGTCCTTTAGGCATCGGTGAAACACGCTTTGTGCCTAAAGGCCTTCCATTGCAGTTATTTGAAGCTTTTATTGCGGTTGGATGACGGTTCCGCGAGGAAGCGTCTGCGATATTCCGCAGGGCTGATCCCGATCTTCTGCCGGAAATGGTGACGCAGCGTGTAGGCGCTCCCAAAGCCCACGGAAGCGGCGATATCGTCGATGCTGGCCGGACTCTGGCAGAGCAGTTGCTTTGCCGTCGTCACCCGTTCGGCAACCAGCCAGTCGCCGGGTGTGGTGGCGGTCGCCTCTGTAAAACGCCGCAGAAAAGTGCGGGCGCTCATACGGCATTCGCTGGCCATCCGTTCGATGGTCCATTCCGAGGCGAGATTGCTCCTGATCCGGTCGAGGAGGGGGCTGATTTCGGTGCCTTCGCGTTTGGCGACCGGTCTTTCCAGAAACTGCGCCTGTCCGCCTGTGCGATGGGCTGGCATGACCAGACGGCGGGCGACGGAATTGGCAGCCACAGGTCCAAAGTCCTGCCGCACGATTTCGATCAGCAGGTCCATTCCGGCGGCACTTCCGGCCGACGTTAGAATGCGGTCATGTTCGCGATAGAGCGATGCATCATCGACTGCGATATCCGGGTGTCTGTCGCGCAAGGCTTGCGCATAGCGCCAATGGGTCGTGGCCTGACCTCCGTCAAGCAGACCCGTCGCTGCCAGCACGAATGCGCCGGAACAGATCGAAGCCAGCCGCGCACCCCGTTGATGTGCGTGCCGCAGTCTTTCGCAGATCGCCTCTGGCACGGGAATATCTGCGCCTTTCCAACCGGGCACGATGATGATGTCGGCCTCGTCAATCAGTTCGGGCCCATGGTCCGGGGTAATGACGAAACCGCCATGCGCACGCAACGGGCCGTCCTCAATCGGGCAACTGGCAAAGCGATACCAGTCCAGCCCCATTTCCGGGCGCGGCAGGCCGAAGATTTCGGCGACGATGCCGAATTCGAATGTGCAGAGGCCATCATAGAGAAGGGCGACGACCAGCGGGCCGGTGAGTTGTGGCTTCGGGTTTGTCATGATCTTTACGTATATTGTCAATCACGCCAATTGCAAGCGGGCAGCCGTTCGAGCCAAAAGAATGGCGAACACAACAGGAGATCGCCATGACCATCGCTATGAAGACTGCGGCCAAATCCGCCGTGACTGCCATAGAAGCCGCGCCAAGTGCTGTGGCACGGGAACATTTTGCAGCGCAATTCGCCTTCGAGACGGATTGCTGGGATGTACACGACGCGCTTTCGAAGGGTGCCGATTTCGTGCTTCTCGATGTACGCGGCCCGAGCCTGTTTGCAAAAGGCCATATTCCGGGCGCGATCAACCTGCCGCATGGCAAGATCATCGGTTCGAAAATGGCGGATTGGCCGCAAGAGACGGTATTTATCACCTATTGCGCGGGGCCGCATTGCAATGGCGCAGCGCGTGGCGCTCTACGGCTCGCCGACCTTGGCAGACCGGTCAAAATCATGGCTGGCGGGATAACCGGCTGGATCGATGAAGGTTTTGCGCTCGCAACGGTGGAGGCGGGGGAATAGCCGCGTCCAGAAACAAGTCTGCCGCAGGGCGCTTCACGCATCCTGCGGCAGAAAACAGTTCACACCGCTCTATTCTTTTGCATAAAAGCGCATCTTACCCGAAAACCGCTTCACACTTTTCGGGATGCGCTTTTATGCGTGAGCGGGTTCGACGTGGTTCAGCGCCTTTTGCTGCTTGAATGCAGCAGCCTTGACGGCAGCCTGCACCTTTTCAAAGGCACGCACTTCGATCTGGCGTACGCGTTCACGGCTGATGCCGAATTCACTGGACAGATCTTCCAGCGTCATCGGATCGTCGGAAAGGCGGCGGGCTTCGAAGATACGACGCTCGCGATCATTCAGCGTGTCCATGGCCTGTTCAAGCATCGAGCGGCGGTTTTCCAGCTCGTCCTGTTCGATCAGAACCTGTTCCTGGCTGTTGCTGTCATCGACCAGCCAGTCCTGCCATTCGCCGGATTCACCTTCGCTTGCACGCAGGGGCGCATTGAGCGAGGCGTCACCCGACAGACGGCGGTTCATGGAAACCACTTCGTCTTCGCTGACATTCAGCTTGGTCGCGATCTGCTTGACCTGATCGGGACGGAGATCGCCATCGTCGAGCGCCTGAATCTTGCTCTTCATCTTACGCAGATTGAAGAACAGGCGCTTCTGGTTGGCAGTCGTGCCCATCTTCACAAGGCTCCACGAGCGCAGGATATATTCCTGGATCGAAGCCTTGATCCACCACATGGCATAGGTGGCAAGACGGAAGCCGCGTTCTGGCTCGAAGCGCTTGACGGCCTGCATCAGGCCGACATTACCCTCGGAAATAACTTCGCCGATGGGCAGGCCATAACCGCGATAGCCCATGGCAATCTTGGCCACGAGACGCAGATGGCTCGTCACCAGCTTGTGGGCGGCTTTCGGATCGGTATGTTCATGATAACGCTTGGCCAGCATATATTCTTCTTGCGGCTCAAGCATGGGAAAACGGCGGATTTCTTCCAGATAACGGGTAAGGCCACCGTCGCCGGACGTAATGCTGGGAAGATTCATCTGGGCCATAGAGCACCCTCCTTTATAATTTCAGGTCCCCATTTGGCGAACCTGTCGCGGGGGCTGCCTCCTGCACTTCCCTCACGCGAGCCTCCATATATAGGCATGATTTTGGCGAAAACACGATCCTTTAACTCATGAAACAATCTGTCACTGCAATGTGAACGCTCGTCTGCGTGAAAAGTTGCAGAAGCATTCTGTAAAGCGCGCTGGATTTGACTGTTCCTGATGATCCAGGCGCAGTTTTGACATCAACTGCACCCGGATTGGTGTTGGCTCGGTTTTTTCCAATTCGCTTCAAGGTCCATGTTTACATGCACAGCGATGCGAGGAAGAACCGGAAGACCTGACAGTATTATATGGAGTGCGCGCGGAAATTTTCCAGTAGGTGCTCCATATCTTCGGGCACTGGCGCTTCAAATCGCATCAATTCATCGGTTGCGGGATGCGTGAAGGCGAGAAGCCAGGCGTGAAGCGCCTGTCTGTGAAAGCCGCGCACAGCTTCCTTCAGCGGTTCCGGCAGTTTGTTGGCCTTGGTTTTATAGGCACTGCCATAATCCATGTCACCGACCAGCGGGTGGCCGATATGGGCCATATGGACGCGAATCTGGTGCGTGCGGCCGGTTTCAAGGCGGCACTCCACCAGAGAAGCCAGTGCCGTGGCATCCTCACGGGGGCCGAATTTTTCCACCGTCGCATAATGGGTGACGGCATGGCGCGCGTCTTCGCGCTCTTCATTGACCACGGCTTGCTTTGTGCGGTCGCGATGCGAGCGTCCGAGATGTGCATCAATGACGCCTTGCGGTCGCTCGGTCATGCCCCAGACGAGGGCAAGATAAGCGCGCTCCAGATCGCCGGTGCGGCCATGGTCTGCAAATTGTTCGCTTAAATGCCGGTGCGAACGGTCGTTCTTGGCCACGACCATCACGCCGCTCGTATCCTTGTCCAGACGATGAACAATGCCCGGACGGCGGATTCCGCCTATGCCGGACAAGCTATCGCCACAATGATATATAAGGGCATTGACAAGCGTTCCCGTCCAGTTGCCGTTGCCAGGGTGAACGACAAGGCCAGCAGGCTTGTTGATCACGATGAGATCATCGTCCTCGTAAAGAATATCGAGGGGAATGTTCTCGCCTTGCGGTTCGGCAGGTTCAGGCTCGGGCAGCACGATGGCGATCTTCATGCCTTCGCGCAGCTTCTGCTTGGTTTCACGAGCAGGTTCACCGTCGATGGTCACATGACCGTCGGCAATCAGGGACTGAACGCGACTGCGGGAGAGTTCCGGCCCTAATGCTGCGGCCAGCCACTGGTCCAATCTTTTGCCCGCAGCATCAGTGTCGGCAATTAGTTCTTTCAATTGTCTCTTCCCTTCGTTATCACGCGCCACACGGGTGCATGAACCGGAGTCATTTAATGCAGGATCCACACTATCCGCGATACCAGAATCAGCAGGATTCAGGATATCAGGACTATCAGCAGGGCTATTATCAGGACGAACAACCGTCCGAGCCTGTGCTTGATCCGGCTATGGAACGTGTGCGCCGCAAGATGATCCGGCTTCTGGCCGTTTCAATCGGCGTCATGCTGATCGGTCTTATGGCCGTGCTCGCCGCCGTTGTCTACAAGATCAATCGCGCGCCCGAAACCCCTGCCACGCAGGAAGCCCGCTCGGATATTCCAGGCCAGGCCGCAGCCCAGCCTGTGAAGCCGGAACCGCCGAAGCTGATCGAGTCGCAGATCAACCTCGTTCCCGGCACGCGCCTCCTGTCGCAGAGCCTGTCTGGCGATCAGCTTTCGCTGGAAACGCTGCTGCCCGACGGCGGCACTGAACTCATCATTTATGATTATCGCGAATCCCGCGTGATCGGCCGTATCAAGCTCGGCAGCGTCGAGTAAGATCGGGGTGCGTTGCGCACTTAAACAGGCGGCCAGTGGCCGCCTTTTTACATTCCCGGATTGCGCTTTTCTGTAAGGGCGATTATATCAGCCAACAACAGACCCTATGCGCCCATCGTCTAGCGGTTAGGACGGCGCCCTCTCACGGCGCAAACAGGGGTTCGATTCCCCTTGGGCGTACCAGTCATTTCAATAACTTAGCAATGTCATACAAAAACTTGTCTAATAACCGTCAAATAAACGGTTTCTGGCTTTGCAGTTTCGGTTGCGTTTTAGCCCCTAGAATTAAAACAGACTGCAACAATCTGTTATGCTGGAGCATGGGCGCAATTTGCATCGCAGTCATGGCCTAGTTCGGCGACTGTTCGGTCTTTGGATAACGGTCACGAGCCTGTTTGATACGACTTTGCTCCCAAGGCGCTAATTCGTGAAGCTCCAACGATACGCTTGAAGAAAATTCCATCAAGGGTTTCTCTGCGCCAAACACGTCCAAGTGCCATATCAATTTCAGCAGCACTTACGCCTTCGCGGCCGGCATACACGCCCATCAGCCATGCAGATTGTTTGCCGTTCCTGACCGATGTAACTTCGCCTGATCTATTTGTTACCTTATCGCCTAGGAAAATGACGGGTGAACCAGACATTCCGCTTCGAGTTACTGCATCGACCAAAAAGACCGGTGCGTTGTCCAGTGCATATAGTAGTGGTTCGGTTGCAACGGAGCCTCGTTTCCATATTGGAACAGTCCCCTGCACTCTAATACCTTTTGGGAACCCTAGAATAAAAACGTCGCTAGCGACCATAGGGTATGCGTGCTCAGCATACCAATCTTCCTGTTTACCCGCGACTCGAATAAGCATCTCGCTCGTAAAAGTCACAATTCTGCCCCCGATTTCTTCGAAATTCGTCAAGGCATCGTTCAATGGCAACATAGCGACATCTGGAATTTTGAGGGGGGCTAGTGAGTATCCTTCGTGCTCAAACCATGTTGCTTGACCGTTTTCTGCGAGCGTCAAATTTGCTTCACAACAAATAGCAGAGTTCTCGTCTGTCTCGCTTTTCACAAAGTAGGTGAATTCCACTCGATTTGGTGTGAAGCCACTGGAGTTGAGATGCGCGCCCGTTTCGGGATGCAAGCCAGAAAACACATGCCAGTTAGTGGCCAGAACCACCTCGGCACCAAAGCGATAAAGAAAACCCGTCGCTTTTGATAATTGAATGTCGTGAAAATACAGCGTCAGAGGAACGGTTGCCATGCTCTCGAAGCGTATCAATTTGTATAGTCCTGTTTTCGACTATCAGGGATTCGCCATGAGGCGATGTGCACGTGTGGCAGAATGCCGCTAAGTCACAGTTCTCGCAACGCGGATTAATAATTATCCAAGGCTACTATCCGCACTTGAACAAACCCGGCTCGAACCATGAAAAAGCCTCCTCTCTGGACGACCTTAATCGCAATCACGTCGCGCCAATTCACCAGCGCTGCACGGCATGGGGTTCGTCACCATACCTGAACCTGCCTTAAGGTATGCATAGAGGTTTTCACCATTGGTGGAAAGCTGATGGTGCAAATCTGTACTATGTCATCGTCCCAAATCCAGACGATGTTCAAGCGCCTCGCCACATGGCTATAGCATCCTGCAATGAGAGAAGTTTTGCGGCTTTCCCGTAAAACAGCCTATTTTATGCTCGCTACGACTGACCAAGAAGCCGCAAATCTGCTTTCAATGTTAACATTTGACAACAGGCATCACTTCGCCAGTAGCTTTCGAGTGTAGGCTTTCCGGCAATGCTCGTCGCAGTAGGGGTGCCCACCTTGGACAGCCTCACCACAGAACAGGTGAAGCTCTCCAGCTTGCGCCCGATTAACCGGCCACTTGCATTGATGTCGCGAAAGGTCAGCGAGCGGAAAGCCTTCATGCGGTCGCGTGAGCTTATCGAGCATAGGAATCACCTCCGAAAGCTGGCTGCGGCTTTTCCAGTGCATCGAGACGGGCGCGGACAAATGCCGGGGTGAGCAATCCATTCATGAGCCGCTTACGGCATCCGTCCAGAACACGCTCATGCAGCCGGTTCAAATCCGAACCGAACACGGTCGCTAAAAAATTATCAGCCTCTTGCTTTGATGCTGGAACCGCAAAAGGCGTGTTTTCATTTTCGCCATTTGCCGCGAGTGCATACCCGTTTTTTTTGTTTGCCGGGAAGTCGGAGCCGGTTCGCGCTGGCTCATTGGGGGCCTCGCTCACCGTCTCCTTGGCGTCACCCATAACTGGAGAACCGTCGCTCTCTTCATAGCCCTCTTTTACAGGTAATCCTGTAAGGTATTCCTTTAAGGTAATTGGTGGCACTTTCTGCCATCCTTGGTGGGCAATTATTGCCATCCTTACGATTTTCAGGGTGGGCATTTTCTGCCACCCCTGTACGGTCAAGGTGGGCATTATTTGCCATGCTGGATTGCGGCTTATTGCGTACATTTTTTTCGGTTTTTATCTCACGTTGGCACTCTTCCAATTCCTGAATTTGCATCTGAACGCGTTCATGATGTGGGTTCTCGATCCGGTAGACCGTGATGCCATTCCTCCGGCTGACCGGAATGAGATAACCATGCTGTTCGAGAAGCCTGCGCGCCTTGACGGCTGTGTGATGCGACCGAACACCAGCGCGAACGAATACTCGTCCGTTCGATGCATAAGCCGGTGTCGCCTGGAGCGTCTTCTTGTCGATAGTTACGAGGGACGCATAGACGATAATCAGATTGAGACACTGACCCGCACGCAAAAGCGGATCGGCAGCAACCGTTTCGAACAATGAGAACTTGAACGCGGCCAGTTCCTGCTTTGCCTGCTCGAAGGCATTGAAGCCATGGCGACGGGGGAAGGCATGAACCTCGGCGGATGAATTGGCTGGCTGGCTCATAGTCCTTGCCCTCCCATCATCCTTTCCGGGTTCTCGCGCTCGTCTGTGAAATCGTCGTCGCCGTCCTCTAGATCCGGGTCGCCGTCAATCTGGTCGAGAAGCGCAATAGCCTGCTCAATCCATTGCTCAAGCATAAGGCGGCGGAGGCGATATATGGCGGGACTGCTCATTTCATACCGCCATTCGGGGCTGGAAGCACCCAGATTGAAAGTTCGGTCGCACCGCGAGCGATGCGCAAAAGCAGGAATGCCAGAAAAATGCGGGTGAGCTTCATGATTAAAACTCCCCGACTTTCTTAATGAGAACATCATCGATGGCGCAGTCATATCGGTAGACGATTTGCCCGCCTGAGAACGGCATGCGCGGCGAGAAGCGAAAACAACGGCCATCTACAGGGTGGTCGAATGCCTGCCAGCGAACGACGCTCTGCACTTGCATGTCACTTCCGACCTTCACTTCATAATAGCCGTCACCCTGCCACTTTGCGGGCAGAGCATCCGGGGTCTTAGGCTGAGGTGCTTTGTCGGCAGCTACAGCCACGGCGGGAAGTGCAACGGCAGCACTCGCAACCGGCAAGAGTTTGAGGAAGAAACGGCGGTTCATGCTGCGCGCCCTTCAGGCTCATTCCAGCCCGTGACCTTTTCGAGATAGATCAGCCCAGCCCGGAGCGGTCCTTTGACTGCATCGCTAAGGATTGCATCATCAGGGCTAAAGGCCAGCCGAACGGCTTCACGAACCTCTACAATGCTGCTCAACGGCGTTTGCCAGTTTTCGAGCTTGTATAGAGCAGGCCCATAAGTGGCCTCTATAGCTTCTTCCTCATTCGTGCCTCGGCGCTCCCATCCGGCGAATGCAAGGTTTCCGGCATGGAAATCCTTAATAACCTCGACAAGACTTTCGTGATTTGGCGTTTTTAGCGGCGTTTCACGATTGGCCTTGTTCAAAACATCGCGTACCGGCGCCAATGCTTCGAGCGCCACGAACATGGTCTTGCTAAGTGCAAGGAGCGTATCGTTGTCGATAAAGGTATGGTCCTGCAAACCTGCGTGAACGGTGCGTAGAAGATCCAAACCAATATCCATTTGATCAACGGGTAATCTGGTCTGAGCCGGAACGTAGATATCAGGAAGGGTAATCATGCGCGCCCCCTTTCCTCAATAATGACACGCTCCAAAACCTCGGCCATATCCAGCACCATCTCAGTTACCGTCTCCAGAACTCTTGAGAGATTGGCAGGGACATGCTGGGCCAAGAGGTAGCCTTCCTGATCATCCGCAAATTCCACCGCTGCGCGGCAAATGCCGATCATGGCGTATACCGTGCTCGCGGTTTCATTTGCCTTCTTTGCTTGCTCAAGCAGGGTGTCTTTTTTCTGCTTGCTGTTGGACAAGCCTTCGGCGTTTGCCGGAATGGAATGTTCCGTCATTGGATTTCTCCTGATTTTCAGAATCGTCAAATCTGTATCGTCATCCGTTTCATGAGATTAACGATTATCGTTTATTTTTAACGGTTACCATCTATTAACGTTAAGCGTCAACACTTTTCGTTGATGGTTGATGAAAATAATTAAATGAGATATCTATCGCGTATGATTACACCCGCACAATCACGCGCCGCTCGCGGCTTAATCGAATGGTCTCAAGAGCAGCTTGCGCAGGCTTCTCATTTGGGGCTTTCAACAATACGCGACTTTGAAAAGGGGAGGCGGATACCGACCCATAATAATTTGGCCGCAATCAAAAGAGCGCTTGAGGACGTAGGCGTCACTTTTCTCGCTGCAGGCGATAGTACGAGCGGCGGCGCCGGAGTGCGTTTGAACGATTAGTCTCCACCACTGCGTGGCCAGTGCTACGTCTGCAAGAAAATCGAGAGACAAGTTCTGTAGACTTTAGCGTATGCCCTATGTTTAATGGATCCTGCGAGGGTAGGTCTTGGGGTGGGGCAGTATGAGGCGAATTTGCTTTCTTAGCGGAAGCGTTGCGATAGGCATTTGCATAGCCATGTCTTCTGCAAAGGCGGATGAGGCTACGAGTTCGGGAACAGGTTTTGCTGTTTCTAAGGACGGCTGGATCGTGACAAACGCCCATGTTGTTGATGGCTGCTCTTATGTGACTGTGGCCTCCATGGGTAAAGCATCGGAAATCCAGACCGATAAGCAAAATGACCTCGCAGTGGTGCGAATTGCTGCGTTACCCGCAAACAGCCAAGTATTGAAGCTGAGGGGTTCTCCCGCTCGCCTAGGCGAAGACGTTGCCGCTCTTGGTTATCCCCTTTCGCAGATTTTGTCCGATGGCATCAAAATTACGATGGGGAATGTAAATTCTCTGATCGGCTTGGAGAACGACACACGATATTTACAAGTTTCAACCCCGATTCAACCTGGAAATTCGGGTGGCCCGCTCGTTGATCGAAACGGGTTGGTAATTGGGATAAACTCAGCGCGGCTCAATGACGGATTCGCAATAAAAAATACCGGCAGCATCCCGCAGAATGTGAATTTCGCCATCAAGAGCAACATTCTGGAGCTGTTTTTGCAATCGCGAAATATCGTGTATGAAACAGAGACACTCAAAGACCAGCCGCCACTAGGCTCCGCCGATCTGGCATCAAAGGTGTCACCCTCTGTCTTCCAGTTGATGTGCTTCAACGATGTTACCGCGAGAAAAGACGGGGTAGAGCAGATTTCACGCTCAGAGCCGTCAGCTGCCGCGTCGGAAAGTCCTTCCAGTCTGCCTTCACCAGATCGAAACAATGGATCAATGGCCAATGTTGCAACGGACTTTGTGAGACTAGTAGTTAACAGCAGCATGAACGATACGGTTACAGCGCTGACTGTTGCGGATAAAGCGTATGGCTCTGTGGTGGATTTTTATGGAAAAACTCTTAGCCATGAAGCTGTTTTGCAAGACAAGCGAGAATACTTCAATCGCTGGCCAGTCCGAGTGAGCAAAATCATTGATAGTTCCGTCCGTACCGACTGCCAGAATATGAAATGCGTGGTCGCTGGCGACTACGACTGGGCAGTTCAGAGTTTAAGACGAAACAAGCAAGCTTCAGGAACCGCCAGCTTTTTCTATGTTCTCGACATGCAATCAGGCATAAAAATTATCGCTGAAGGCGGCAAGGCGAGGAAATAGGCTATAAATGATGGTGAAGTTTTCCTCGTGAAGGAACAGCGATGAGCAATTCCAACTATGCTCCATATGAAGCGAAGGACGACGATTATCTTAGCTCTCCCTTTGAACGCGATGAATCTCTCATAATAAAAATAGGTATAACGGTTACACTTTGGGGCACAATAAGTAATATATTGCGCTCATTAGCGTCAAAACGATTGGCATGTAGCACTGATCAAGCTGACGTAATACTATCGCAATTCTCGGGTGAGAATTCTCGTATTCAGTTTTTGATATCTTTATTGGAAGCACAAGACGCGCTGGCCTATGCGAGGATTATAGCAGCGCTTCGTGGTTTGGCTTCACTTACCAATGAGCGAAACTTAATTGTTCACGGCGGACCTTTTTGGGGAATGAAGTTGGGTTTTTATCCTCCAGGATTTCACTACCGAAATTTCAAGCAAAAGAAAGCCGATAAGAAAGTTACCGCGGCTCACAATCTTCTCGATGGTCACTTGAAAGCTCTCAGAGAAAAGGGATCCGAACTTCATCGTTCTGTGTATTCAGACGAATTTGGGGCCTTTGAGAACTTAAATCTCTGAGTTTGTGAAGCCGGTCGTTATGTGCCTGTGGTCAACAATCTGGAGGCGATAAGCAAAGCTCTCGAAGCGGCAGGCGTCCAATTTCTTGAGAATGGACAGGTGGCAAGCGGGCCGGGGGTGGCGTTGAGGAATATAAGAAACCTCTAACAACAGCTTGCTGCGAATCATTGCTTAGGAAGTCATCTTATCAAGAATCGCAAACGCGCTGAAAGCAAGAATCTAAACGAACCCTCAATTTGTATTCACAGATTAGAATTTCATTCGCAAACTAAGCGTTGTCCGATTAGGTCACTGGATTCATTACAAAATATTCTAATAGCATCCGGTGGCTTCCGGCAGGTGAGGGTTACGACGAAGAAAATGGGACTCGCATGAGGTGAACGTTCTGCTTAAACCTCATTAAAGGTGCGTGGGGATTTAAATGACTGAACATAAGCAGAGATATTTTGATCGAATTATTCTTTTGAATCGTTTGGTCAGCCGAAATGTCACACATGCAAAGGACGAAAAGCCTCCGCTGCATTCTGGTGCTCATCTGTTCGAAATATTAGAAAAACGCTTCAAAAGCGGTAATTGCATTGAATTTTTTAATGTAAATGGTGATTCATTAGATGATGGCGATCGAAAGAAGATAAACGCTGATAGAAACCTTATTAGCATAAGCGCGTTTTCTCGTGATCAGCACGAAGGACGCGAATACGTTTCTATGCTGGTGAGTTACGTAGACCAGAATATCAAAAGTTTTCCAGTTGAAGACGTGTCTTCATTCTCCGGCAGGGATCTGTCAGGAAGTACGACAGAGCGTGGTTCATTCGCTGCACACGTTGTAGTTCGTCTGCCGTCTAGCGAAACAGAATATGATGACGGAAGTTATCGTTGTGCGATCGAAGCAATTCAAAACTTGTCACGGGCCAATATTGAGTTTCTTTTGTCTAGGCAACTTCGGCGTGTTGCCGAAAGCGAAGGCTGGACTTTTGATGTTGTCCGCGAAGAAAAAGGGCGCACCCGAAACAAGTCTTACAAATACCATCCAAGATTGGAGCTTTTCGCGGACGTCGGGCGGAGCATGTTCGGTGAGGATGGCGGCAAGGAGCTAAACTATCTTGAATTTACTCATAGACATGAAAAGCAGAACATTGCGGGCAAAACGTCTCTTGCTCATGACGATTTCGTTGCCTCGGTAAAGCTACGCGTCTCCGCTAAAGAGGGGCCGGCAGACCCTCAAGAGAAGAGAGGTTGGTTCCAGGCCCTTAAAAATCACTATGAAATGAAGGGTTACAAAACAAAACTGTATTTTCGTCATAACAATGGGAATACAGTGGGTGGAGCAGTAAGCCCCTCAGTTGCAGGAGCCACCGATTTGCTTATGTGTCCGCGAGAAACCATAAAGACCACGACAGTTACTGGACTTTGGTTGAGCACAATACAGCCAGAAATCCGCGATAGAATGCGGGAGTTATTGGATCGGGACGATTTATGGAAACGCGCAAAATAACTTTAGGGGATGTGGAAGAAACGAGGCGGCCAAATCGCGCTCGGATATTGGCACCTTTACGCTATTTGACGATCCACGCTCCAGAAAAAACCAAATACGATTTTATAATCCCTATTGCTGTGGGGTTAGTGGTATGGGCTGGATATAATTTCTTATCGCCTCGCCCCTCACTTTTTGGCTCAAGCGGGATTCTTGCCAGCGTGCAAGTATTTTTGGTGCTTGCTGTTCCCTTCCTGATCGGTGCGCTCGCATCCGTAGCGATGGGAAGTCCGGGAGAGCGGATAGATAAGCGCGCTGCTGGCGTGGGAATTTTCTTGGATGGTCGGGCGCTCTCGTTGCGACAGTTCGTATGCTATTTGTTAGGCTACCTTTCTTTTTTAGGGCTTGTGTCCTTTATAATCATTGTACTCTCGAGCTTCGCAGCCCCAAGCATCATGGCTATGCTGAAAGGTTCAGACGTAATTTACTACACAGTGAGGCAGTTATTTTCGCTCGGTATTTTCATAATATTTTCAGCCTTCACTACGACTGTATTCTGGGCGTTGTACTTTTTAACTGATGTTGTAAATAGAACTGATTGATAAGCAGTAACGTTCCTGAGTTTTAGCCGTCTATTCTGTGGTGCTGATACGCTTATTTGATGGGCAAGATTTGATCAGTCCGATTTCAGGGGGCTTTCACCGTAAAAGAATAGGAATAACAGCTTCTTAATAGACGAGTTGATGTGATTTTCAGCTTGGAATCGCGCCATCGGTCATTGAATCATGCACGTTCCCGGCCAATCGCGGCATGAGCGATTAGCGCAGCCCGTCAGCACGGTAGCCAAGATTATAACGGTTAAGGTGGCTGACAGTACCTTCATTCATCAATCTCGTTTCCGTCATCGTCTTCGTCTGAACCCCGATCAGAATCATCAACATATGCTTTGCAGCCTTCTTCGAAAGAATTGCTATTGCCGCTGCAATCATCCTCGTCTGATATGCCGTTGCTTTCGGCCCAGTCATATCCCGCCTTATGACCAGAACAATCTTGCGTACAATCGTACCCACCGAAAGTCTGCGCTTCAGAGGGGTAAAGCCAGCATGTGCCGACCAACAATATGCCCGTCGCGATTATTCCCCGCATGATTCCTCCCAATATTCTCTGAATTTTGACTAATCATATCGCGAGTCGGTGCCTATGTTCCATATCGGACCGACCACGAACCATTCCCTAATAATAGCAAACGGGGTTGCGCCCACCCGGGCGGCTGTAAGCGCTCCGACCTCCACATAACCGACCATTTCGCATTACGTCGTACGGGCAATCACACGTTCCAACATAAGGAGACCGGACTGGTTGCCCTGAACGCCGCGCCGGAGCCAGTCGGGCGGCGGCAGGTGGTGCGACTGTTCGAGGGGTGGTTATTGCTTTTGGCGGAGCAGGGGGTGGGTTTTCGGTAAGATAGCGCTCAGAAACCCATCCCGTTCGATTGCCATAAGATACGCTAAACCAACCTGACCGGTAGTTTAAAACCTTAGCTGTTTTTCCTCGGTCGATAGCTGTGACGATGGGCGCCGATGTTGAAGGCTCGGACCGCATGTTTACCTTTGCGGTTGAATAAAGCCATTTTCCAATGAAGGGATGACGATAAACCGCGGGCGGGGGCTGGTCTGTCTGTCGGGGTGACGTTGCCTGAATGAAGCCTAAAGGCTGCGGCGCTCGCTCAGCGGGTTTGGTTGCAGCTTGTGGCGCAACAGGGGTGGACGGAGGCACATGTGACGGTTGGTCATTTCCGAAAACCTTGGCCAAAACGAATAGCGCAGCAGCCCCGAATATCCAGTTTTTCGCCTTCGACAATCTTGGATCCCCCAACCCTCAGGCGGATCAAAGCAAAATTGTCGAAGGCTGTCGAGATAAAGCCTCACTGAAGGCCCTTCGCCTTTCGTCTGGATCGTTCAGCGATGACGAACCAGTCAGGCGCGTAGCCATTTGTCCAGGTCAGATCTGCTTCAGCATCGTGCTGTTCTTCCGGCGGTTCCAGCTCGAGGTCTGGATCGTCGTCTAGCTGGTCAAGCATATCGATAAGGCGTTCAATTTCGGCAGCGATAGAGAGACGGTCGAGTTTCATTCGCCCCTCCAGCACACGGAGATTTCTCCGTCGAGAGCGACGATTGCCTTGCACACGGCCTTGTAATTGATGCCTCCGCTATGCCATCCGCCGTTCTGAAAGTAGCGTTTTGTGTGCGCCAATGCATCCAGATCGACCATTGTGTAATTCAGTTCGGCGCAGCGCTGTCGAATAGCGTCCAATATTGGATAACCTGTCGCCACCAGCGGAGGCTTTGGGCGACTAATTTTGTAATGCTTCCTCAAACCGTGAAGCTGAGCCAATGTTCGTGTAGGAAACTCCTGCAAGAGCTTTTCGGCGGGCGCAGTAGGGCCTAAGCGTCGAAGCTTCGACAGTTCGGCTGCCGTCATCAGCTGCCTCTTTGGGCGCAACCCCAACTTTTGGCAGCGGCTCCGCAAAGCGAGGTATGTTCTGTGGGGCAGCTTTTCCATCAAAACGGAGTAATCCGTGCCGTATTGCCTGCAAATCTGGTCCTCGTCCGGCGTCCAAAGCCGACTGCCGTTTGGCATAATACCCAGATATCGGATACGGCGTCGGGCATGCTGTGCTCGGTTTGCGTTCTGTGAATAATCGCTCAGATACATAGATTTGCTCCTCGATTGGACAAATCCCCGCCGAGCGATATGCAACCAGCGGTGCTGTTTGACTTCAACGCCGCAAAATAAGGATTACCGATAACCCCGCTTTTCAAAAGAAAAGGTGTGAAGCGGTGTTGAAAATGAGAGCAGGGTGCCTGAAATAAAGCGGCAAATGTTCGCCAAGGACTGACTAGAAAAAAACGCTGCTCCGCTGTTTTCAGGGCGATGCCCTGATTGTCGTCGGTAGAAACCGGCCCGCTATTCCCCGCTAAAAAGCGGCCCGTTATCCGCCGTTATAAAACGGCGTCGAATCTATAGCTAATGACGTTTACAGTTGTATTCAAATCAGTTCTTAAACTCCCGTCAGCTAGAAGATTTTGCCTTAAAGTCGGAAGGGAGATTACGGAATGGCGATAGAGCATTGGCCGGAAGCGGATGTTTTCATCGATGAGGTTCTTAAGGAAAAAGACCATGGTAGCGACCGCGCTCTTGTGTTGGTCGGAGTTACAATGGTCGACAACCTCCTTCAACGGTTGCTTCACATGAACATGATCGAAGGTGCCGATGAAAAGGAGTTGTTCTCAGGTGATGGCGCGCCTTTGGGAGCTTTCTCCAAGAAAATTAAAGTCGCCTTCAGTCTTGGACTTCTAACAAAGACTGAGCGGGAGTGCTGTGACACGCTTCGCAAAATTCGAAATAGCATGGCGCATGAGTTGGGCGCTACCCTTTCATCTACTGCTACACGAAGCCAAGCAGTGAGCATTTATGAGAAATCTTATAAAAAAAAGCCTAACCCAACAGACGACGAGAGGACTGTTTTTTTCATGGCCTGCACCGTAATGATTGTTGCACTATTGGCGCGTTTAAAAAAAGCAAAACATGCCGATGAGCCAACTACTGGCTTAGGAATATAGACTGCGAAATTCCCCTGCTCCGCCCTGTATTATCAGAGGGAGATTGCCCGCATTCTTCGCGTTAATACGGGAGGGATTCACGGGATTCATCCGCTGTGCTACGCTTGCGCTCTTCACGGAAACAGGCGGGTTCGCAGGCATGAACGAGAATAATCCATTTCAGTTTCTCGGCCATCTGATAGCGGCAGCGATATTGCTGCCGCTCGGTTGGTGGGTCAAAGTGACTTATGCGCCTGCGTTGGCCGATTATTTGCGCAGCATTTTCTAGTTCGCCATCAAAACCCCGGCCCTTGACGGAACGGCCAGCGCTCGGCCCAAGTCCTCAATGGCCTGCATAAATGCGGGAGTTTTCGAGGCCCGCTGAACAGTCATGTTTATGGCGTTCTTGTCCCGGCTGGTCAGCAGCTTTGCAACTTGGATCATAGTTTTCGTATCGGCAGATCGACTGGCGGCACCAATCGCATTCTTGGCAATGGATGCCCCGGCACCGAGCGTGGCACCTTTCCAAGCGCCATCGCCACCACCGAACAGATAACCGACACCTGCACCGCCTCCCGCGCCCAGTCCTAGCTCCACAAGCTGGCGGGCGGTTGTGGAATTGCCCATTGCCCCGCGCAGTTTGTCGGCCAAGTCTTCGACCCTGACATACGCCTCGATCTGTTTCATCTTTTCGGGACCGAAAACCAAGGCCATGCTGTCGCGGGACGCTGGGGATTTGAAAACATTATTGATGACGTTCACACGGTCACTTGAGGCTCGGATTTTATCGACAAGTTCGGATGCGTACCCCGTCTGGAATGCTTTCTTCTCAGCGTCCTTCATGGATGCAAAAGCGCGCTGCGCTTCCGGTACCGTCCGCGGTGAATTGGCGAATTTCTTGCCCGCTTCCAGCGCATCTTCTGCTCCGAAGAATGCAGCCGCCCCTCGACGAGCGGTGCTGAACTCCGGCACTGTCTGATCGAGAACGCCATTCAAACGGTCACGAAGCTGTCTAACTGTCACCCCGTCATAATCAGATCCGCCTTTGAATGCTTTTTCCTGCATCTCGCGGAGATTACGCTGTACATGGTCCCAGAATTCGAGATTTGGGCTTACAACAGTTCCGTCCGCATTCTGGCGAAGCCCGTAATTTCCCGCACCATCAAGCTCGAAAGGGTTCGGAATTGCCTTTCCTCCGGATACGGCGGCTCGGTCGGCGCTCTTTGCGGGTACGTCTGCCATTGCCTTTCGGAAAGTTGGCGACTGCATCAAATCCTGAATGTCGGTTGTAAACAACGCTTGGGCGTTTGGGCTGCGATAGGCAGCCTCATAGGCTGGCTTATTGGATACTCTCGATGCTTTGATAATTGCCTCATGCAGGCCGATATCGTCAGCGCTCCCTGTTACCAGATTGCGGATGAATGATGATGCCCGCTCCCCTTGGGCCGCGAAACGGTCATCTGCAAGACTATTGAAGGCTGCCCTTGCTTCTGGAGCCTGATTGGATACGGATCGGGCCAGCGCACGCGTTGTTTCACCGCCCCGATCAACATTGGCGATGGGCAGATTATTTGCGCGGGCCACGGCTTCGTCGGTGGAGTTCATCATGAGACGCGGATCAATATCCATGTCGCGAGCGTAAGCTACACCTACTCGGCGCGCGGCTTCATCTGCTGGATCAAGCATGGCATTCACCGTGGGTGCAAACCGATTGTAAATCGCACCGGCCCCGCGACTGAGCGCCTCCCCAACCAGCGGAATAGCACCTCCGGCCATTCCCGAAACGATACCATTTGCAGCTGCGTTATAACCGTCGCCGCCCCGAGCCAGTGTGTCCGCCGCTGAAATACCGGCATTGGAAACAGCAGAATTCACGGCACGGGTTCCTAATCCGCCCGTCATGCCGAGGCCTTCGGCAATGGCTGGTGATGCAGCAGCGCCTGCGGCCATAGGCGCGATATTGGCGGCTATCTCGCCAGATAGAGCCGACATAGGATATTGGTTTTCGCGAACCTTACGACGAATGCCGACTTGTTGGCGAATACGGGCTGGGTCTTCGCCTGTAGCCGCACCATAAAGATTGCTGCCAATGAAATCCGATGCTCCACGAAGTGCCGGGCCGACAACCGGAATATTGCCAGCCCCTTCCACCCAAGTTTGACCAGCGCCCGCGATATTGTTGTCATAAGCGGGCCGCGAAAGCCGAGAGAGGTCGGACAGGCCGTCTGTCATCTGGTCGGCACTTATACTCTGGTCCTGCTGGTCAGACGCGGGTTGCTGTCCCAAATACATCTGCAAGGCATCAAACGCACCTTGCTCATTGTCTCCAGTGATATTGTAAACGCTGCCGTCCGGCGCGGTAATGCGAAACTGTGGCATTAGTTCACCCTCTCGATCTTGTAGCCGTTGACATTGCCGGACCGACCCGTGCCTGAACTAATCGGGATAGAGGGCGTCTGCTTGTCTACAAATCGTGGATCCAGTTGGGCGGGGTCGATGCCCATTTTCTGGAGTGCAGCGACAGAACTTTTTGTCAGAAAACCTGGAGCCTGATTACCGCCCATGCTCTGTTCATATCGCTGATTATACGTCTCAGTGCGTGCTGCCAGCATATGCAGAGCCGAACTCACCGCAGCTTTGAGCTGCTCAGGTGAACTGCTTGAGCTGATAGCGTCCTTCCATTCCCTTACTGCGCTTTCAGGCACAGCGCCCGTCCCATGAAACGCCTTGCCAAGTTCTTCGGCAACCCCAAGCTTGTAAGTCTCAAATGCCTGCTGGGCGCTCTCGCCGGTCTGGCGGCTGAAGCTGTTCGCTATCGCATTCCATGCGGGATAGGAAGAGTTTTCAAGCTTGTTATGCTCGTCCACCATGCCGGCCATATGCTGAATAGCCAAATTGGTTGACGAAGCGAGCTTGGCCATTTCACCGGTGGAATAATCCTTACGGGTCTGGGTCCGCGAAGTGGACTGCGTGGCATCAAATGACGGGTCGTACATCCCGACAAGCTGCGCTAGCTGCTGCCGTTCTCCCGAACGTAATGATGTAACGCTGGTGATAGGCATTTCATAATTCGCCACCTTCTTCACCAAAGTAGCAGTTTCACGCGGCAGACTTTTCAGGAACTCCTCCTGAGCGAGGGCGTCCGGTCTGCCGGTGTTTGGGTCCGTCGAAATCAATGGCAGCCCTTCGAAATCGATCGTTGTCCCGCCAATGGTTGTCCGCTTCGCCGCGCGCGTCTTTTCAGTCTGAAAATCCGTGAAAGAGCCGGTATAACCGTTCTCTTTGGCAAACTTATAGTTCTGAATTTCGGTCGTATCCTTGCCGCCGCCATTCGGCGCAGTCAGCCATTGGCCGGATGCAGGATTGTAAATATTGCCGTTGCCCACATTGATTAGGTCTCCGCCTTGAGCTTTGAGGCGCGCAGCATCGACTTCATAACCAAGCTTTTGCAATTCGAGATTGGCTTTGGGGTCTTGTCCCTTGCGGATATTCTGCATGACCTGAACGACGGCCTGCGGGCTTCGGGAAATAATCTGTGCTTCCGGCGCGGAAAAGCCCTGTGCCGTCAGATACTTCATGGTCTGGTTTTCTTGTTTGCGCTCCTGAACAGCGCCGAGGCCACCACCAATAGCCGAGAGCAAGCCGTTCCCGCGACCCAACCCTTGGAGGAAGGCGGACACAGTTCCCAAATCTAAGCCTGCTGAGTTGCTAAACAGCCCCTGCGCGGGCTGCTGCGCGACCTGTGGCGCTGATTGCTGCTGTGGCAGGACAAATGGACGATTGTTGACAGGTGCACGATTTGCATCCGGTGCGGGTGGATAATAGTTGGGGTCGTTTTGACTGACCGCAACTGGCGCGCTGAGATTGCCCTGCGGCGGCTCGAATGCGGCCATGATGCCACCTTT
Source organism: Brucella sp. 22210 (assembly GCF_052045675.1). Taxonomy (NCBI): domain Bacteria; kingdom Pseudomonadati; phylum Pseudomonadota; class Alphaproteobacteria; order Hyphomicrobiales; family Brucellaceae; genus Brucella; species Brucella sp. 22210. The sequence goes on from NZ_JBQEPD010000003.1 coordinate 376,471, forward strand.
TGGGATTTGCTCTTTCGAAGGTGTGGCGCCGGTTGTCGTTAGATCGATGGCGGGCTGCGCTGGCTGAGCGGATGCGGCTGTCAGCATATTTTGTGGCACCAGATTAGGCTGAGCCACGAGCATATTCGGAAGGTCTGGAATACCGAGAAAACGTAGATCGAAATTTGCCATGGGTTTCACTTTCACTGAACGCCTGTCGCGCCTGCGACGAAGCTGTCGAAAATGCCGAGCGCTTGGATTTGGGCTGTTTCTTCTGTCTCGCCATTGAACTGCGCGTCCGCTACGGCGATTTCTTCAAAGGCTTGCACCGCCAGTTGGATTTCTTCCCGCGCCGTTGCCCAGTCAACGACACTCCGCTCATTGTCGAAATTCTGAAGCGATAGCTGTTGGATCAAGCCTTGCACGAAGGCGGGATGCAGAATGTAAGAGCCGTTGCTGGTTCTGAAGGGGCGAATGAGGGGCTTGTTCATCTGCTCAAGCCTCGATCCGCTGTTCGGCTTCGGCCAATGCCGAGGCTCGAACCAGTTCGGAAAGCGAAGTGCCCTTCTTTCGAGCGACTTCCTTCAAGGCCTGCTTCTCTTCCCTGAAAACGCGGATGAGAATGTAATCGGCCATTGCAACATTTGCGCGCATTTGCAGTCTCCTTTCGTTAATACGAATGTATCACGAAAGAGGGCGCGTTTCGATAATTATGTAGTTAAATCAGATAGTTATATATTGCGTTCGCCATCATTCAGGGCTGTTCGTGGTTGTGTAAAACAGCAGGGCAATATGACGGTGCGACAATCTGTCATGCGGCGCCGGTACGCCTACGCCAATTCCCAACGGTCTGCGGGCTGCTGCCGGTACGCCGTGAAATCTCTCGGTCGGACAGTTCTGGCTGAGTGTCCAACATGGACAAGACGGCTGCACGCTTGTCGGCATTGGTACGGCGTCCAGTTTGGACAGTCTCACGCGATGACGCATCCGGGGCACCGGTCGTGAAAAGATTGCCCGCTGAGGACAAAGCATCGAAGTCGGCTCGCAAAGTCGATATCAGTGCAGCGTCCTCGTGAACATCACGCGAATAGTCCCTGCCGTTCAGTTCTCCGAGCCACAGAAGCCGGGTGCGGAAATCATCGGCATTTCGCGCTGGCAGGGTGCCAAGCAGATGTTCGAGTGCCGCCTCACGCGCCCGGACCCAGATCGGGGGTTCATACATGGTGTCGAAAACATAGCGCGCATCAGTCAGATGTCGCCAGCGCTCATGCTCAGCCCATGCGCCTTGAACATCGGGTGGTAGGGCATACGCGCGTTCCAAGGCTTCCCATAGCTTCGGCGTTGGCTCGCGACATATCCAGCCAGCATAGCCGCTGATATAGGTATCAGTGCTGTTGGAATATTCAGATCGGTCCGCCAGCGGTTCGAGCATGGCTCGTAAAAGGTGCTCCTGTTCTGTTGCCGCAAATATGGCGTCCTCACTGCCGAATTCTTTCAACAGTTCTCGACATTTCCGCAGCCGTTCATTTTCCCGCTCTGCACGTGCTGCTGCTTCCCTCGCCTTCCCCCCCGGATATTTTGCTTCCATCCTATCATCGAAGCCTTCGAAGAAATTGGCAGTTTTCGGCTTCTTTGGCGTGTCCAATTTCGACGCAGCCTCGGAAAGTGTCATCCCGGCACGCTCTGCAATCTTGCTGGCTCTCGCCTTAGCTGCCGCTCGCTCGCCATCTGTCGCACCGCCAGTAACCAGCGCATAAACCTTGCGGAATTTCTCAACGTCCAAATTGGACGCAGCGTGAATATTCATGCGTCCTCGCTGAAAATTTGATCTGGTGTGCCGAATAGGTTCTCTTCCACCCAATCCGAGAATCTTTGCAGGAATGCGAAGTCTGCGCCAGTCGCCTGGTCAATCATGCGAGCCTCTGCTGTGGTGGCGGGTGAAAATGCATCGCCAGTTTGTTTTCGATATTCGGCCATCACCCGTTTTTCTCCGAGCGCCCAGCGGACGCAGCCCATAAAGAAGCCGAACATGATCGGGTCGTCGTCGTAGGAAGTTTTCAATGTCTGCTCGCTCATTGCGTCCTCGTGCTGATTACAAGTCTTCGATTGTTTCCCGGCAGACCTTCATCAGGCTGCGGTACTCATCCAGTAAGGCCTTGGTTTCGCGGGTATATGCGCCATGCCGGTAATTGCTGTTTTGTGTGCCGGAACGATTTCCACCCCGAGCGCCATGCATCCGGCAGACGTTAAATCCCTTCACCGCTGGCGACTTACACCGCACGCCGCTGTGCTTTGCTCTAGCACGGCATCGAGGTGCCAGATTCATGAGGGTGACGTTATCGACCAATGTCACCCCCTCCATTCTTGCCATGAGACACGTTGCCGACGATGGCCTGTCCGCCTTCGTGGACATGAACGTGCTCGACGGTCATTTTTTGCTGCCCGCCGGATCTGTATCGGGTCAACGCCTCGACCTGGGCTGCGAATGTGCGCGAAAGCTGATTGAGCGACCGAGACGCGCTGTCATATTGCGGAATGGTGTCCGTGCGATTGATCCGGTTCGCCAATTTCATAGTCGCGTTATGGATTGCGGCCATCTGCGCCGCGAGCATCGCTTCGACTGGATCCCTCGGCTGAACTCCGGCCACAATGGACGCCGTGAAAGCGCTTCCGTCGTGGCTGGTAACGCTCAACGATTGGCCTGCTTCGAATAACTGATTGGCGATGCCAACAATGAAATTCGGATCGGATGAACCGAATGCCTGCTCGGCTCGCTCCTGGTGAACGGTCAGTGTGCCGGTTTCGTCATAATGAAAAATAGCAGCTTTTGAGGGATCGACAGCAGCAGGTTTAGCTATCGCGCCGCCTTCAGCAATCTTTGGAACTTGGCAGCATTTGCCGCCCGCTTTTTTTTCCTTCGTCATATCAGCCGGCCTCATTCTGAGTTTGAAGCTTTGAGGCGTTGATCGCCTCGACTGCTTGCAGTGGCGTCAGTCCGAATTGTTTCCGAAGGTGCGGAATGATGGGGTGGGGCTTTTCAGCTTGTGGCGTTGTTGCCAGCCACAGAGCGGCCCGTTTCACTGGATCGCTCATCAGAAGCCACCTTTTTTCGAAATGAGAAAGCTTGAGCTATCGCCCGGTTCGCTCACCTGCCTTTTGATTGGCTGTTCGCGACCGGGCTTACTCCAGCCACTGCGCTGAAGGTTACGAATGAGGCTCGGAGTGGGGATTAGCTCAAGGCCGCTTTCGCTACCTGTATATGGTATATTAATAGTGCCCGCTATGGGCGTGCAGGGAATGGTCGAAAATGGGCCTTCACTGTACGCTCTGGGCGTGCTGACAGCCCGCTCTAAGCGTGCGGTGGTGTCGTTTGCTGTACGCTCTAAGCGTGCTGCGTGTACGCTCTGGGCGTGCGGCGTTTTTTTCTTCGCGGGTGTACTGTCGGGTTTCCATGACATGAATTCTTTCGACGGAACCAGTGAGCGTTCGGGTTCATCCTGTGGCAACTCAGTCAAAATCCACGTCGTTGCAAAGGGAGTGCCTTTGAAGCTTCCCCTGCGTTCCTGCTTGATGAAACCCTTCTCGATCAGGTCGCGAAACGCTGCTGGAATGGGCTTGTTGCTGCAACCCACCAATTCCTGCGCCTCTCGATAGCTCATCGAAATTGCCCCGTTATTCTTGCCGTTATAGCGGCGCTTGATTTCGACATAGAGGCAGCGTGCATAGACACTCAGCGAGCGCCAGGCATCGCAATCGAGAAACCAGCGGTGAAGCTGAATATACGGGGAACTATTTCCACGGCCACGGCTGTCATGTTTCGCCATGAACGCCTCCCCGGATAGGTAGGGAGGCGCGAGGCCTCCCTGTTGCTTTGGATCCGGTCGTCATGCCGCAGCGCCTTTTTTGTCGAAGGGCGTCACCGCTGAGTGCAGCACATACCGCGCATGAGTCCCGCTGAAAGAGCCTTCATGTTTTTCATGAATGGTTTCAATATCGACGCCGAAACCGCGAAGCTTGAACACGTAAGCCGACCAGCGCGGGCCGGGATGGTCAATCGGGGTGCAACCAGCATCACCGGCATTGATGAGGCTTTCCAACGCCCAACGGTCTCGGCCTTTAACGGCAATGGTGAAAGGGGTCGAAGTTCCGTTCGTGACTGCGAATGCGGCAGATGCCCAACGTTCTTTATCGGTACTCATACTGCGCCTCCAATTCCGGCGAGTTCGCACACAACGCGGGCCGTCGCTATCGGAAGGCCAAAGCGCTTTGCGATGATCGATGCTGTCAAATTTGTTGCGGGGAGGGGCGGATTGCGGTATTCAGAAGCTGTCCAAGCATTATGAATTACCGATCCGCCGTTCTTGCTGCCGTTCAGCAAGTGCGGCGTTTCTGTTCTGTCGCTCATCTAAGCCGCCTTCACCGAAGGCAGGCTCTCAACGTATCGCTTGAGGCTTTCTGCGAGAATGAGTGTACGACGACCCTCTTTGCGGGCGTCGATTTTGCCTTTGCCGATCAGTTCGTAAATCTTGGTGGGGCCAAGACCACAAGCTGCGGAAGCATCCTTAATCGTCAGCGCAATTGCCGGCATCTTCTTTGCCTTTCTTCATCAGCGCCCGTGAGTGAGCGCGGTTGACCTGACGAAGAATGGCTAATTGTAGGAATTAGGTCCGCCGATAAGGCCGAAAAGGCCAACCAGTAATTATCGGCTTTCTCGGCCTTTCTTGAATTGAGATAGTTGTTCACCCACCTTTTTGCGGATTGTAGATTCACTCGGCTCTTTGCCCCAGACGCGAGAGCACCAATCAGCCATGTGTAATTCGAGGGCGGACTGGTTCCATTTGGGATCTACAGCCGGATCAGGGAAACCTTCGAGTTCCAGCTTTTCCGCTGCAATTCGCGCAAACTCATCCCAATCGTAACGGGCAGGCGCTCCCTTGCGTGGTGAAACGGTTGTCTCTAAAAAATGACTTTCTTCAATTAAAGGCCAATGATCTAAGACGAACGAGCGCGGTATACGTACACTCCCCCACGCTTTATCTCCGAGATAGATGCTTCCTCCATCCTCGCGTTTTTCATCTATTGGTGAGAAAAATGGATCATTGTAACCGTTGGGCTCTAAATCGATACTGTCCCATATTCCATTCGGAATTTGTTCGTATTTACGGATACCGCCATCTGGATAACCCTCCACGATAGGATTGATATGATCGATTAATCGAAACAGTTCGTGGGCACATTCTGTGAATCTATCCCATTCTTCATCGGCATTGTTGAATTTTACCAATCGCCCACGGGACATGATCCAGAATATAGCCTGTCCGAGAAACAGAAAATGGCCTTTCTCGATATCTTCGTAGCGCAGGATAAAAGTGAACTGCTCGTTTGTCGTATGACAGTTTTCTTCCGTTTGTCCTTCAGTCATCACTGCACCTGCGCTGAGCACCTATGAGGACCGCAGGGAAACCGGAGGTGCATTCCGGCTTATCGGATGGCCGTCCTATCCCTGCGTGTTCGATTATTCTCCGGCCTTCAACTTCACCACTTTGCCGCGCTCGGTATCGACTAGTGGCACAACGGCGAGCGCAGCCAAGTCATCGAGAGCGTTGACGATTGCTGAAGCATAATGGCGTTCGATCATCTTATCCGACGTGTCGTGAAGCTGGGCAACAAGCCGCACGGGGAGGGCTGCACGTAACCCACGGACAATGGATGAGTGGCGCAGCGCATACGGTACAGTGTCAGCGGGCAAACCAGCACGCTCAATTATGGAAGCCCAAGGCCGAGCAAGTTCGGCTGGGGAGTTCCATGTGCCGCGTTTGTCTCTGACCCAGATGGGTTTTGCACCTTCCGCTGGCCGTTCCTGTCTGTGCTTCCAGCGTTCTAGCAACGGATCGGCAGGACGGCGGCCCGCAACGGCTGGCCTAAGCGCTTCGATAACATCACCGCCGACCTTCACACCGATATGCGTTGTCCGCTTTTGGCCGCGTCCCTTGCGAGAGGTGGGAATCATAAGGCGCGACTGTTCCGGCTGCACGTCGCCAACCTGAATTCTACGGATCTGGGAAAAACGCATTCCTGTAGCAGCCAGAACGAGCACCAACCGGAACAAGTCGCCTGACCAATCTTCGATATCATCAATCGCTCGAGCAGCTTCAATGATACGTCGCACATCAGCATCAGGGAGTGCTGCGCCGTCGCGGGCCGCTGCCGGTTCAGCCTCACCTGCTTTCAGGCCAAGCTTGATCATCGTCAGATAAGAGGCGGGTAAGCGCTTGAGAATACGGGGAGGGACTGCATTCAATGCCGCCCGGAGGTCGTTGACGATTCGCTGAACGCTTGAAGTCGCTAAGGTTTCCGGCAGATCGGCTCGCCAATCAGACAAATCTTCATCCGATAGGGCGTCTAGCCGTTTATCGGCCAATGGCTTTTCGAGAACATGCAAGGTCAGTCTGCCGGAAGCATCATGCGGGCGGGCGCCTTCTTGCCTTTCCGCTCTGGCCTTACGCTTCGCTGCATAGGTCTCGACAACTTCGCGCACTGTTGGGATAGGTTCTTTGCCAGCATCCCGCTCACGTTGGCGTTCTTGCTCGACATGCTGGGCAGCTTTGCTCTTAGCTTGCTCGAAATTGAGCGTTTCAACACCATCAGCCGATAGCCCGTCATCAGCCGCGCCGATACTCTCCTGCTTGTAACGGCCATCGGGCAGGCGCCAACGCACAAACCAGCGCCCGGCGCGCTTGCCTTTGCGATACCCAAGATGAACGTCTGCGCTCACGCTGCGCCAGTGATTACCGACCGGCAATCCTTTCCGGGCGTTCGGCGTGGTGAGGGGAGATTCTTGCAGCGTCTTGGACATGGATTTGTAAAAGTCGTCTAATAACCGTCAAATAAGCAGCCACGTAGAGTGGCGATCAGTCATGAAGATAATTTATCAAGTCCGTGAACGCAATGAAAACATGGAGGGAACAAAGGCGGTTAACAGCGGTGAATCATGAAATACTGGAATTTAAAGCGCTCGCCCTCTAACGGCGCAAACAGGGGTTCGATTCCCCTTGGGCGTACCAGTCATCTCCGAGATACTTTTCCGATAGGTTTACACTGCAGCAACAGCAGCGGTTCGACGCATGTCCAACTGATGCGAACGCGCGCTGGCGGAGCTATTCCTTGCCGCGCAGTTCCTCGACAACCAGTAATATGACAGCTGGCAGAATGACCATGACGAAAAATGACGTCAGCCCAACATTGAACCAGTACATGGTAGCCCCTTCGCGCCCAAAATGCGAAAAGTTGTCTTGCATACTCAAGTTTAAATTACAAGGTGCTCAACAAGGTGTTTCTGCGTGGGGCACCAAAGAGTAGGGGTAAAATGGGTTGGGGAGATCGGCGTCATTCCAGTTGCGAAAATTTGCAACTGGCGGCGTGAAGGTGCATAATCACCGCATGAGCGAACGATACAAAAAGCCCGATTACGAACAGGAACTGCGACAGGCCGGCGTGCGCATCACGCGCCCGCGCCGGATCATCCTGAATATTTTGACCGAAACGGAAGACCATCCGGATGCGCTGGAGATTTTCCGCAGGGCGGTCGAGATCGACAGCAGCATTTCCCTGTCGACCGTTTATCGCACCATGAAACTTCTGGAAGAGCGCGGCGCCATTCATCGTCATGCATTTGCCGGCGGTCCGTCACGCTTCGAACAGGCAAGCGGTGCGCATCACGACCATATCATCGATATGGATTCCGGCGATGTGGTCGAATTTCGCTCTGACAAGATTGAAAAATTGCAGGAAGAGATTGCCCGGTCGCTTGGCTATGAGATCGTTCATCATCGTCTTGAACTTTATTGTAAAAAAATAAAATCCTGATGGAACTAATTTTCGGCGGTCGCGTTTTTGATCCATGAAGGCCGTGACCCCGCCCCCCAACACGGTCTTCACAGTTCGCCCGAACTCCCCCAAAGGGTGGACGGCGTGAACGCCGCGCAAACGGTGAACCGTTGTGCCAGCAGGCGTTTCGCTCATTTTAATAAGCCGTCATGGTTCGCCCATGGCGGCTTTTATTTGGCCGGATTGGAAGCTCAGGAATCGAATTGTTCGGCAGGTATGGTCAGTGAATAGACTGCGCCGGTGCCATCGATGCGATACTGCGCCTGTCCGTTGACCGAGGCGGGCACAATACGTTGCAGGACAGCACTGCCGAATCGTGGGTCGTGCTGGTAAACTTCGGGCATAGCCGGATTGGTTTCTTCCCAAAGAAAAACCAGTTTTTCTTCTTCGTTTTCAGCCCGGATGACATGCGCAGAGATTGCCACACGACCGTAGGGTATGGAGAGCCCGCCAAACGACGTGGCATTGACCACCAGTTCATGTAGCGCCAGGCCAACATGGAGCGCCGCACCGGGGAACAGGTACGGATTGTCGCCTTCGAGGCTCAGGCGCTCATCGGTGACATCGATATATTTTTCGACCTGCGAATGGACGAGATCGCGAAAGAGCGCGCCACGCCAGTTGGAATCCGTCACCAGATCCTGCGAATAGGACAGCGACTGGATGCGCCCGCGAAATTTCAGCAAAAAATCATCGATCGTATCGGTAAAGCGCGCCGTCTGGCTGGCAATGCTCTGCACGATGGCCAGCATGTTTTTGGAACGATGGCTGACTTCGCGCAATAAGGTTTTCAACACCTGTTCGCGGCGCTTCAGCTCGCTGATTTCAAGCGCTGTCGTCACCAGACCGAGCAGATTGCCGTCCGTATCGCGGTCACAATCGATATGCAGTTCCATCCAGTGGAGCTTGTTGCCATCCATGACGGAGAGTTCGACATTTTGCGCTGTCATGGTTTCAAGCGCGATTTGCTTCGCGGTCTTCAATTTGGCGAGTGATGTGGAAACGATGAAATCATCATCCGTGCCGCCGGCTTTCCAGCTCTTCTGCCAATAGGAGGGGAGATTTTCGCCCCAGGCATAGGCCAGATCGGGGCGCTGGTAGAGCACGCAGACATTGCTGTTACGAACAGCTCGAAGGAGCGCGCGCAGACGGGCTGCATCCGGTTCGGCTTCGCGTAATGGCAGGTCTGATGCGCTCATTATAGTCTCGATGACTGTCGATTGGCCCGGAAGGCGTGCTTTGACTGAAGGTCTATGCGGTGGGTCTCATTTCTCTTCAGAAGACAAACCGCCGCGCATTCTTGCGCGACGGCATGCTGTTGATCATATCGGTGCGGCCGGTTTGCGGCCAGAAACAGACCAGTTTTGAGCTGGACTTTTCGTCGGTTCATCAAGCCTTGCGGATTGCCGAGGCGATCAGCGAGACCACGAGCAAAGCGAGGAACACGAAGAACAGAATCTGAGCTATACCCGCCGATGCCCCGGCAATGCCGCCAAAGCCCAGCGCACCTGCGACCAGAGCCACGACGAGAAATACGAGCGCGTAGTAAAGCATATTCAATCTCCTCTTTTGTATGTGAGGAATAAACGTCTTTGCTATGCATTCGGTTCCTGCCCAGCGTGTAAAAAGGAATAATCTCAGGTTGAAGGCGGGTTTGCCTTTGGGTTGCAAGAGAGGAAATAAAATCCGCTCCGGGGAGAGGGATTTTCCTACTCCCGGAGACGGTTAAATTCACCAAACTTGTTGATTGCGGACCGATATCAAGCCGCGACTTGAGAAGCCTCTTCGAAAAACAGTGCCTGACTGATCAGTGCCTTCACCATGTCAGGATTGAACGGCTTGGTAACGAGGAAGGTCGGCTCAGGACGTTCGCCAGTGAGCAGGCGTTCCGGAAAGGCCGTGATGAAGATGACCGGGATCGTGTCGTCTTTCAGAATCTCGTTCACGGCATCGATGCCCGAGCTGCCGTCGGCAAGCTGGATATCGGCCAGAACCATGCGCGGCTTTTCTTTTTCATAAAGCGCAACCGCCTCATCCTTGGTCCGGGCAATGCCGACGACCTCGTGACCGAGGCTCTCGACCATCTGCTCGATATCCATGGCGATCAGCGGTTCGTCTTCGATAATCATCAGGCGCGTTGCGACCTGACGCGAGATTTCCGTTGATGCAGAGGAAAGAAGACGGCCGAGTTCGGCGTCGTCGACATTGAGAACCTCGGCGGCTTCCTTGTCATTGAAGCCTTCCACGGCCACCAGCAGGAAAGCCTGGCGCGGGAGAGGTGCGATATGTGCGAGATTGCGGTTTGCCCGCTGTTCCCAGCCGATCTCCGACGATTGCTCCGGTACGCGGATCGATGCGGTCTTATAAAGGTCGCTGAACAGGCGGTAGAGCCCGATGCGGTCCGACGATGTATCCGGGAAAATGCTCACATCCGCGATCAGGGCTTCGAGCGCCGCAGCCACATAGGCATCACCTGACGCCTGAGAACCGGTGAGGGCACGGGAGAAACGACGAAGATAGGGAAGGTGCGGCGCGATACGCGTCGATAACGTCATGATAATGGAACTCCTCATCTGCCGCCTTGTTTTACATTCGTATGAATCCGGTTGGAATCACCGGCTTGAACCAGCTTTTGGCCAAGCGCGATCATCACGCAATCGGGCGCGGCATTACGGATCAAAACGACGCGGCTTGAAAAAAGTTCCGAAGTGACGGCATAATTTCGGGAACTTTCTTGGGGCTGGTGCATTCCCCGTCCAACAGAAGCTTTGTAACAAACAGGACAGGGCTCCCCGCCTAGAACGATACAATATGACAGATAAAGATAACCTTCATACGAATGGCGCCACAGTATCGCGGCGCGTCCCGAAGGACATATTAGGACCCAATTGTGAAGTCGGATTGAAACTCAAGGCGTTATACGCCTCGATTCAAGATGAGACGATCCCGGACCGTTTCCTCGATCTTCTCGAAAAACTCGATCAGGCTGAACAGGAGAGTATGCGTGGACAGAGCACCCGGTCCGTCGGTTGATGGCAATGCCCCGCAGGGGGCGCAGTTCAAGCGCGAGCTTCTGGCTTCGTTGCCGAGCTTGCGTGCGTTTGCCGTGTCGCTGATCGGTCAGCACGACAAGGCAGACGATCTGGTGCAGGACACCATCATGAAGGCCTGGGCAAAACAGGAAACCTTCGAGATGGGCACCAATATGAAGGCCTGGCTCTTCACCATCCTGCGCAATGAGTTCTACACCCAGATGCGCAAGCGCGGACGCGAAGTGCAGGATACGGATGGCGTATTCAGCGAACAGCTTGCCGTGCATCCGTCGCAATATGGCACGCTCGACCTTCAGGATTTTCGTGCGGCTCTGGAACAACTGCCCGACGATCAGCGCGAAGCGATCATCCTGATCGGTGCGTCCGGCTTTGCTTATGAAGAAGCGGCCGAGATTTGCGGTTGCGCCGTCGGCACGATCAAAAGCCGTGTCAGCCGTGCGCGGACCCGTCTTCAGGAAATCCTCAAGATCGAGGGTGAGGGCGATTACGGTCCGGATGCGGATTCTTCCCGTGTGACCTTGAGAAGCTTTGCCTGATTTATTTTGCCGCCGGGCGTTCTGATCCGGCGGTATAAGTGCGGTTCAAACAAAAGGTTAGCGTTCTGCTTCCCTGTCACGGGACCAGAATTCGACAAAAGAGCACAGTTTGTGTGCCGTTTTGATCTAAAGAGCGCGATGCCGCCGTCCGGCGACATTTATTTTCGCTCGCAATGATAGTTTTTTGCTCCAGCCACTTGAAGGTTAGCCGTCACTGATATTTGCTATCAGAGGTGGGTCATCAATTTGTATTGGGGCGCGTTTTGCCATCAGCCGTGTTGCAGAGAATGCTTCAGTCTTCGCCGAAACCGATAGCGGTTATCGTCTCACTCGGACTTGTGCTGCTCTCGGCTGTGATGACGCTGTTTCTTTCATCGAGCGTTACGCATCAGGTTGTCGATATTTCACGCAATTATGCTCTGCGCCAGCAGGTGGACAAGGTTGCGCGGCTGGCCAACAATATCGAGATGAGCCGTCGCGGCTATCTCCTTACATTGGACGAGGCGCATCTCGATCTCTATCGCAATTCGATCCTTTCCGTCGATCAGACATTGACCGATCTGGAGGCCCTGTCGGGCCCCAATCCGTTGCAGGATGCGCGGGTCAAGCAGATCCGCGCTTTGATCGAGCGGGAAGAGGCGGATGTTCGTGAGACGGTGGAGCTGGCGTCGTCCGGCAATGTCGCGGCGGCGATGGAGCGGGTGCGTAGCGACGAAGGCAAGGCCCTGATGGACCAGCTTTCGACCACAGTGTCGGATTTCATCGATGTGGAAGAAAAGCAGCTCGCCGAGCGCAATGATCGTATCAACCGGATGCGCTATTGGATGACGGCGACATCCATCGTGGCGCTGGCTTCGGCAGCGGTGCTGGGCTGGCTTCTTTTCAGCCGTGTGCAGCGTTATGCGCGCACCATGTTCGAAGGTCAGACGGCCCTTCGGTCTGAAAACGAGATTCTCGAACAACGGGTGCGCGAACGCACAGCCGAACTGGAAGAGGAGCGCCGGATCGCGGAGCGCGAGCGTTATCGCGTCGAACTTCTGCTTCAGGATACCAACCACCGTATCGGCAATTCGCTGGCGACCGTCTCGTCCCTGCTGGGCTTGCAGATGCGACAGGCGCGCAGCGAGGATGCGCGCGCGGCACTTTCGGCAGCGCGCGACCGGGTTCAGACGGTTTCAACGGCTCACCGGCGTTTGCGGCTGGGTGAGGATATGGAAACCGCTCGTGTCGACGAGTTTCTGACCACGGTTATCAACGATATCCGCAACGCCATCGGTCAGGATCGCCAGATCGAGATCGTGACGAATTTTGCGCAGCTTGATCTGAAAGCCCGCGATGTGACGACCATCGGCATCATTGTCGGCGAACTGGTCACCAATGCCATCAAACATGCTTTCAAGGGGAGACCTGGTGGGCAGATTGCCGTCAGTTTTCAGGCGGATGCGGATGGTGTGCCGGTTCTGGCGGTGGAAGATGACGGTGTCGGCTGGGGTGCGGAGGGGACTGCGAAGCCCGGCGACAAGAACGGTCTCGGTACGCTGGTTGTCGAGCAGCTTTGCATGCAGTTCGGTGAAAAGCCGGTCTATGGTGAGGCAGAAGGTCGGCCCGGCTCACGTGTATCGGTACGCCTTGCTTCACTGGTGGATAGCGCCGACGCGGCTGCGCAGTAAAAAGAACTCTTGTCGCAAACAGAAAAACACCGGAACATGTTCCGGTGTTTTCGTTTTCATGGCTCTGTTATCAGGCCTTGGGTGGGCGCTTCTTCTTGTCTGAAAGCAGCGACACCAATGCTATGCCTGCAAGCGGCAGGGCTGCCGCCAGGATTGGCCGCTTCAGGATCGAAGGGATAGTCGCCAGTGCGGCTGTCGCCATCATTGCCGACTTGTCAGCCTCGATCCGCTGCTTGCGCTTTTTGGCTTCGGCTGCGGCCTGAATTTTCAGAACTGCGAGGACAAGCAGCGCCAGAATCAACGAAATCGCGGCGAGAATCAGCGCTGCAAGCGGGCCGCCATAGGCCTGCGCCAGTGCCAGAAAGGCGGCAACACAGAGAAATGTGACCGTGATAATGCCGAAAATGGCGATCGCCACGCCGAAAATCGCTGCGCGTCGCGTCTGGCTGACGGCAAATTTCACTTCTTCGCCAGCCAGAGCGGTCAGAATGGGGGCCAAAGCTTTAAGCATGGGACGCCTCAGCGGCGGGAAAGAAGGGCGAGCAGATAGCCAATGCCGAGCGCGGTTGCGAGCGACGTGATCGGACGTTCACGCACGGTTGCTGTCAATTGCGCTTCCAGATCCTGCGCCTTTCCGCATAGTTCATCGACGACATCGCCGCCTTGCAGATAAGCGCTCTTATAGGTTTCCTTCGCGCTGCGCTTGGCATCGCGGACGGTCTGGTTGCCAAGATTGGCGAGTGTCGCGGCGATGGCTGCGATGTCTTCCTTCAACTGCTCGACCTGCGTCTGCAAGTCTTCGGTCGTCGAATCGGTCAACGCTTCCTCGATCTTTTCTTCGATCTTGCTCGTCTTCGCGGATGCACGCGCCATATCTGGCCTCCTGTCATAACGGATTGTCGTTGTAACAACGCTTTTCGTCACCAATGGTTGCACGCAATAGCGGATCGCGGCAACGCCGTGCACCACTTCTTATGCGTCATGGTAAACGGGCAAGTCCGCCACAGGCCTTGTTTAGAACAAGGTCCGTTCGCGCTCATCGCGGCCTGTCAGACAGTATCAGACGAGAAACAGATAGGCCGCGCCAGCGATCATCAGGAAGGCGAGGCCGACATGGGCTGGTTTCAGCGCGCGCTGCGGAGCCGGCAGCGGATCATCATTGCCCGCCATGGCGGTTCTTGCCGCATGTTCGAGTGCCTGAATGTCTTTGTGCATCATGTGCATGCTCCTCCTGCCGGTCCATACGCCTCTTGAGGGAGGTGAACGCTTCCGGCTCGATCATCAGGTCTGATTTGCCCGCATTATGCAACAGCTATTTATAAGGGGTTTGACAGGCCGCGCTTACCCAAAAGGTTGCAGAAAAAGGCAATCACAACAAAACATGACTTGCATCATCATATTATTGGGGGTTAAAAAGAGGCCAACAAGCAGCGCCACGGCCTGCGTGATGGGTCGTCCTTGGCGCCCGAGTTGAACAATCAAAAGGCGATCAAGATGACTGGTTTCTGTCGGAAGGGCTTCATGGCTGCGGCGATGGGCATTGTCTTGCTGGGCGTTGGTCCGGTATTGGCTCAAGAGGCGACGCAGCCCAATCCTTCAGCGGCTCCCGCAGCCGCTCAGCCGACCACCCAGCCAGCGCCAGCAGCGTCTGCGCCATCCGCTCCGGCAGCGCAGCCAGCGCCTGTAGAGCAACAGTCGCAGGCTCCCGCTTCAACTCCGGCCCCACAGGCAGAGCCGCAGCCCGTCATCGCTGGCCAGCCAGCAGTCGAAGAAAGAGATGCCAGCCTGCCGCATGACCTGTCGCCATGGGGCATGTTCATGGCTGCCGACTGGATTGTGAAGGCTGTGATGATCGGTCTTGGTCTTGCCTCGCTCGCAACATGGACCATCTGGGTCGCCAAGTCGCTCGAACTGGCGGGTGCACGCCGCCGCGCCAACAAGGCACTGAAGACGATCGGTCATTCCGCAACGCTTTCCGATGCTGTCCGTGCGCTCGATGGTGTCAAGGGTCCGGGCGCCATCATGGTGCGCGCTGCCGAAGATGAGGTTCGTCTCTCCAGCCCTGCGCTGGCACGTGCCGGCGGCGAAGGCCTCAAGGAGCGCGTTTCGTCGCGCCTGTCGCGTATCGAAGCCAAGGCTGGCCGTCGCCTGTCCAAGGGCACGGGCATTCTGGCCACCATCGGCTCCATCGGACCATTTGTCGGTCTGTTCGGCACCGTGTGGGGTATCATGAATTCGTTCATCAATATCAGTGAAGCGCAGACGACCAATCTGGCCGTTGTGGCTCCGGGTATTGCTGAAGCACTGCTCGCCACCGCTATTGGCCTTGTGGCCGCTATTCCGGCGGTTGTGATCTACAACGTCTTTGCCCGCGCGATCACCGGCTATCGTTCGCTTTTGGCCGATGCATCGGCAGGCGTTGAACGTTTGGTCAGCCGCGATCTGGATTTCAGGGCAGCCGGCGTGCGTGAAGGCACGCTGCACGCAGCGGAGTAGGCGTCATGGCGAGTAAAATTCGCGAAGGCGGCGGTGACGATCTCGAGCTTAATCACGAGATCAACGTAACGCCCTTCATCGACGTCATGCTGGTTCTGCTGATCATCTTCATGGTGGCAGCGCCGCTTGCGACCGTGGATGTGAAGGTCGACCTGCCTGCGTCGACCGCTGCCGCTGCGCCGCGCCCCGACAAGCCGCTTTATGTGACGTTGAAGGACGATCTGAGCATCAGCGTCGGCAATGATGTGGTTGCACGTGAGCGTCTCGGCCTTGCGCTGGACGGCCTGTCTGAAAAGAACAAGGAAACGCGCATTTTCCTGCGCGCCGACAAAGCTGTTCCTTATGAAGAACTGATGCGCATCATGAATTTGCTGCGTGAGGCGGGCTTTCTGAAGATCGCGCTGGTCGGCCTTGAAACAGTCGGTGCATCGGCACCAGCGGCAGCCCCTGCGCAAGCGCCAGCTCAGACGCCAGCCCCGGCAGGAACCGCACCTGGGGCTGCCCCCGGAGTTGCCCAATGAATGCACTTCCGCCCGATCATCCTCCCGTGAAGGTGGCTTCTGCCGACGCCCATCATCATTCCTTTTGGCATGATGCGGGACGCTGGATCGGCGCGGGCATTCTTGTCCTGACAGTGCATGCGGCTGGAGCCTACGCCATTCATCTGGCGCAGGAAGAAGATCAGCCGGACGGCGGGCAAGTTGCGGCCATGATGGTTGAGCTTGCGCCGGAGCCTATGGCTCCGATGGAAGAGCAGGTTGCCGATGAGGCGCAGCCGGAAACGGCGGAAGCTCCGAAAGAAGTCGAGCCTGAACCCGTTGTTCAGCCGGAACCGCAGCCTGAAGAACCGACGCCGCCGGAGCCAGAACAGGTGACGCCACCGGAACCCGAGCTGCAACCTGAGCCGGAAGTTCAGGAGAAGCCGGAAGAGATCATTCCGGATGTGGTCGAGGCGGAAAAGCCGGAAGTGGCCGTGCCTATGCCGGTTGAAAAGCCGGAACCAAAGCCTGAGCCGAAGCCGGAACCCAAGAAGGTCGAAAAGCCGAAGGTTGAAAAGCCAAAGCCGCAAAAGGTTGAGAAGCCGAAGCCCAAGAAGGCTGAAAAGGCTCAGGAAACCCGGCAGGCAAGTGCACCGCGCATGGATGCCGACAATGGTTCCCGCGCTGCTGCAAACCGTCGTGGCGAAAACAACGCATCGGCTGGCGTAAGTTCCGACAAGTGGAAGTCGAAGCTCTTTTCTCATATGAACCGCAATGCTCGTTACTTGCAGCGCAAAATGCGGAACGCCAAGGGGCTGGTGACGGTGGCATTCGTCATCGATCCTTCCGGTAACGTTTTGTCGGCCCGTGTCGCCGGTTCGTCAGGTGATCCTGCGGTTGATCAGCTGGCGCTGGAAGCGGTGCGTCGTGCTTCGCCTGTGCCAGCACCTCCGCCCGCACTTGCCGAGCCGCGTAAATCGATCAGCTTGCCAATGCTGTTCAAATAAAGCAGTCAGATTATCGATAGTGAAAAGCCGGTCTGGTTCTCTCCAGACCGGCTTTTGTTTTGGCCTATTCCGACGATAGCGCCACGGCTGGAAGCAGGCGCGATGCCTTGCGAGCCGGTAGAAAGCCGAAGACCAGGCCGGTAGCGAAGGCGCAGGCGAAAGCCAGCAGAACCGGGCCGATGCTGTAACCGACCGAAAGGCCTGCCCAACCGGCAATGGCAGCAGCTCCAAGGCCGATGACCACGCCGAAAGCGCCGCCAATGGCCGAGACGGTGAGCGCTTCCGTGATGAATTGCAGGAGGATATCGCGCCGCCGCGCGCCGGTCGCCATGCGCACGCCGATTTCGCGGGTGCGCTCCGTCACGCTGACCAGCATGATGTTCATCACGCCAATGCCGCCGACCAGAAGCGAGATGGCGGCGACTGATCCGAGAAACAGCGTCATGGTGCTGCCCATGGCCGCCGCATCGTCACGCACCGACGACATGTTGGTGATCATCGTGTCACGCTGCTTATGGCGCTGGTCGAGCAATTCCTGAATCTGTTCCTGCGTTGTGTTGATCAGATCCGAATCCTTCACCTGCACGGTGATGGTGCGCACATATTTCTGGCCGAACAGCCGCAGATTGCCGGTCGAAAGCGGAACGACAACCACATCGTCCTGATCAGTGCCACCGAAGCCCGCACCTTTCGGCTCCAGCGTGCCGATGACCTGGAACGGGATTTTCTGGATCAGAATATGTTGCCCGATCGGGTTGCTGCCATCCGGAAACAGCGTCTTGACCACTGTGGCTCCGAGAACGGCGACCGGCGCATAGGACGTCATATCGTTCTGGGTGATGAAATCGCCCGTCGCGAGCTTCCAGGATTTGGCCTCCGAGAAAGCCGGGACCGTGCCGTTGGCCTGTGACTGATAGTCGACATTGCCGCGTCTGAGCGTGACCGTGCCTGTCACTTCCGGCACTGCCGATTTGATGTTGGGCAGTTCGAGAATCGCATCCGCATCGGCAGGCACGAGCGTTGCGATACTGCCCCCGCGAAAGCCCGGCATGGAGGGGCGCACGAGCACCAGATCGGTGCCCATGGCATTGATGCGGTCGAGAATCGAGTTTTGCGCGCCGGTGCCGATGGCCAGCATCGTCACCACCGAACTGACGCCGATGATGATGCCGAGAAGCGTCAGCACCGTGCGGAAAATATTGGCCCGCAAGGCACGCATGGCCATTTTCACGGCTTCGGAAATATCGGCAATGCGCGCCGCATGTCCGTCGCCCGCCTGCTGTAAACGCTGCGGAGCCTGCCGGTCGGGAATATCGCGCTTGGTCGTATCGGAAAGGATTTCGCCGTCCTTGATCTCGATCAGCCGGTCTGCGCGCTCCGCCACTTCGCGGGCATGAGTGATGACGATAATGGTGTGGCCCTGCTGATGCATGGAGCGCAGCAGTTCCATCACATCCTCGCCGCTCTGGCTGTCGAGCGCGCCTGTCGGTTCATCTGCGAGAATAATACGCCCGCCATTCATCAAGGCGCGCGCGATGGAAACGCGCTGTTGCTGGCCGCCCGACAGCTGGTTGGGGCGGTGGTCGATACGATCACCGAGCTTCAGCGAGTTCAACAATTCGGCTGCGCGCTCATGACGTTCGGCAGCGGGCATTCCGGCATAGATCGCCGGAACCTCGACATTTTCCTGCGCGGTTGATGTCGAGATCAGATTATAGCTCTGGAAGACGAAGCCGAATGTGCGGCGGCGCAGGGCAGCCAGTGCATCGGCATCGAGTGTCGAGACATCCTCGCCGTCGAGGAGATATTGCCCGCCGGTTGGGCTGTCGAGGCAGCCCAGAATATTCATGAGGGTGGATTTACCTGAACCCGATGCACCCATGATGGCGACGAATTCGCCTGCATGGATGTCGAGGCTGATACCGTGCAGGACCTCAACGGCGAGGTCGCCGTTGTGATAGGTCTTGCTGATGCTTTCAAGCCGGATGAGGGGCGCGTCTTGCATGGGCGCAGCCATCAGAAGAAGGACATGCCGCCGGGGCGACGACCGCCACGCGCGTTTGAACTTCCGGCAGGTCCGCCACTGGAAGCGCTGGTGACGACGACCTTGTCGCCTTCTTCCAAGCCGCTTTTCACTTCGGCCTGCACACGGTTCCGCACGCCGATTTCAACTGTGCGCTCGGTGAGTGTGCCGCTGGCGTCGACAACCTTGACGGTGATTTGCGGCTTTCCGCGATGCTGACCGTCACGTGGGCGGTCGCCGTTGCCTGGTCCCTTGCGCTGCCCCTGCGGGCGTTCGGCTTGCTGGCCTTCCGGGCTGCCGGATGGATCGCGGCGCTTGAAGCTGAGCGCGGAGGTGGGAACGAGCAGCACATCCTTGGCCGAATCGATCACGAAATAGACCTGCGCGCTCATGTTGATCATGAGTTCGCCGGTCGGATTCGGCACATCGAACAGTGCATAATAAAGCACGACATTGTTTTCGGTGGCGGGTGTCGGCTTGATCTGGCGCAGCTTGCCTGCGAACCGCTTTTCCGGCTGGCCGAGCAGGGTGAAATAAACCTCCATACCGGGCTTGAGCTTGGAAATATCGGCTTCGGACACCTGTGCTTCAACCGTCATGACCTTGAGGTCGGCAACCGTCACAACGGTTGGGGCTGTCTGCGATGCGTTCAGAGTCTCGCCTTCCTTGGCGGACTGGTCGACGACCGTGCCCTCCATGGGGCTGTTGATCTTGGTATAGCCGAGATCAACCGTGTCGCTTGCCAATTGCGACTGCTGCTGGCGAATCTGCGCGCCAAGCGCCTTCACATCGGCATCGGCTATGGAAAGGTCTGCTTCGGCCTGATCGACTGTCGATTGGGACACGCCCTGGGTGGCAAGCAGGGATTTTTGCCGCGCCGCACTGAGCTTTTTCAGCGTGAGCTGGGCTTCCTTGCTGAGAAGCTGGGCTTTCAGATTGTCGAGCTGCGCGCTGGCAATCTCGACTTTCTTTTCGAAAGGTGAGGGATCGATTTCGGCGATAAACTGGCCTTCCTTGACCTGATCGCCGATTTCCACCTTCACGGCTTTGAGCTGGCCCGAGACCTGTGCGCCGACATTGATGCTGCGCAGGGCACTGAGTGTGCCGACGGCGGTGATGGCGTTCTCGATATCGCCACGCGTAACCGTTTCAGCGAGGTAGCTGCCCTTTTCGTTCACGGCGGCCCGTGCATCGTAGAAATACCAGCCAGCACCTGCGGCAATTGCCGCAGCAGGCAGCCACAGCCACCAGCGGCGACGCCTGACGGATGCGCGCTTTTGCGGCGATGCAGCCTTCTGGCCAGAACCGGATGAAGCGGAAGATGTGCGCAACGATAACCCCCTGAATTTCTGAATCCCCACCCACGCGGGAAGTCACTCGTTTGTCCCTGAAAACGCCCTTGAGGGATGAAAGCCGCAGCGCTTGATCACTGGTGCGCGCGAATGTTCCTCCCAACAAATTGTTGCTTCGCGGTATCTAAACTTTCGCACTCAAGATTTCACCTTAAATATTTGTCATGCAACCAGCCATTGTCGGCGTTGCGCCCGCTCAGCAACGGGAAGCGGGAGACGTTTGGAGCAGAAGCCGGAAGACAAGGGTTGTCGCTTATTTAGTTATTTTCTTATGCAACCTGTAGTTATAATTTACCTTGAGTTGAATAAGGTTTCTCTGCTTCTATCTATTTAGCTTTTATTAAATTATTTTATGTTGATATGATGTAGACGGCGATATCATGAGTAATTACGATAATAAAATCGAACGCATTTCTTCTGGTGAACAGTTGATTGCGCGTGCATGAAGCGCGTTCATTCGTCATGTATATACAACTAAGTTTATCTGCTCTTGGACGGGAGGGCATATGGACTGCGGGGGCACAGTTAGAACGATTATTTTCCCCTTATTGAAAAGAAAAATACGGCTTCCTGATAGTTTAAAAACGACTGTTCTTTTTTCCCGCAATAAAGCGGGAACTGCGGCAGTAGAGTTTGCGATATTGGCACCGGTTTTTCTGTTGCTGCTGATGGGCGTCATCGCCTTCGGCATCTATCTGGGGGCGGCAAACGCGGTGCAGCAACTTGCTGCGGACGCAACACGTACGGCGCTTGCGGGGATCGACGCGACGGAGCGGCAGACGCTGGCTGCGACTTACATCCAGAAAAACGCGGCCAAATATTCGCTGATCAATCCGGCGCAGATACAGACCACGATTGACAATGCGGCGTCGGATCCAAGCCAGTTCACGGTTACGATCAGCTATAACGCGGCCAATCTGCCGATCTGGAATCTCATGACCGGATTGCCGTTACCCGGCAAAACGATCACGCGTGCTTCGACAATCCGGCTCGGGGGAACATGATATGTGGGCGGGGGCCTTACGTTTTCTTCAGGCGCGCAACGGCAATCTGGCCACTATGGCGGCCCTTGTCACGCCGATATTTCTGGCAATTGCCGCGCTCACCATCGATTCAAGCTCGCTCTATCTGGAGCGGCGACAATTGCAGAACATGGCCGATCTGGCCGCGATCAGCGGTGCGAGCGCGATTGGAACCGCCAGTGATGCCGTCAAAAAGCAATTGCTGGCCAATGGGCTCAATCCTGTCATGATGACGGGGACGTATGACCCGTCTGTGGTCAAGGGCAAGACGGACAATCTCACACGTGTCTGGGTGGAGACCGGCAATTACACCGCTGATAAATTGGTGGCTGTGGGGTCGCGCTTCGTGGCGGGCGGCACGAACCCCGATGCCGTGCGGGTGATGCTGGCAAAGCCCGGCAACCTCTATTTTGGTCAGGCGCTGATGGATCGTCCTGCGGTGAGTGCGAGCGGCATGGCCGCGTCGCATGCGGAAGCGGCCTTTTCCATCGGCTCGCGACTGGCCAGTCTGAACACGGATCAAAGTGTACTCAATGGACTATTGGGCGGCTTGCTGGGAACAACGCTGAACCTGAGTTTGGTTGACTACAACGC
Source organism: Brucella sp. 22210 (assembly GCF_052045675.1). NCBI lineage: Bacteria > Pseudomonadati > Pseudomonadota > Alphaproteobacteria > Hyphomicrobiales > Brucellaceae > Brucella > Brucella sp. 22210. The sequence continues at coordinate 398,569 of NZ_JBQEPD010000003.1, forward strand.
TCTTGCTGCCACCGATATCAACTTGCTGGGCTTTCTCGACAAACTTGCACCGCAAGTCGGCTTGACCGCTGGGACATATGATCAGTTGTTGAACACTGACGTCTCGGTCGGCGTTTTGGCAAAGGTGATGGCTGATGTCGTGACTAACAACGCCACAGCTAAGGCAGCACTAAACGTTTTGGGCAAAAATGCAGCCGCCCTTTCAGCCAAATTGCCTGTGGGTAAGCTGTTGGGGCTTGGTTCTCTGGCGAATGCCAGCATAGGCTCTGCTGGCAATTACAGCATCACGGCCAATGTCTTGCAGATGATTTCGGCGAGCGTGATGCTTGGTGGGAAACATCAAGCGGAGATCACTGCGCCCATCAATTTGCTCGGACTGATAACGGTTTCGTTCAAGCTTTATATCGGAGAGCCAGCACAAAAGACTCCGTTTTTCACTGTGGGTGCTGAAGGGTCTTTTGTTCGTACTGCTCAAATCAGGCTTAAGCTGTACATCACTCTTTTGAAATCGGCTGCCGATGGAATTCTCTCCATAGGAAGCGTTGAACTGCCAATCTATATCGATATCGCTTCCGCGGAAGGGCAGTTAAAGAGCATAAGCTGTCCGGCCGGCCCAAAAAGTGCACAAGTCACTGTGGCAACAATACCAGGTCTTGCCAACGTTTACTTGGGAAGTTTGAATGAGAATGACTTTTTTGGGTTTAAAGCTAAGCCGACAGTCAGTGCAGTGAGGATCGCCAAAGTTTCCGTTCTTGAAATATTAGGATTGCCCTCACTGATTGATATAGTTGCGCGTGCGGATATATCTCTTGGCAATAATAAGGCAACAAATCTCAGTTTCAGTTATAGCGATATAGATAAGCATACGGTGAAGACCGCTTATTCGAACAATGTTGTCTCATCTTTGACGACGTCATTGATGGCAGGCATGGATCTCGACGTGAAGCTGATAAGTGGACTTTTCACGTTGCCGCTTGGCAAAGCAGTGAATTTGCTAGGACTAGTTCTAAGTCCGGTGTCTGGACTCATTGATAGTATTCTATTCGGTCTACTCGATCTCCTTGGTGTCAAGCTGGGTGAAGCTGATGTGCAGGTTACCGGTGTGATCTGCCAACAGGCGGCGCTGACACAGTAAACTCCAGACAAAAAAGCCGGGCATTTCACCCGGCTTTTTCAATCGTCTTTGCGCACTCGATCAGGCCGTGCCGGTCGAGCCGAAGCCGCCAGCGCCGCGTGCGGTCTCGGTCACTTCGGCGCGTTCCTCGATTTTTGGCTGCACGACCGGCGCAAAGACCGCCTGTGCGATGCGCATGCCACGTTCGATACGGAAATCGTCGTCACCCAGATTGACCAGCAGGACCTTCACTTCGCCGCGATAATCGGAATCGATGGTTCCCGGCGTGTTGAGGCAGGTGATGCCGTTTTTGAAGGCGAGGCCGGAGCGCGGGCGAATCTGCACTTCATAGCCTTCCGGGATTTCGAAGATCAGGCCGGTCGGCACCAGCGTCCGGCGTCCGGGCAACAGCACGATCTGCCGGTCTTCGGCAACGGCCGCGCGCAAGTCCATGCCTGCGGAACCGGAGGTTTCATAGGCGGGGAGATCAAGGCCATTCGCATGTTCGAGGCGAATGATGCCGAGCGTTGGTGCTTGAGCGGATGCTGCGGTCATGAGGGAGCCTTTCCTGCGGGGATTCAAATTGGCGACGCTCATACGTGAAAACAGATCAAAGGTGTACCGCCTATTTGGCGTTTTGCAATGATAGTACGGCACAGGATCATGTTTTTACTGGATGGAGTGCTCCCCGTCAGTGCATGATGAGGCCGCCATCCACAGCATATTGACTGCCCGTCACATAAGATGCGTCGTTGGAAAGCAAAAACAGCGCCACTGCGGCTGCCTCGTCGGCGGTGCCAGCGCGACCGAGCGGCACCTGATCCAGCACGAAACGCTCGAAACCGGTGCGGGCTTCCTCGGGCAGAAAATGCCGGAAGTTGGTTTCGATGGGGCCGGGCACCAGAACATTGACCCGGATGCCGCGCGGGGCCAGCGCCGAAGCCCAGGATCGCGCCATGGCGACAACCGCACCCTTGGTGGCCGCATAAAGGCTCGTCGCCGCAGCGCCTTCATATGTGGAGCTGGAGGAGGTCAGAACCACCGAACAACCGGGATTGAGAAGATCGGACAGGCTTGCAAGCTGGAGCACTGGCCCTCGCACATTGGCAGCCATCATTTCATCGAAGGCGGCTACCGTGATCTGTTCCGGAGCGCCGATGGTTGCGAAGGCTGCATTCAGCCACAAGCCGTCCAGTCCGCCCTTCGAGCGAATGGCTGCAGCCAGCGCTTCTGCCGAGGCCGGATCGGCAGCGTCGTTTTTCAACACCTGCGCCTTGTCGCCCAGTTCTTGTGCGACCGATGCGAGGCGTTCGTCATTCAGTCCCGTGATGACGGTCGTGCCGCCTTCAGCAATGATGCGGCGGGCGCCAGCCAGCCCCATGCCGCTCGTTCCGCCCGTGACGAGCACCCGCTTTCCGTCAAATCTTTTCATGAGGGTTCCTTCCGTCAATGCGCTGTCAACGAGAATGCGCGCATTTTGCCATGTAGGCATGCTGACGGGAGAAGCAACGGTTTTAGCGCATATCGAGCGGAACGGCGGTGGTTTCCTTGATTTCCTCCATTACGAAGGACGCTGAAACATCCGACAGCGGAACGCTGGCGATCAGCTGCTGGTAAAGCCGGTCATAGGCCTTCACGTCCGCGACACGCGCCTTCAGCACGTAATCCAGATCGCCGGTCATGCGATAGACGCCGACGATTTCCGGAAAACGCGCCGTGGCGTTGCGGAACTTCGACAGCCATTGCGGATCGTGGCTGGATGTGCGCACCAGAATGAAAACGGACAGGCCGCAGCCCACCATCTCGGCATCCACCAGCGCGACACGCGCTTTGATGATGCCCTCTTCCTCCATGCGCTTCACCCGTCGCCAGCAGGCATTGCGCGAAAGGTTGACGCGTTCCGACAGAGAATCAACAGACAGCGTGCCGTCAATCTGCAGTTCTCCCAATATTTTGCGGTCTATCTCGTCCAGTGAAGCGATCATAGTGGGATGATTGTCCCAATTATTTGCGGATTTCAAGAATATTTTGAGATTTCATCTTTCTCATTCTTGCTAAAATGATTTTCCAGAAGGGCGCTTTAGCGCTGGGCAAAAGAGAAAGAATTTCTCAATCAAACGGGAGCATTTGCAATGACCACGCGTATTACCCGCATTTTCACCAACCATCCCTCATCGGTCGATGAGACCTATTTCGAGCATATGGCTTTTGCATCGCGGTTTTCATTCAAGCTGTTCGGAGCAGCATTTGCTGCTTTGATCCATGCATTTTTGCCATTTTTGTTCGAAAAGACTGCAAGCACCATTGTTCGTCAGCTCTATGAGCGGACGCATAACAGAGGTCGTTAAGACTGGCTTTTAAGCATCGGATCGCACATGTGCCGTTGGGCAGCCTATCTCGGACCTGAGACCTATCTGGAAGACATTATTTCGTCTCCCTGTCATTCGCTCGTGGCGCAGAGCCACGATGCGCATGAAGCCAAAACACGCACCAATGGCGACGGTTTCGGTGTCGCCTGGTATGGGCATCGCACCGAGCCTGGACTGTATCGGGATATTCTGCCCGCCTGGTCCGATCAGAACCTAGGTAGCCTGGCGCGACAAATCCGGTCGCGCCTTTTTCTTGCGCATGTGCGCGCCTCGACAGGCGGGCTGACCAGCCGCTCCAATTGCCACCCCTTTGTTTCCGGGCGCTGGAGCTTCATGCATAACGGGCAGATCGGCAATTTCGACCGGCTGCGCCGCAGGCTGGAAGCGCATCTGAGCGATCATGTCTATGCGCAGAAGCACGGCGCAACCGATTCCGAACTGATCTTTCTGCTGATGCTGGAATTCGGCCTCGACAGCGATCCGGTTCAGGCGATGAAGCGCATGGTCGCCACGATTGTGGACGAGGCCGGGAAGGCCGATGTGCCGCCATTTCTGCGGCTGACCGCGGCTTTTTCAGACGGCAATCAGCTTTATGCAATCCGCTATGCCACCGACGCCTTTGCACCCACGCTTTATACCGCGACGCTTGGCGCGTCGTCCGGCATTTGTGTGGTGTCGGAGCCGCTGGATGGCGAAGCTGCCAACTGGATGGCTGTGCCGGCAAACAGTTTTGTCACTGTCTCCCGGCAGGGCCGCATTGCCATTGACGGTTTTGAGGGGGCCATGTCGCCCCCGCAAGGTGTTGCGACGGTCTAAAGCATTTCCAGCAAAAGTGCGTAGCGGTTTTGTGTAGGACAATGCGTAGAAACAAATAGATAGAGCGGTTCCACGATTCCGCTTTAACTGGAACCGCTCTAGGCGTTGCCGATCAGAATACCCGCTGCCAGAACCAATGCGCCGCCCAGCACAACTTGCAGGACCGAGCGGAAAAATGGCGTTTCCATGAAACGGTTCTGGATGAAGGCGATGGCCCAGAGTTCAAAGAACACGATAACGACCGCTAGAGACGTAGCCGTCCAGAAATCTGTGATCAGATAGGGCAATGCGTGGCCGAGGCCGCCGAGTGCCGTCATGATACCGCAGGACAGGCCGCGCTTGATCGGCGATCCGCGGCCGGACAGCTTGCCATCATCATGAATGGCTTCGGTGAAGCCCATCGAAATACCCGCACCAACCGAGGCTGACAGGCCGACGAGGAACGTCTGCCAGGTATCCTGCGTGGCAAAGGCGGCAGCGAAGATCGGCGCAAGGGTCGAGACCGAACCGTCCATCAGGCCCGCAAGGCCGGGCTGAACATAGGTGAGGATGAACTGCTTGCGCTCAAGCGCGCGTTCCTCGTCCTGCACGCTTTCGGGTGTCAGTTCATGTTCCAGCGATTCGGCTTTGACCTCGTGCTGCTTTTCCTGAAGCGCCAGATCGCCCAGAAGCTTGCGCGTGCCCGCATCGGTGACGTGCTTTGCCGCCTCGACATAGAAACGATAGGCCTGATCTTCCATTTCAGACGCCGCGTCGCGCACCTTGTCGATACCGAGCGGTCGCACCAGCCAGTCGGGCTTGCGGTCGTAATAGCCGCTGACATGTTCGCGGCGAATGAGCGGAATATGGTCGCCAAACCGCGCCCGGTGCCGTTCGATCAGCGCATCGCGGTGCCCGTGCTCTTCTTCCGCCATCTGTTCGAAAATCTTGGCCGATTGCGGGAATTCTTCGCGCAGGCCATCGGCATAGGCGAGATAGATGCGCGCATCGTCCTCTTCAGACGAGATGGCAAGCGCCAGTACTTCCTGTTCGGAAAGCGAATCGAACGGGCGGCGACCATTGCGGAAAAATCGACTCAGCATAATCAAATCCATCAGTTTAGAATTATTCTAAATTTATAATCAGCATGCTGAAAGTCAAGTCTTGCGATGCAGTCCTGTTTGGCGCATTACATTTCGGCCCCGTAAAACGGGGGTTTGCAAGCAACGGCAAGACGAAAAAGCCAGAAAGAACAGGATCGATGGCATCGATGAACACACACGCGCAAGGCAATAGCCCCCGTCCGCTCAATGGGCAGGATTTCCGCACCCTTGGCCTTTCGGCCCTCGGCGGCGCGCTGGAGTTTTATGATTTCATCATCTTCGTATTTTTCGCCAGTGTGATCGGCCATCTGTTTTTTCCGCCGGACATGCCGGATTGGCTGGTCATGATCCAGACTTTCGGCATTTTCGCAGCTGGCTATCTGGTGCGCCCGGTCGGCGGTATCGTGCTGGCGCATTTCGGCGACAAGTTCGGTCGCAAGCGGGTTTTCGCCTTTTCGGTGTTTCTGATGTCGATCTCGACATTGGCCATGGCCTGCCTGCCGACTTATGCGACGCTGGGCGTCGGCGCGCCGATCCTGCTGATCGTTTTTCGCATGTTGCAGGGCGCGGCCATTGGCGGCGAAGTTCCCGGCGCGTGGACCTTTGTGGCGGAGCATGTGCCTGCCAATCGGGTTGGCATGGCCTGTGGCTTCCTCTGTTCCGGCCTGACGCTCGGCATCATGATCGGCTCGCTGATCGCAACAGCCATCAACTGGATTTTCACCCCGGAGGAACTTGCCGGTTACGCATGGCGCATTCCGTTCTTCATCGGCGGTATTTTTGGCTTGCTCGCGGTTTATCTGCGGCGCTGGTTGGCGGAAACGCCGATCTTTACCGAAATGAAGAACAGCCATCTGCTCAAGGACAAGCTGCCGCTCAAGACGGTGCTGCGCGAACATATGCATGGCGTCATTATTTCCGTGCTTTTGACGTGGATTCTGTCAGCCGGTATCGTCGTGACCACGCTGATGACCGCGACCTTCCTGCAAAAGCTTTACGGCTATAGCCCATTGCAATCGCTTGCTGCCACCAGCTTCGGCACGCTTTTCCTGATGTTTGGCACGGTGGCTGCCGGATCGATTGTCGATCGCATCGGCAGCGGACGCTTCTTTGCGGTGGCCGGTGTGTTCTTCGGCGTCGCCACCTTCGTTTTCTACAGCTTTGCAGGTACGTCGCTGCCGGTGCTGTTTGCGCTATATGCGGTCATGGGGCTTTCCGTTGGCATGGTTGGCGCTGTGCCCTATGTCATGGTGCGCGCCTTCCCGGCTCCGGTTCGGTTCTCGGGCCTGTCCTTCTCCTATAACGTTTCCTATGCGGTGTTCGGCGGCCTGACGCCCGTGGTCGTAACATCGTTTCTGGCGGTCAACCCAATGGCGCATGCCTGGTATCTGGTGTTCATCGCGGTGCTGACTTGCGGATTGGGGCTTTATCTGATGGCCCGCAGCGATCGGGTGGAAGGCGCCATTGGCCTTGAGGATTTGCCGGTCGGAGACGCCGTACCGCATGGGAGCTAAAGAAAGGGCCGCTGTTGCGGCCCTTTCTTTTTATGTTTAGTGCGTCGCCAGTTTGGCGGTACCCAGTTCCTTGTCGTGGACAGCAAAGCGGTCCACCATGTCGGCGCTGGCTTCGTTAAAGCCGATCACCGACACATCGGTGCCGCTGGCGCGATATTTCAGGACAACCTTGTCCAGTGCACCGACCGAGGTGATATCCCACAGATGCGCATGGCTGACATCGATGGTGACCTTCTTGGCAGGCTTGGAGAAATCGAACGCGGCGATGAAATTCTGCGCCGAAGCGAAGAAAATCTGGCCTTGAACAGTATAGATGCGTTCGCTGCCGTCGCTGTTTTCGGCCTCGGTGACGCGGAACATCTTTGCGACCTTGCCCGCGAAGAACACGCCGGAAAGCAGCACGCCGACCAGAACACCTTTCGCCAGATCATGCGTCGAAACGACGGTCACAACCGTTGCCAGCATAACGAAGGACGAGGATGGCGGGTTGCGGCGCAGATCGAGGATCGACCGCCACGAGAATGTGCCGATGGATACCATGATCATCACGGCTACCAGTGCCGCCATCGGAATGATGCGCACGAGATCGTCGAGAACGAGAATCAGGAACAGCAGGAAAGCGCCCGCTACAAAGGTCGAAAGCCTGCCGCGTCCACCGGACGAAACATTGATCACCGATTGTCCGATCATCGCGCAGCCGCCCATGCCGCCAATCAGCGCCGAGGCGATATTGCTCGTGCCCTGACCGATGCATTCCTGGCTCTTATTGCTGGTCGTGTCGGTCATGTCGTCGACGATCTGGGCGGTCATCAGCGATTCGAGCAGTCCGACCGCTGCGAGCGTGATCGAATAGGGCAGAATGATCTGCAAGGTTTCGAGCGTCAGCGGCACTTGCGGCAGGGCGAAAACCGGCAATGCGGATGGCAATTCGCCGAGATCGCCCACGGTGCGAAGATCCATCCCGCTCCACCAGGCCAGTGCGGTGAGAACAGCAATGGCAACCAGTGGCGAGGGGATCGCCTTGGTCAGGCGAGGGAACAGATAGATGATGGCAAGGCCACCCGCGATCATCCAATAGGTCTGGACCGGCACGTGGATCAGTTCCGGCAGCTGCGCCATGAAAATGAGGATCGCCAGCGCATTGACGAAGCCGGTGATGACCGACCGCGATACGAAGCGCATCAGGCGTCCGAGTTTCAGGAAACCCGCAAGGATTTGCAGGAAGCCCATCAGGATCGTGGCGGCAAAGAGATATTGCAGCCCGTATTCCTTGACGAGTGAGACCATCACCACGGCGGTTGCAGCGGTGGCGGCTGAAATCATGCCGGGGCGACCGCCGGTAAAGGCGGAGACGCAGGCAATGGCGAAGGAAGCGAAAAGGCCGATCTTCGGATCGACCCCGGCGATGACCGAAAAGCCAATGGCTTCCGGAATAAGGGCTAGTGCTACGACGATGCCGGAGAGTATATCGCCGCGAATATTGGAGAACCACTCGCGGCGGTAGGCAGCAAGACGTGTCATTGAATTTTCCGCAAATAGAAGACGGGCGTTGAGAGCCGTCCGATTCAACATGGCCGATTATAAAAATGGGGGATGTTGTTGCGTTGTCTGGCGGATAGGCGGCCAGAAGAGCCACCCGGGCTTTCACCGGGTCCTTGCGAATGCGCTTGTATAAACAAAAAGAACGCAGCAGGGCAATAACCCGCTGCGTTTTCTATCGTTCTATATTGAATAGATCAGAGAATCTTCTGCATGAAGGTCAGATCGAGCCAGCGGCCGAATTTCTGGCCGACTTGTTTCAAGGTACCGCAATCCTCAAAACCTTGCGATCTGTGCAGCGCGATGGACGCCGCATTGCCTGCTTCAATGCCAGCCACCAGCACATGCACCTTGCGGCGGCGCGCTTCTTCCACCAGTTCGGCCAGCAAGGCGCGACCGATACCGCCACCGCGCGCATCACTTGCTACATAGACCGACAGCTCGGACGAATGGCGGAAGCCTTCAAAGGGGCGGAACGGACCATAGCTGGCATAGCCGACAACCTGGCCATCGCGCTCGGCCACCAGCACCGGGAATCCGTCGCGATTGCGGCCTTCGAGCCATAGCCGCCGATTTTCCAGATCAACCAGTGTTTCGTTCCAGATGGCAAGCGTGTTTTCGACCGCATCATTATAGATGGCGAGGAGCGTCGGGAGGTCGGCTGCCGTCGCATGGCGGATGGAGAGGGTCATTTCAGATGCCTTTGTAAAAGATCGTGGTGGCGCATGGGCTACCATCGGGGAAAAGCGCGTAATTCGGAATGATGCCGACAGGCTGCCAGTCAAGATGCGTATAGATCGCTTCGGCAGGACTGCCGGTGACGGTGTCGAGGCAGATGAGTGTTTTGCCTCGGCTGCGAGCTTGCAGTTCAGCCTGTTCCAGCAGTTTGCGGGCAAGGCCGAGGCCGCGCGCCTTGCGGTGGACGAGCAGCTTTTTCAGGTCAGCGCGATGCGGCTGATTGGGCATTTGTGCGAGACCAAGCTGAACCGTGCCGACGATCTCGCCTTCATGTTCAGCAACGATGAGCAACGTATCGCCGTTCTCGGCTTCGCGGGCGATACGGGTCCAGTAAGGCGTAAAATCCTGCGGTTCGCACGGGGCCATGAACCCGACCGATGCGCCACCCATGACGCAATCCGCCAGGATTTCGGCGAGCGCGGGGATGGCTCGCTTCGCTTCTTCCGCATTGAGAACGTGAATCATTGGTCGGTCTTTCAAAGGCTGCCGCGGCGTTCTAGCACGATGGCGTAGCGTGCAAGCGTCGAGCCCGGATTGTGAAAGGTGATGCCCGCCATGATGGGCATATAAAGGCAGTCGCCGGGCTTGAGGCTGTAATGCGTGTCTCCGACGGTCATTTCCATTTCACCGGCAAAGAGCCACATATGCTGTGTGATACCGGCATTGGCGGTCTGGGGTGCGAAAGTGACCTTGCCGCCTGCCGGAAACTCGATCTCGATCATGTCGACATTCGAGCCGGTGCCGGGGGGAGAAACAGACCGGCGCACATAGCCGGTGTCCGGATCGCGCCACACGGGCTGGCGATCATGCGGAAGGTAGGGCGAGGGCGGAGCTTCCGCATCACCGAAAAAGGCTGAAAGCGACGTGCCAAGGGCGGCGCAAATGCGCGCCAGAAGCTGGGCAGTCGGGCTTGTCTCGCCGCGCTCGATCCGCGAGATCATGGCGCGGCTCACACCGGAAGCATCGCCCAGCGCATCCAGCGTCATGCCTTGCGCCAGACGCAGACGGCGCAGGTTCTCGCCAATGGCGTTGTCGAGTTGTTCGATTGCGTTTTCCATTATGTTAGAAATAATATCTATTATAATGGAGTCAAGCGATTTCGAATACGAAAACGGCGGGATTTCTCCCGCCGCTGTCACGCTCTCTGCATGATAAACACTTGAAGTTCTGGCAGTGACCTCTCCCCCTCATCCTGAGCCGGTGCGAAGCACCGTGTCGAAGGGCGAGGGCGGGCGCTTGGTTTATTTTCCCTCGTCCTTCGAGACGCCGTTATCAACGGCTCCTCAGGATGAGGGAAGGGGACGTCTGCGCTACAAACCGATCACGGTTTGAGGAGTTAAGCTCTAGCCCTGTGCCTTCAGCTCCAGCCGGCGGCGATGCAGGACCGGCTCGGTATAACCGTTCGGCTGTTCGCGACCCTTAAAGACGAGGTCGCAGGCAGCCTGAAAGGCGATGGACTTGTCGAAGTTGGCAGCCATCGGGCGATAGAGCGCATCGCCTTCATTCTGCTTGTCGACGACAGCGGCCATGCGCTTCATGGTTTCCATGACCTGCGCTTCCGTGACAACGCCATGGTAGAGCCAGTTGGCGAGGTGCTGTGCGGAAATGCGCAGCGTCGCACGGTCTTCCATCAGGCCGACATTGTTGATGTCCGGCACCTTCGAGCAGCCGACGCCCTGATCAACCCAGCGCACGACATAGCCCAGAATCCCTTGCGCGTTGTTGTCGATTTCCTTCTGGATATCTTCCGGCGTCCAGTTCGGACGGCTGGCGACCGGCACCGACAGAATATCGTCGAGCTTGGCGCGCGGGCGGCTCTTGAGCTTTGCTTGAACGGCGGCGACGTCCACCTGATGATAGTGGGTGGCGTGCAGCGTTGCAGCGGTTGGCGATGGCACCCATGCGGTGTTTGCACCAGCCTTCGGATGGGCGATCTTCTGTTCCAGCATTGCCGCCATCAGGTCAGGCATGGCCCACATGCCCTTGCCGATCTGCGCGTGGCCGGAAAGGCCGCATTCGAGACCGATATCGACATTCCACTGCTCATAAGCCCCGATCCACGCGGCCTGCTTCATGTCGCCCTTGCGGATCATCGGACCAGCTTCCATCGAGGTATGGATCTCGTCGCCGGTGCGGTCGAGGAAGCCGGTATTGATGAACACAACGCGATCCTTGGCGGCGCGAATGGCTTCCTTGAGATTGATGGTCGTGCGGCGTTCCTCGTCCATCACGCCCATCTTGAGCGTGTTGGGCTGCATGCCGAGCAGTTCTTCGGTCCGGGTGAAGATTTCATTGGCGAAAGCCACTTCTTCCGGGCCGTGCATCTTCGGCTTGACGATATAGACCGAGCCTTCGCGCGAATTCATGTGACGGCCATTGGGGCCGATATCGTGCAGGGCGATCAGGCTGGTGAAGGCCGCATCCATGATGCCTTCCGGTACTTCATTGCCGTCGACATCGAGAATGGCCGGATTGGTCATCAGGTGGCCGACATTGCGAACCAGCATCAGCGAGCGGCCTTTGAGCGTCAGGTCGGAACCGTCAGCCCCGTGATAGCTGCGGTCGCCATTGAGGCGGCGCGTCATCTGCTTGCCATTCTTTTCGAACGTGTCTTCCAGCTTGCCGTTCATCAGGCCGAGCCAGTTGCGATAGACCGCAACCTTGTCTTCGGCATCGACGGCGGCAATCGAATCTTCACAATCCTGAATCGTGCTGACGGCCGATTCCAGAACCATGTCGGCAATATGCGCCGGATCGGTCTTGCCGATCGGGTGGTCGGCATTGACGACGATATCGACATGCATGTTGTTCTTGGCCAGCAGCACATTGGTCGGGCTGGCGTCATCGCCATTATAGCCCTTGAACTGGCTTGGGTCTTTGAGAGCCGTGACGGAGTCATCGGTGCGCTTGATGTCGAGCTTGCCATCCTTGATGGAAAGGCCAGCGACTTCCGCCCATTTGCCGGAGGCAAGCGGGGCGCTTTCATCGAGGAAGTTCTTCGCCCAGGCGATAACCTTTTCGCCGCGCTTCGGATTGTAGCCTTTGCCCTTTTCCGCGCCATCGGCATCGGAAATCGCATCGGTGCCGTAAAGCGCATCATAAAGCGAACCCCAACGCGCATTGGCGGCGTTGAGCGCATAGCGTGCGTTCATGACCGGCACGACGAGCTGTGGACCGGCAATATGGGTGATTTCCGGATCGACATTGGCGGTCGAAACGGTGAATTCGCCGCCTTCCGGCAGAAGGTAACCGATATCCTTGAGGAACTGCTGGTAATCCGCCTGGCTATAGCCCTTGTCACGGTTTTCCTTGTACCAGCTGTCTATCTTCGCCTGCATGTCGTCGCGCTTTTTCAGAAGCGCGCGGTTCTTCGGGGCAAGATCGCGAACGATGGCGGCAAAGCCTTTCCAGAACGTGTCCGGATCTACACCGGTGCCGGGAGCGGCCTCCTTGGCCAGAAACTCCACGAGTTCCGGGGCAACACGCAAACCTTCGATTTCGACGTAATTGCTCATGGCTTGGCCTCCTTCAGAATAAACACAACTTTCGCCAGCGCTTTTAGCGCCAGCTATCCTGTTGCCTTTGAACCGCTTTGGCGCGCTTTCGTCAATCGGTGCGCGGGCACATCATTTGTGACGCTGGGGCGAAAATCACCGCTCCAGTTTCAACATGTCGCGAATATCGTTTGGGGTGGAACCCTGTTCGCGCAGGGATGCAAGAGCGGTATCCTTGCGGCTTTTCGACAGTTTCAGCCCGTCATCACCCAACACCAGATGGTGGTGGTGATAAAGCGGTTCCGGCAGGTCGAGGAGCTTTTGCAGGAGACGATGCACGGCGGTCGCGTGGAAAAGATCGCTGCCGCGCACGACATGGGTAACGCCTTGCAGGGCATCGTCCACCACCACGGAAAGATGGTAGCTGGTCGGCGTGTCCTTGCGCGCAATGATCACGTCACCCCATTTGGCGGGGTCGGCGGCAATGCGTCCCGTTTCGCCATCCGGCCCGGTGCCGCTTTCTTCCCAGAACAATGGCCCGCCCGCAGCGGCCAGAGCTTTTTCCATATCAAGACGCCAGGCATAGGCAACGCCCGAGACGATCCGTTCCAGCCGCTCCTTTTCGGAGAGGTTGCGCTCGCCGCTTGGATAAAGCGGCGTCCCGTCGGGATCGGACGGCCAGTCCTTGCCCTTGGCATGGGCTTCACCGATCCGCTCGCGCACTTCGCCACGGCTGAGAAAGGCTGGATAGACGAGGCCCTTGTCGGCCAGTTTTGTCAGCGCATTGCGATATTCGCCAAAATGTTCCGACTGGCGGCGCACGGGCTCTTCCCATGAAAGGCCAAGCCAGTGCAGATCGTCGTAAATACCCTGTTCAAGCTCCGGCGTGCAGCGCGCCGTGTCGATATCTTCCATGCGCAGCAGAAAGCGACCGTCGTTTTCGTTCGCCATGCGTGCATTGAGAAGGGCTGAATAGGCATGGCCGAGGTGTAATTGGCCATTGGGGCTTGGTGCGAAGCGAAAGACGGGTCTGGTCATGATTGTGGCAGTTGCCGGTTCTTATTGATTGTCATTGAGGCACATTGGTACTTTGTCGGTGATTGAAATGAAAGGCCACAGCATGCATCGGATCGATACATTGGACGATATAGAGGCCGGCCTCGAAGCGCTGGTGCTTGCCGATGTGCGGCTGGCCGATATACGCAGCCGCGCCCATGCCGTGCCGCTGCGCCGCTCACAACCCGGCTTTGAAAGTCTGGCTTCCATTATCGTGGCGCAGCAGGTTTCAACTGCAAGCGCTGCGGCCATCTGGGCGCGGTTGAAACAGGCGATCGATCCGCTGACGCCGCAGGCCTATATCGATGGCGGCGAGGAGGCATGGCGGTTTGCCGGCCTGTCGCGGCCCAAGCAAAGAACGCTCCTGGCTGTCTCGCAGACGCTGGTGGATGGCGGGCTTGATCTGCACGGGCTTTGTGACCTGCCTGCGGAGGAAGCCATTGCTGCTCTCACGGCGATAAAGGGCATCGGGCCGTGGACGGCGGAAGTCTATCTGCTGTTTGCAGCCGGTCATCCGGATGTGTTTCCGGCGGGTGATGTGGCGCTGCAAGCAGCCGTTGGTCATGCCTTCGCACATGAAACGCGTCCGGACGCTAAAGCGTTGCGGCTACTGGCGGAAGATTGGGCACCCTGGCGCGGCGTTGCGGCGCGATTGTTCTGGGCCTATTACGCGGCGATCAAGGGGCGCGAGGCGACCCCACTTTTGTAGATGCTTCTGTAAATGTTGCGTGTTTCCGGTGGCATAAATGCGTTTCCGCTTCACAATCCTGTCACGTCGGGCTTACATTATCCGCATCAGCTGATGACGGTATTTCGATTCGCAGAAGCTTGATTTTCTGCTGATTGCAGTTCCGCCTTCGCGGTCTTGGAGCGTCGTTGTTGCGCCCACAATGGACGCGCGGCGCTCCGATGAAGAGCGCAATTCCGCTTGGAAAGTCGTCGTTTCGCCCTTTCTCGGAATTGCTCTGAAGGAGGTGCGTCCTTGACCATTGCAGTCTCACCCCGGACCGTCTCGACGAGTGGCTTGCCCGCTCTGGTCCTCAATGCGGATTATCGTCCGCTCAGTTATTATCCCTTATCGCTCTGGTCATGGCAGGATGCGATCAAGGCGGTCTTTCTCGAACGCGTGAATATCGTCGCGGAATACGATCAGATCGTTTCCTCGCCGTCTTTCTCCATGCGTGTTCCGAGTGTGATCTGCCTGAAGGATTATGTGAAGCCGCCGCGCTATCCGGCATTTACGCGCTTCAATCTCTTTCTGCGTGATCGTTTTGAGTGCCAGTATTGCGGTTCTCCGCATGACCTGACCTTCGATCACGTTACCCCGCGTTGCCATGGCGGCGAGACGACGTGGGAAAATGTGGTCGCCGCATGCTCACCATGCAATTTGCGCAAGGGCGGTCTCATGCCTGCCGCTGCGCATATGTGGCCGCGCCAGAAGCCGGTCATGCCGACCGTGCAGGATCTGCACAATAATGGTCGTCTTTTCCCGCCCAACCATCTGCACGATAGCTGGCTCGATTTTCTATATTGGGATGTCGAACTGGAGCCTTGACGCATGTTGCGCAAAACCGCGTAGCAATCTTGCGACAACATTATGCGAAAAAAGAAGACCTAAGCCCCCTCAGAATCTTCCCTTACTTCCCACTCTTCGCAAATGCGCCGTAGTAGCCGATGGCTGCAAAGAACAGGCTTGCGACAACATTCCATCCGGCAAAGGACAGACCGAGGAAAAAGCCGGGTGCGCTGTCGCATGCAGGCGGATGCGTGTTGAGATCACCTAAGAGATTGCCCGCATCCAGCGTGACCTTCATGGTCGCCGCGCTGCAATCGGTCGGGCCGGGCCAGTATTTCAGCTCAACGCCCGTGTGATAGGCGGCCAGCGCCAGACCATAGGTCATCAAAAGCGCACCGATCAGGATCAGGCCGCGCGTCAGGATCGGCGGCCACTTCAATCCGTAGGAAAGCCAGGCTGCAGCCAGAACCGGGACGCCAATATAATAAGGTGTGCGCTCTTCAAGGCAGAGCTTGCATGGCATGAAGCCCGCTAGGTGCTCGAAGCCAAGGGCGGTGCCGACGGTTGCGGCCAGACCGACCGTCATGATGCCAGCGGTCCAGGCCTGAACCTTGCCAACCGGATTATTGAGTGCAAATGCCATCTGAAATTTCCTGACGCAGCTCTTTATATGCAGCTAAACTAAGATAGAGGCTTGTTTCCAAGCAATTTATTTTGACCGGCGTGAGGCAGCCGGATCAGGCGTGAAGATATTTCACAGCAAAAAACAGGGCTATGAGCAGGACTGCAACGGCGCTGGCGATCAGGCCAAGGCGCTTTTCGATGAAATGGCGGATCGGCTCGCCATAGCGGCGCAGCAGCCAGGCCAGAAAAAAGAAGCGCGCACCGCGTGCAACGATTGCCGATGCGATGAACAGCCAGATATTGACGCCCGCCGCGCCCGACAGGATCGTCACCACCTTGATCGGCGGCAGATGGGCAAGGCCCGATGTGATGAGCATCAGCAAAATTGCGTCGGCGCTCGTCGTGCCGCGCAGCTGCTCGAACGTGTCGAGCTTGCCATACATTTCGAGCACCGGCTTGGCGATTTGTTCATAGGCATGATAGCCGAGATACCAGCCCGCTATGCCGCCGAGCACCGATGAAACGGTGGCGATAAAGGCATAGCGCCAGGCGCGTTCCGGACGGGCCAGCGCCATTGGCAGAAACAGAACGTCTGCCGGAACAAGGAAAACCGAACTTTCCACGAAAGCGATGATGGCCAGCCACCATTCGGCTGATTTTCGGGAGGCAAGTGAGATCGTCCAGTCGTAAAGGCGGCGCAGCATGGATTGTCCGGATAATGTGCGGCGGATAGCCGTCGTTGCGATTGCACCGTCTATAAATAAAAAAGACGGCGCGAACAATGCGCGCCGTCTCATTCATTACATGGCAACAATCAGCGCTTGTAGGCGCTGCAGATATATTTGGTTTCGAGATATTCCTCGATGCCGTATTTCGAGCCTTCGCGGCCGAGACCCGATTGCTTGACGCCGCCGAATGGAGCGACCTCGTTGGAGATCAGGCCGGTATTGTGGCCGACCATGCCATATTCAAGGCCTTCGCCAACACGGATCGCACGGCTGAAGTTCTCTGTATAGAAGTAAGCGGCGAGACCGAAGATCGTATCATTGGCCATGGCCAGCACTTCTTCTTCCGTGTCGAAGGCGAAGAGCGGCGCGAGCGGGCCGAATGTTTCTTCCTGCGCGACGGCCATGTCCGACGTGACGCCGGTCAGAACGCCCGGTTCGAAGAACAGGCCGCCCAGCTCCTTGCCGCCGGTGATGAGCTTTGCGCCCTTCGAAACAGCATCTTCAATATGGGCCTTCACCTTGGTGATCGCCTTTTCCTCGATCATCGGGCCGATGGCGACACCCGGTTCCGTGCCGTTGCCAACCTTCAGCGCCTTGACCTTTTCAGCGAGCTTTTCGGCGAACTTGTCATAAACGCCGCGCTGAACATAAATGCGGTTGGCGCAAACGCAGGTCTGACCGGCATTGCGATATTTGGAAATCATCGCGCCTTCCACAGCGGCGTCGAGATCGGCATCGTCAAAGACGATGAACGGCGCATTGCCGCCGAGTTCCAGCGATACTCTTTTGATCGTCGGTGCGCACTGCGCCATCAGCAGGCGGCCAACTTCGGTCGAGCCGGTAAAGGAGAGCTTGCGCACAATATCGTTGCTGGTCAGTTCAGCGCCGATATCGCGCGCCTTGCCGGTCACGATCTGCAACACACCAGCAGGAATGCCAGCCTTTTCAGCCAGAACGCCAAGCGCCAGCGCCGTCAACGGCGTGAGATCGGCGGGGCGCACGATCATCGTGCAGCCCGCGGCCAGCGCCGGTGCAGCCTTGCGGGTGATCATGGCTGCGGGGAAGTTCCATGGTGTGATTGCGGCGGTGACGCCGACCGGCTGGCGGATGACCGTCAGACGCTGACCAACCTGCGGGGCAGGGATGGTGTCGCCATAGACGCGCTTGGCTTCTTCCGCGAACCATTCAATGAAAGACGCGGCATAGAGCACTTCACCGCGCGCTTCAGCCAGAGGCTTACCCTGTTCCGACGTCATGATCAGTGCGATATCATCGGCATTGGCGACAATAAGGTCGAACCACTTGCGCAAAATGCCAGCGCGCTCCTTGGCGGTCTTCGCGGCCCAGACGGGAAGCGCCTTGGCGGAAGCGTCGATGGCGTTCTTGATCGTGTCCACCGACAGCGACGGGACAGTGCCGACTACCGAGCCATCAGCCGGGTTGGTCACATTGATCGTCTTGCCGTCAGCCGCGTCGATCCAGCGACCGTCGACCAGGCATTTCGATTGAAGCAGCGAAGGGTCTTTCAAGGTGATCATGTCTGATGTTCCGTCCCAGTCTTGCATTGATTGATTGTTCAGTATATTGAACACTCTTCGATATACTGAATTAAACAGATCATGCCGACCAAAGTCAACCGGTCAGCCGATGATCTGTCGGGCAGATGGCGAGCAAGCATAGGAATGAAACGATGACTGACGAGGCAGGTTCCCTCAAGCTGGTTCCCGCCGTCATGCGCGCGGCACAGATACTTGATCTTATCACCAAGGCCGGTGACGGCATGGGCGGGGCACTGAAACTGTCCGATATTGCGCGTCAGGCCGGGCTACCCAAAAGCAGCGTGCATGGGCTTTGCCAGACACTGGTTCATCTGAAGCTTCTCAAATTCAATAATGACGGCAGCTTTTCCATGGGGCCGCAGTCGGTGCGCTGGGCCAATGTCTTTCTGGCGGGTAGCGATATTGTCGAGGTGTTTCATGAGGCGGTCGCGCAGGCAGAGGGGCTTGGCGCCTATACGCTGACGCTTTCACATCTGGACGGTCCGGATGTCATCTATCTGTCTTGCCGCAATTCGACAGCGCCGCTCGGGATTACGTTCCGCATCGGCATGCGTGTTCCCGCAGTCTTTACGGCGACAGGCAAAGCGATGCTCGCGGCAATGCCGGATGAGGAGCGGGCGCGCCATCTTCCGGAACATTGGCCGGATCTCGCCACACCGGCGAGTGTCGCTTCGCTGAAAGCACTCGAAGTCGAGATGGCTGGTGTAAAAGAGAAGGGGTACTCCCTTGATGACGGCCAGTTGCGCGAAGGCATGTTCTGTATCGGCGCTGCAATCTATGAACAGCCGCACCGCCCTAGCGCTGGTATTGCTCTTTCGATGATGGCGGCAGAAGCTCGTCCCGAAGTGATTAAGGAGATCGGTCGACGGATGCGAGCCCTTGCAGATGATGTTGCCGAGCGAATGGGATGGGCTTCCGCGTCAGAATCACCTGTTCAGATTGATGAATAAGGAGTAAATTTCTGTCTTTCTCCCTGTG